>NZ_JBFULL010000088.1:0-579 GCF_056400345.1 Microbacterium sp. P5_B6 | reverse complement strand
CAGTGACTCCCGCCGCGCTTACTTGTTGGTTCAGGTCAGCGTGTCATCCCAGTGCCGGCGTACGAGGCCGGTACTGCTGTGGGGCCCGTAGCGTCTGCTGCGGGCCTTTCAGCTTTTGGGGAGCGGTCCACCGTGACTCCCGCGAACTTCAGTGATGCGCCGATGTTGTCGGCGACGATGTCGCGGGTTTCGCGGGTCTGCCCGGTTTCCTTGTCGGTGTAGGTGCCGAATCGGAGGTCGCCGGCGACGAGGACGCTGTCGCCTTTGCGGAGCGAGTCGGCGACGTGCCGGGACTGCTGGTTGAACACGACGACGCGGTGGAACACGGTGCCGGCGTCTTCCCATCGGTTGGTGGTGTCGTTGAGGCGGCGGTCGTTGACGGCGATGGTGAACCGGGCGTATTCGTTGCCTGATTCCCCGGCGCCGTGTTCGGGGTCACCKGTGAGGTTGCCCTCGATGGTGACCGGGATTCTGGTGGTCATCGTTGTTTCCCTTCCTGTTGGTGAGGCGCCCGGGCTCGGGTGTCTCAGTGGGCGTGGGCCTGGCTGGTCCACGCGTCCCATTCGCTCTCGTCGGTGA
>NZ_JBFULL010000087.1:0-603 GCF_056400345.1 Microbacterium sp. P5_B6 | reverse complement strand
CCTCGTGCCCATGCACCCGTACTGTCACGACCTGCTGCACCGCCTCATCGACCGCGACGCCGTCCTCTCCCGAAACCGCACACGGCGCGCAGCAAGCCAGTTCGCGCTGGAACGGCTCCGCCGCAAACTGCAACCCACCCCCGAGAGTCCGTCATGACCGACTACGCGGACCCGGACGACCCCGACGACCTCATCGCGGCGGACATGAGCGACTTCGAACCCGACATCCGCTACGCCAGCTCCGCCCCCATCGGCGGGCAAGTCGTGAACTGGCGCACCCTCACCGATGAGGACGCGCCCGCCGCGTGGACGKAACTGYGGGCATGGGTGGAATGGTTCACCGTCCGCTACCGGATCTCCGAATCCGTCGTCCCACCGTGCTGGTTCAAACACGGGCAGCTCGTCGAAGAACTCTCCGCCMTGCACGCCGCGCACACCGCCGCGTTCGACGCATCCGACGCCGGATTCGGCCCCATCGGMTGGCACGAACGACTCAGCCTCACCATCCCCCGCCTCACCCGCGCCTACGCCGGCGGATGCGCCCGCGGCCACGACCCCCTCAAACCCCGCTCCTGGAAGAACATCACCGACGAGAGCGAATGG
>NZ_JBFULL010000086.1:0-659 GCF_056400345.1 Microbacterium sp. P5_B6 | reverse complement strand
ACGAAGGTCTTCCCTGTTCCGGGCGGCCCGTAGAGGATGATCTGACCACGGCGATGAAGAGCGCGCACGACGTCGTGCAACCACTCCTCGCTCAGTCGCAGATCTTCTGCCAGAACGGTCGTTTGAACAGCGGCATGCTCGAAGCCACGTTCGCTCAGAAGAACCGTCGGCTCCGGGTCTGGTTCGGGCACCGGCTCGATAGGATCGGGCGAMGTCGCTGGCGTTCGCCAGCTATCGACGTAGGGCGCCTCATAGAAGTTGATGGGCGCACCCTCTTTGGTCTGCAGTTCGAGGACGATTCGCTGGAGATCGACGTCCAAGTCGTCGCTCATCACTCCCMCGATTTCGCCAGCGAACGCGGCGCGGATCTTGCGGCGATCATCTGGTGAAACGATCGGGCCGAAGAAGCCGGGGTGAACGAGGAACATTAGGGAGTACCGCTGGGTCGGGAAGGGGTCACCCGGAAGCTCGAGCACGAGTCCTCGCCACCGAAGCGGGTCGTTCAACGCCTCCTCCTGAGAGTCACCGTCCAACGCGTTCCATGCGMTCGCAAGCTCAAGGATGAGCGAAACGGCCTTTGGAAGGTTGGACTGCATACCTTGGCCGGGGTTGAACGCGCCGGCCCCAAACGCCTCTTCAATAGCCCGAGGAACACGAAC
>NZ_JBFULL010000085.1:0-690 GCF_056400345.1 Microbacterium sp. P5_B6 | reverse complement strand
ATGCCGCCGTCGTCGCCGAGCAGGTCGTCTAGATCGGCCCCCTCGAGTAACTCGTCTATCGACGCCGGCGCCTCGGCTGCCTCGAGCAGCCTGAACTCGTCCAGGTGTTTGACCGCGTTTGCTCGCTCCTCACTGGCGCGGAGCCCGTCAAGGCGTGCGCCGAGCTTGCGCTCCGCGATCTCCCTAGTCGACGAACTCGGCACTCGATCGTGCGCCCTGTAGAAATCGTTGATCTCTCGGAATGCCCGCTCGAGGCGGTCGGACGATGTGACCTTCTGGGGCTTCTCCGGTGTATCGAGCAGACCGTCGACATCTGCGTCGAGGATCGCTTGGAAATCAGGCTGTACGAAGTCGATGGGGCCGAGTTCATCCTTCGTCGTCATGCGTCTGTCACCATCTCCGTGGCGCGCTTTTCGGCCTCGCGCTGCTGCTTGAGCTTCTGCAAGAACAGGAGCGCAGCCGCGAGTTGCTTCTCGGTGGGGTCCTCGGCTCGCACGTCCGGGCGGCGTCCGTTGACCTTGACCCAGTTCTGGATCCTCGGGAACAGCGCCAGCGCCTCCTCTTCGGTGAACTCGATCCTCGTCGCCGCGATCTGGTCCTGAATGATCTTCAGCACCGAGGGCGTGACCGATTTGGACATAACCTCAAACGCTCGCTGGAAGGGGTTCACCGAGTCGATGAGGTTGATGC
>NZ_JBFULL010000084.1:0-707 GCF_056400345.1 Microbacterium sp. P5_B6 | reverse complement strand
GATGTACTGCACCTGCGAGGTCGGGCTCGCCTCCGAGGGGCCGACCTCATCGAGCGTGCCGCCGAACTCGTCGGCCGCCTCGGTCGCGCCCTTCGTCGAGGTGTCGAAGTACGCGTTGCCGAGGTTCTTCGGCAGCATCGTGATCGACAGGTTCGACGAGTCGCCTCCCCCGCCGCTGCTGTCTCCCGACACGCTACCGGCACAACCGGTCGCGACGAGGGCAATGGCCAGAGTGAGAGCAACGGTCACGCCTGGGCGAAGCATGCGAATAGCTGCGAACATCCTTGTTCCTTCGGTCGACAGACTGAATCCGGGTCGCTGAAACGAATCAACTCCGAGKCAAGTTACTCGGGCATCGACGCAAGGCGGCAATCGCTGGATGTGGCACGAGTTGCTCGCAACTGGATAATTGCGGCGATATTTCGGCCCACCGGGGGCCACCCGTCGTGCGCAGACGACGGAAGTTACTCCAGCCGGGGTACGTGCTACCTACCCCGGTTGGGGTAGGTAGTTCAAATCGCGCGGCGAACGTCCTGGCCGGCTGGCGGGAGGGAGGATTCGCGCGGGAATGATGTGAAACCCCAAGCGCTCGCTGCGATCACTGTCACGGTCGCATTTGCCCTGTCCCGTGCATTGGGAAGGCCGGAGCGGTCCCGACTTGAGTCCTCGCGGCGTCCGAGCCGGAGGATTCGCCAATGCAACTAGGG
>NZ_JBFULL010000083.1:0-822 GCF_056400345.1 Microbacterium sp. P5_B6 | reverse complement strand
GCGCAATCGTCGATGCAACTGAGCGAATCGCCGCGCGGAGGGGCATTTCCATGGCGCAAGTGGCGCTCGCCTGGGTCATGCGCAATAGGACGGTTTCGGCGTCAATCATCGGGCCTACTAAGCGCAGTCATCTCGAGGATGCCGTGTCTGCATTGGACGTACGCCTCATCGAGACCGAGATCGAGCAACTCGAGAGTGAGTACACGCCTCGCTCCCCGATGGGCTATTGATCCCCACCCATCTGTCCTCGCCGGCGCACAGCGCGCGGCTCATTGTGATGAGCCGGCCGACGAAGACAGGGGCAGGTCGACGTTCCCGAATTGGGATCCGGGAACGCCGACCGAGTAGGGGACCGTGCGCCAACCCCGCCGCTCAGGCCGCCACCGGCTGTTGGTCACCCTCCGCCACGCTTGAGTCGTCGCCGTCAGTCGCGAACCCGATGAGGCTTTCTCGGCGTCGTCGCCAGAGGTAGATCGCAACCACGACTCCGATCAGATACCAGACCAGAACAATCGGCCCGGCCAAGCTCAGGGGGAAGGTGAGTGGMGCGATGAACCCCAAAACGKGGATCCCCGCTCCAGCGAAGAACGCTGGGATCAGGAAGAGGACGCCCAGGCCCGGAATCACGAGGTGGAGGAACACGTTGAAATCTTGCCGACGGAAACGCAGGTAATAGACCGGGCATGCGATGGCAGCCAGGATGTAGATGGGAAGCACCGCGATCGTCAAGATGGCGCCGAACATTATGTATCCCATCACGGGGCCAAGGATGCCGGCGACGATGATGGTGAGGACCGCCTCGATGGCGAAGACCAGATAGAC
>NZ_JBFULL010000082.1:0-838 GCF_056400345.1 Microbacterium sp. P5_B6 | reverse complement strand
CGGTGAGGGCGTCGCGAAGCTGCGGGAACGGCCCTGCCACGACCGTGACATAGAGCACCGCGGCCACCACGTACATTCCGACCGCGACGAAAGACCTCGGACTCCGCGCGATGAGGGACCAGACGATTCCGGCGAGCACCGCGACCGCTGCGAGCACAGCCGGGACCTGATACCACGGTGTGATCGCCGCGACCGACACGAGAGCATCAGAGACGCTCGACGTGGTCGGCCATTGCCGGGCGTCCCACGGAGGACGGAGGCTGCGCACGAGCACACGGCCGACCACGAGGTAAGCGACCGCGGCGAGGGCGAGGAGCCAGCGGGTACGCATCGCCGTCGCCGCACGCCACCGAACGACGACGAACACGACCACCATGGGCGCCGTGAGGGCCAGCCAGGACATGAGTGCCCCCGGGTGCGCCATCGCGAGTCCGGGAAGCACGCCGAGAAGGGCGATCGCCCACCACAGAAGGCTTGTCGTCGCTCGCCGGGCAGCGAGACCGAGCACCTGCAGCGCTGCAGCCAATGCCGCAGGCAGGAGCGCAATGCCCAGCTGATAGGGATAGAGCACTCCGTAATCCATGAGGAGGATCGGGAACAGGGGCAGCGAGGCAGCGAGCAATCCCGCAGCCACAGCGAGCACCGGCGATCGGCCGAACAGCGCGCGGGAGAGCAGCACGATCCCGAGCGGCCAGACCACCGCCGAGATGACGAGGGTCACCGCGTTCACGGCGGCCGGGATGGAGGCTCCCGACAGCTGCACGATCAATGCCACCAATGCGTGCCAGGCAGCGGGATAGAAGGCCAGCGAGCCTCCCGGGTTGGTCATCCTGCAGAG
>NZ_JBFULL010000081.1:0-862 GCF_056400345.1 Microbacterium sp. P5_B6 | reverse complement strand
CTGCAGGAGGAGGCGATGGTTCTCGCGCCATTCAAGGGAGTGCAGACGATTCAAGAGGGCCGCTTCTTCCTCCTCAACGGCATGCTGCTTTTCGTCGCGGAGGTTGGCGAGTCGCTGTCGATGGTCGTCGGCGGCAAGGCGGAGCAGAAGCAGCGACTCCGTGTGATCTTCGAGAACGGCACCGAGTCTTCCCTGTACCGACAGTCCCTATCGATCCGATTGCACGAGCAGGCGGGCCAGGCGCTCCTTCGGGCCGGAGCGTCAGCAGACGACATTCTCGACGGCGACATCGAGACCGGCCACGTCTACGTGCTGCAGTCGCTGAGCACCGACCCATTGGTCGCGAACATGAAGGATCTGCACAAGATCGGCTTCTCGACCACGAGTGTCGAGCAGCGCATCAAGAATGCAGAGAAGTCGCCGACCTACCTCATGGCCCCAGTGAAGGTCGTAGCGGACTACCGGCTGTACAACGTGAAGGCGTCGGTGCTGGAGCACTTGCTTCACCGCGTGTTCGCCTCGGTGCGGCTCGACCTGACGCAAGTCGACCGCAAGGGCCGCAACTACGACCCCTCGGAGTGGTTCGTCGTTTCGCGCGACGTGATCGACCAGTCGGTGGCGATGATCATGTCCGGCGAGATCACGAACTACGTGTACAACGCTCAGCTCCAGAAACTCGTTGAACGCGACTGAACCCGGAGCAGAATCTGATGGCGATCGTTGACGTCGCCGGTCGAGATCAGTTAGATCACCGCGACGCACATGATGAGTCGCGCGCGGGATGTGAGCCTGGCGCCGGAAGTTCGCATTCAGGAGCCAGGACGAGCACCGGCCGTCGCACCGTACTTCCCCGGCGGTGAAC
>NZ_JBFULL010000080.1:0-966 GCF_056400345.1 Microbacterium sp. P5_B6 | reverse complement strand
CAGTTATCGCTGGGAAGTCGCTCAACGACATCTGCCGGATCTCTACGCCGCGAGGGTGGCGTCGTGACGCTGAGTCCATCGACGAGAGTGATGCTCACAGATGCCCTGCGCCCGCCCGCGGGGTACGGGGTCGAGATCGCGGTCGGGACCACGTACTCGCTGAATCTGACCTCGCTGCTCCTTGCTCCACTTTCGTTCGCGCTTTTCGATCGCGTGGATTCAGACGACCTCAGCACGGTCGACCCGATTCAAGTGTTGGAGGCGGTGCGCCGTTATGCGGAGCACACGACGGTCTTCTGCCAGGCGGGCGGCATCCATGTTCCGTCCAGCTATCGCAGCATTCTGACCTTTGTGGAGGACAGCGTTCTCGAGGTCGCCCCGCCGCCGGGCAGCTCAATCTTCCACCCGAAGATCTGGGCGCTCAGATTCATCGATGCTCAGGGGGCACGCACGCATCGACTCATCATCCTGAGCCGGAACATGACGCTTGACCGATCGTGGGACACCGCACTCGTTCTGGATGAGGCGGAAGGCGGTGCAATCGATGCGGCACCCGCGGCTGATTTCGTTCGGCAGCTTCCTGACCTCGCATTGCGGGACATTTCCGCGGCGCGTGTCGACGAAGTCGAGGATCTGGCTCGCACGCTCGAAGCCGTGCGTCTGGCTCCGCCGGCCCCGTTTTCGGACGGCTACCTCCTGCCGATCGGTCTCAGTGGCGGGGCCGTCTGGCCCTTTCCGCATCGGGCGCGGAGACTGCTCGCGATCAGCCCGTTTCTCACGAAGCCCGCCGTTCACGCGATGGGGAAGATCGCCGTTGAGCGGACGATCGTCTCGCGTCCTGAGTCGCTCGAGCTGATCGGGTCGAAGGCGCTTCAGGGATGGCACGTGAACGTCCTCCAGCGCTTGGCCGAGGTCGACCCGGGCGACGATGTCGCCGAAGCACATTCGGCGCTCACGGAGTATGAG
>NZ_JBFULL010000079.1:0-989 GCF_056400345.1 Microbacterium sp. P5_B6 | reverse complement strand
GTCCCAGCTCCTGAGAGCTGTTGATCCAGTTCTCCGTCTCGCCGGAACGAGTGGCGTCACATAGATCGAGTAGCCATCGGGGAGTCAGGGCAGTGTCAGCGGCAGCTCCGAACCGGTTAGCGCTGTGCGAACTCCAAAGGCCGCAGGTGACCTTGATGTCAGAAAAGTCCGCCGGGTCAATTTCGCCGGCTTGGCGCAGGACCGGCTTCCCCGGCACACGGATCGACTTAGGACGAGGGTCGACCATACAGGTTGAGCCGTCAGCTGTAGCCAGCCGGATCCTTCCCCTCTACGCATAGAGGGCGCAATCACTAGCATGAAGAACCTCGCTCCCAGTTGTCATCAGGAGCTCGAAGACTGTGGGGAGATTCCGTGGCGACTGCGAACTTCGACGCGTTCATTTCGTACTCACGTGTCCCGTCCGCGTCGCTCGCGCTCGCCGTGCACGACGGAATCGAGCGATTCGCCAAACCGTGGAATCGACAGCGTGTCAGTCGCGTGTTTCTCGACGATGCAAGCATGCCGGCCAGCGCGGCCCTTTGGTCAAACATCGAGGAAGGCTTGTCCCAGTCCGAGTGGCTCGTGCTCCTGGCCTCGCCGGAGGCCGCAGGTTCGGAATACGTCAATCGAGAGGTGGCTTGGTGGGTTGCAAATAGGAGCGCAGAGCGCATATTGCTAGTGCAGTCGAGCGGTGAGATCTCGTGGGACTCCCCTCGCAACGACTTTGACACCATCATCACCGATAGCATCCCTCCCCCGCTCCGTGGTGCCTTTGAAGAAGAGCCTCGCTGGATCGACATGCGGTGGTTCGCGGATGAGGGAGCCGCGGGCACGCAAGACCCGCGATTCACGGAACGCATTGCTGATCTCGTTGCGACCATCCGTGACATCGATCGCGATGCACTCATCGGAGAGAGTGTGCGCGAGCACCGTCGTAGCCGACGATTGGCGCGAAGTGCGATCTCGGCGCTGGCGGTCCTACTAGTGGC
>NZ_JBFULL010000078.1:0-990 GCF_056400345.1 Microbacterium sp. P5_B6 | reverse complement strand
GTCGTCAACCGAGGAATCGCGGGAAACCGGGTACGTGATCTCCGCGCCCGCTGGCACGAAGACTGCATCGCTATCCAACCAAGCACGCTCACCGTGCTCRTGGGTATCAACGACACATGGAGGCGGTACGACGCCGCAGACCCTACACCCCCCGAGCAGTTCGCGTCAGACTACGAGACCATCCTGCGCGAAGCGCGCGCACTGCGAAGCCTTCAACACGTTGTGGTGATGGAACCCTTCCTGGTGCCGCTAACGGAGGATCAGGCCCGGTGGCACGACGAGGACCTCAACGACAAGATCGAGATCGCACGCCGTCTCGCTCTCCGGTACGACGCTCAACTAGTCCCGCTCGACGAGATCTTCCGCGACGCTGCACGCACGACCCGCCCAGAACGGCTGGTCGACGACGGCATCCACCCCACGCAGGAAGGCAACGAGCTGCTCGCATCCACCTGGTTGAACCTCGTCGTTCCGAACATGCCCCCGCTCTGACCAAGGGATCGACGGGTCACTAGGCCTCACTCGCCGGTGACGGCGCCTGACCACGACTCAGAAAGCAGATGACAATGACGTTTGAACTAGATGCTACTCGGGCCCTCACCGTGCCTCCGAAGGCCCAGAGGACGCCCACTCCGAGACGCGGCCGCGGTCCGCTCATCAGCTACGGCCACTGGTGGTGGGCGCTGCCGGCCATCGTGCTGGTCATCGGCGTCCACTACGCMGCCACGCTGACCGGCGGGTTCTTCGCCTTTACGAACTGGACCGGCCTGGGCGACTGGGAGTACATCGGGCTGGAGAACTTCGTTCGGATCTTCAACGACCCGCAGCTGCTCGGTGCCGTGTGGAACACCCTGTTCCTCGCGTTCGGGTCCGTGATCCTGACCAACGTGATCGGGTTGCTGTTCGCGTTGGCGATCAATCGCACCCTGAAGTCGCGCTATATCCTCCGCACGCTCCTGTTCATACCCTCCGCACGCTCCTGTTCATACC
>NZ_JBFULL010000077.1:0-1020 GCF_056400345.1 Microbacterium sp. P5_B6 | reverse complement strand
GTTGGGTGGAGCACCAGGGCTGGGGCGGCTCATCCTCATCGCCCAGGAGGCAGCTCAATCCGATCTCGCATTCGGCCTGATCCTGTGGAGCGGTGTCATCGGCGTGCTCTTCGCGCTCGGCGTCAACCTCGTAGAGCGGCTTGTCGTCCGCGGCCGTCGTCCCCTGGAGGAGTTCGCATGAGAAATGTACGTCGTGTCGCGCTGGGCATCTCCGTTCCAGTTCTGATCATCGCGCTCTACTGGATCTGGACGGCGTCCTCGCGGAATCCGTATTTCCCCGATCCGATCCGCATCGCGCGGCGCTTCCAGGAACTCTGGCTTTTCGATCTCTTCTTCTCCGATGTGGTACCGAGCCTCGTCAATCTCCTCATCGGCTATGCATTCGCGATCGTAACTGGAGTCCTCGTCGGCCTCGCTCTCGGCCGCGTGCGGACCCTGCGACTGCTTTTCACCCCCCTGCTGGATTTCGCGCGGTCGATCCCGGTGATCATGCTCATCCCGCCATTCGTCCTCGTTCTTGGAATCGGCGATGCCTCGAAGCTCGCGGTCATCGCCCTGGGGGCCTTCTTTCCCATCGCGCTCGCCACGATGGACGGGCTCCGGCGCACCGAGCCCGCGCTGCTAGATGTGACCCGCAGTCTCCGCCTCCCGGGGTGGAAGGAACTGACGGTCGCCTGGCTGCCGTCCGCAGCACCGTCGATGGCAGGTGGAATGCAGACGGGCCTGCAATTCGCGTTCATCCTGATGGTCGCAAGCGAGATGCTCGCGTCCGTCCRCGGTCTGGGATACGTGACCATGCAGGCGCAGCTCACCTTCGACGCGGTCAGCGTCTGGGCCGGCATCGTGCTGCTCGCCATCCTCGGGTTCATGCTCAACGTCATCTTTGTCCTTATCCGCGATCGCGTCCTCAGGTGGTATGTCGAGTCGCGAACCACCGCCCGATCCCGCTAGCCCCATCCAGGAGAATGCCATGAACACCAACGCCACCGTGCGGCTCGCGATCCGGTCGCTGTCCAAGAC
>NZ_JBFULL010000076.1:0-1118 GCF_056400345.1 Microbacterium sp. P5_B6 | reverse complement strand
CACTTGTCACCGACTTGCGCACGGACGGTAGCAGTCATCCGCGCGGGATCGGCTCCAGGCGACCCGAATTCAGTTGGCGTCTCGCGCCGGGATCGGGCACCCAGACAGCATGGGAGATCGAGGTCGCGGCGGACGAAGCATCCTCGTACGATCCCGTCCTCTGGGCCAGCGGGAGGGTGAACGGCTCCGCTCCTTTCGGAATACGCTACGGGGGCGCCGACCTCACCTCGGCAAAGACCTACAGGTGGCGCGTGCGCGTGTGGGCAGATGCGGGGGGCGCACCCTCGTCGTGGGAGACGTCGACGTTCGAAACCGGAATTCTGCCCGGAGACGACTGGTCGGCGCTCTGGGCGGGGGGGCCGGTCCGTCGCACCAATGATGCGCCGACAGCCCTTTACCTGCACGGCGCAGCGAGCCTCGAGTCACCGGTCGTCAGAGCGCGCGCTTATGTGTCGTCCTTGGGATGGCACCGCTTCCTGGTCAACGGGAGCGACCTCACTGGGCCCGCACTCGTTCCGCGCTGGACGGCGCTGGATCACGAGGTCGAGTATGTGACCTACGACGTGACATCGGCGCTCACAACGGGGACGAACACGATAGGGCTCGTCATCGGTGACGGCCGGTTCCGTGGATCGAACGGCTATGAGAACCACTCAAGAATCTACGGGGACCGCCTCGCCGGGCTGATCCAGATCACGGCCGAACTGGAGGACGGAACCGAGCACCAAATCGTGACCGACTCGTCGTGGTACGCCGGCACCGGTCGCATCCGGGAGTCCGACCCGAAGTTCGGCGAACGTGCAGATCTGCGCATCGACGAGAGCTGGGCCGCATCGCCAACTCCACCCGCCGGGTTCGAACCGGTGGAGATCTTGTCGCACCCTCGGACGCTCATCGCCGAGAGCGTCGAGCGGGTGCGAGAGGTGGGACGACTGCGCCCTGTCTCGATAGCCCGGGCCAAAAACGGAGACCAGGTTGTCGACTTCGGTCAGAACTTCGCCGGGGTTGTCCGTCTCCGTCTCCCGGCGGCGGCCGGCACCGAAATCGCGCTGACCCACTCGGAGGTGTTGAAGAAGGACGGGACGCTCGACCCCGAAGCGATCGCGGCCTATCCGCCC
>NZ_JBFULL010000075.1:0-1179 GCF_056400345.1 Microbacterium sp. P5_B6 | reverse complement strand
GGCTTGGACCAAAGACATTCCAGATGCCTGGCGTTCAGAGACGGACTTCGAGGGCGCCACCTACGCTTACCCGGGCGCAGCGCAGTCACTTGCCGCCATCTACAACCAGGATGCGCTGGACAAGGCCGGACTTGAGATCCCCAAAACTCTCGATGAGGTCTACCAGCTCTGCGAAGACGCCAAAGCGGCCGGGCTCTACGCCTACGCCCAGGGACTGGGTGATCCAGCCGGCCCCCAGATGCTGTCATTCGGCCAGACCGCATCCCTGGTCTACGGACCCAACCCGGACTTCAAAGAGCAACTGGACGCTGGTACCACCACCTACCAGGACTCCAAGTGGGTCGAGCAGTTCGAGATCTACAAGAAGATGAACGACAAGGGATGCTTTGGTGAGGGAGCGCTCGGACGAGACCGGACGCAAGGCGGCAACGCCGTCGCCGCCGGCCAGGCACTCGGGCTCGTCGACGTCGGCGCCGCGAAATCACCGATGGTCACTGCTAACCCCGACGGCAACTTCGTGATCGCTGGGATTCCGGCGTCCAACGACGGGGAGCTCTACATCACCGCCCTCCCCGGCTACACCATCGCTGCCAACTCTGCCGCGAAGAATCCGACAGCGGCGGCAGCATTCATGGCGTTTCTCGCCGAGCCCGCTCAGTCGGTCATCTACGCCAACGGGTTCTCCTCGGTGCCGATCATTCCGAACGACGAGTACACGGCACCAGCAGATCTAGCCGCATTCGCCGACCTCCTCGCCTCCGGCAACTACGCGAAGCTTCCCAATCTCGGGGCGCCGGAAGTGCAGGACGCTCTGAACTCAGGCGTGCAGTCGCTGCTGCTAGGGACCGACACGCCAGAAAGCACCGCAAAGAAGATGCAGGACGCGTTCGACGCAGCCAGCAAGTAGGCCGCATCGCTCGGAGGATATCCCTCCGCAGCCACGTAGTCAGGGGATGTCGCCGAGACGCCGGCGGCATCCCCTCCTGCGCCCGCTGTGACGCCGCATCCGACGGCAAGACCGCGCCACGCCCTCGAGACCGCGTGCAACTGATGAAAGGGAAGGGTTTCTGTCGATGTTCGACGACTCTGCCATCACGCTCGACCTGCCAGGTCAATTGATCGCCCATCGGAATCCCCTGCGCCATGGCACGCCGTTCCTGGCCCGTCATGTATTCGAGG
>NZ_JBFULL010000074.1:0-1201 GCF_056400345.1 Microbacterium sp. P5_B6 | reverse complement strand
ACCTGCGCGAGGCATTCGCTTCGAAACTGCCGGCGTGGGTCGCGAGTACCATTCTCGCTCCAAGCTCGATGCGCTCCGGCAAGCCGTCGAGATGGGAGACCTCATCGTGTGTGTCGCGGATGTGCTCCTCGCAGAAGATGGCGCCGAGGCGCATCGACGCCTCGAATCCAGCGGTTCGCGCGGACGGATCGTTCTGAAATGGTGACGGAATTCCCCCCCAGCCGAATGACACTTCCTGGCTATATCCGACCGCGGAGCTATCGAATGGCCCAGCGCATCCCGGTCCCGGCCATTCCCGGCCGAGATCTTCGAACGCGGATTTCCCGCATAACCGCCGAATACCGTCGGCAACAACTAAAGGAGAACCACCGCATGGCCACGCAGACTGAAAGCCAGAATGTGAAAACCATCCCCACCGCCGAGTACGCCGAGGTCAAGGCCGCGATGGCCGGATACCTCGAAGGTCTCGAGACTGGCAGCTTCGACCGCATCAAGGACTCCTTCTGGGACGACGCGACGATGCACGGCTTCACCGCAGCCGGCCTGACCGAGGGCTCATACAAGAACCTCGACCCGTACGTCGCTCAGTTTGGCGCAGCCCCGGCGTCCGTCACGCACCTCGATGTCCTGGCCATCACTCCCAGCTCCGCCGTCGTGCGCATTGACATGGAGAACGCGGCCGACGGCACCGACTACACCGACTTCCACACCCTCCTCAAGCAGGACGGCACATGGAAAGTCATCGCCAAGGTCTTCCACCAGTACGGGATCTGACAGATAGGGAGGACTCGCCGGCCATCCTGCGCCGGCGAGTCCTTCTTCTGACTCTTGCGGACCTGTTCAGTCCGCTGACGCCACCGCGCCGGTCCACTCTTGTACTGATCGCCACCGTGGAGGTCGTCACGACGATCGCAGAAAGGGTCCACGACCTGGAGACAGTACTCAGCCTCAGGCCCGTCAATCGCCTCTGCAGATATTCGGTGACTGTTCTGATCAGTCGGAATCCGATATGCGCCGGCCCGTCGTCGGCGGGTCAGGCCTGTCTGGAAGCCGGAGTGCCCAATTCTTTTCAATGGCGCTCGACCCGCGCTTGGCAGGACGGTAATACCGTACTATCATAAGCTCAGGAACAGACGTGAAGGGATCCGCGATGGMGCGAACACCGACCGCATTCCCGATTGCCTCCGGGAGACTCAGGTCC
>NZ_JBFULL010000073.1:0-1299 GCF_056400345.1 Microbacterium sp. P5_B6 | reverse complement strand
CGGTAGTAGACAATTCAGACCTCGTCTTTCGTGTCGGCCGGGAAGGCACCCGCTGGATGCTTTCACCCGATGGTCAGGGTGATTTCGTGTCGTTCCGTGCCGTCGCTGAGRATGAGTCTGAGTTCGCCGTCTTCGAGTCTGAGCTCGTCGTCGTCGGTCCAGAAGGCGAGGTCCCCTTGTTCGAGGACGAAGTGAGCCGAGTGGGACTCGCCGGGCCCCAGATGCACGCGTTCGAAGCCGCGCAGTCGTTGGACGGGCTGTGTCACGGACGCGACCGGGTCGGCAAGAAGCAAAAGGATGACGTCGTCCCCAGCGCGCTTGCCGACATTCGTGACGTCGACGCTGACTTCGACGGTGGCGCCCTGGGACAGGTCTGCTCGTGAAACCATTTGGCGAGACACGGTGGGTTCGGTCAGCGTGAACGCGGTATAGCTCAGGCCGTGTCCGAAGGCGAATCTGGGCCCTAAAGGCAAGTCCAGGTACTTCGATGTGAAGACGTCGCCGAGGTTGTCCGGGCCATGCAGACCGACGTCGAGGGCAGTCGCAGCAAGCGTGCCGCCGCTCGAGGCGGGTCGTCCGGTCCGTTCGTGGTCGTGGTGGATGGGGATCTGACCGACGGCGCGAGGAAACGCCATCGGGATGCGCCCGCCGGCGTCTACGTCGCCGGCAAGGACGCGCGCGATAGCTTCGGGGCCGCGTGTGCCGAGGTGCCAGGTGAGAAGGACGTCGGGCGCGCGTTCTATCCAGTCTTCAACCACGAGCGGTCGGCCGGTGCTGAGAATCACGATGAAAGGTACGCCCGTGTCTGCGATCGCATGGATGAGCTTTTCTTGATCTCCCGGGAGTCGTAGATCGCTGCGGGAGCTTGCCTCCCCGGAAAGAGCGCTGGGCTCACCGACCGCCAGGACAATGAGATCGTGTTGTCGCGCCAAACGGGTGGCATCGGTGATCGACTCGTCCGAGCTGTCGAGGAAGTCCGCACCCGGGGCAACAGTCCACTCGATGGCGTCGAATTTCTCGGCGAGGGCGTCCGCGAGAGACGTGGACGGGTGCCCGAAGTTTTGGACCCAGGCGCCGAGATGATCTGTGCTGGTGGCGTAGGGCCCCGTAAGAAGTACCTTTCGGGGCGTCTTCGAGAGCGGGAGTGTGCCRGCATCGTTTTTCAGAAGCACGATGCAACGTTCCGCCGCTTCTTGAGCTGCGTGAAGCGTCGATTCGGTGGGAGTCGTGAGGGCGACGCTCTCATCCACGAATGGGTTCTCGAACAGGCCCAGTCTTTCCTTCAGTCGAAGCACGCGG
>NZ_JBFULL010000072.1:0-1366 GCF_056400345.1 Microbacterium sp. P5_B6 | reverse complement strand
GAGATGGAGTGAGCCGATGAAGTAGGTGGTGCTCCCTGGCCGTGCACACGTCCAGAACGACACCATTTCGTGCAGCACGCTCCACTCAAACGTGTTAATGCCGGTGAAGCCCCACATCAGGTCGTTGCTGCGAACGGTGATCGCGAGGTCCAGGACGTCATCGCGGCACGTGAACTGCAGCCAGTTGGTGCAGGGGATGTCCTTCGAAGGCTGATAGTCGAGCGCCGGGTCGAAGATCGACATCACAGCCCGGCGGCTTTGCCGGTCTTGCGTCAGGATGTCGACGACTGCCCTGAGCTGATCGACGCCGTGCCAGGCCCGCAACCGGGGACCGTAACCGGCGCGCCAGGTCGTGCCGTCGTCGGAGAAATCTGCCGCCCGAGGAAGGTAACTGACCAGATCTCCGATATCGTTCCTGCCGGCGAGAACCCACAGCGTCTCGTAGATCGCGGCGAACGGGTTGTTATTGCGGTCGGGGATGACGACGCAGCGTTCGAGCGGGTTGGCGAGGGTGATGGTCACCTGGCGCGCCTCGCGGGTGACCGCACCGCGAACGTTGACCATCTGGCCACGAGACAAAATCTCTGCGGCCTGCGCAAGAAACGCGGACTGTGCGTTGCGGTACTCCATCGCCCTCCTTCGGTCCAGAGCGTATCGGGGTGGGCGCCGCTGTCCGCGGATGGCGAGCCGTGCGGTTCGAGGTCTGCCTACTCAGTAGCCTTCGGAAAGACCTTGACCGGGGAAGTTAGGCGACAATGCCGCATCTGTCGGACCTGGATCTCACAGGCCGTCCGAGGACCGTACCGCTTGGGATCCACAAGGTGCAGGGTGATCCCGGTGGATGCTGCCGCCACGCGCAGGAGGCTCCTGAAGTCGAGCCTCCGCAGGTGCGCAAGACGGCGCCGGCGTCCAACCAGACCCTCGACGCGATCATCATCACCGGAGATATCACGAACGGTGACGTGCGAGGTTGCCGGCGAGAGCCACACCGTCCTCGTGCCGGGAAACCACGATGTTGATTGTGACGCCGAGGCGAGGCGCGCGTCGCGGGGGATTCGGAAACTGCGCGACGAAGGCTAGCTCGTCCGCTGACTGTTGGAGGGAGGTGAATTTCGAACCGCCCCCGTTCTCAACGCCACGGACGACAGCTTCGTGCTGGTTGCGCCGAACTCCTTGACCTACTCCGATCGCGGGAGTGTTCAGAGGGCGATTGGTTGCACCTCGCTCAGGATCGTGAGAGCACGACCGCATCGGGCCTCTCGGATACGTCGAGCGACGAGATGCAAGAGGCCACTTCACCGACGTCCGATTGCACCCAGAACGCAAGCATTTCCCTGCATCATGCTCAACTCGAAAACGCCGATGA
>NZ_JBFULL010000071.1:0-1388 GCF_056400345.1 Microbacterium sp. P5_B6 | reverse complement strand
AGGTAGAGGTGGCTGTCAACGTCTTTCACGGAAGCGAATTCACGGCTCGTCGCAGCGCATGTCACCACCACAGGGTGGCCTTCGGTGAGCTCGCCAAGAATCTCGAGTGCTTCGATGCGCTTCATCACKCGACCTTCCCGTCAGTGTTCCAGAACGATCCAAGGACGACGACGGGCCGGTAGGTCATGGAGGCGTGAACGCCCGCTTCCGCGACCGCATCCCGCCAGTCAGCCTCGCTGCTTCGGCGATCAAGCTCAACAACGGGCAACCCGACCGCTTCGAGCAGCCTGGGTACGGGTTGGCTGATCGAGTGGATCATTGAGTTGTACTCGCCGAGGCTCCCGCGAGTGTTCGCGAAGATGAGCAGCGGCAGGTGGTACGAGAGGGAGAACGTCGTCAGCGCCGTGAGGGCGTTGCCGAATCCGTTGTCCTGCATGACAACGGCACCCAGGCCACCAGTGAGCGACACGGCCCCCATGATGCCGATCGCCTCCTCCTCACGGGATAGCGGTGTCACCCGGACGGACTCTCCATGCAAACCRTTGTCCGCAGCCACGAGGGCCTCGATGACCGGGGCCACCGTCACTGAGGGGATGTACCCKACCAGTGAAGCACCCGAGGCCCAGATGCCATCGGCGACGGCTTGTGCGTAGGTCATTATTTGTTCCCAACTTGTCGACATTTGGTATGCGTAATGTATACATAGAGATGCATGGTCGACCGATCGTCGCGGTCGACCAAGTGTCAGGCGGCAGATCGCGCCCGCTGCTCGGCCTTGGCTACTTCCTGCGAGTGCCGGATGAGTCCCAGGACGTGGGACCGGAGCTCGCCGAAGCGGTGCGATTCGCGAGTGGTGAACTGGTCGCGTTCCGCTCCGAGGTCGACGGGCACGATCTCCTGGACCGAGGCAGGGTTCTTGGACAGCACGACGATTCGATCCGATAGGTAGACCGCTTCGTCGATGTCGTGGGTGACGAGCATGACACTCATGTGCCGCTCCCGCTGCAGCGCGAGCGTCAAGTCCTCGAGTTCCAACCGTGTCTGTGCGTCGATCGACGCGAACGGCTCGTCCATGACAAGCACCTCGGGCTCGGTGACGAGTGCGCGGGCGATCGCGACGCGCTGCTGCATTCCACCTGAGAGCTGCCACGGATACTTCGACTCGTTGTCCGCGAGCCCGACGCTGGCAAGCGCGTCACGGCTGAGTTCGCGTACCTTCGCGCGCGAGAGCTTTCGGTTGAACAGGGCGAGGGCGACATTCTTCTCAGCCGTCATCCACGGCATGAGGGATCGGGTGTACTCCTGGAAGACGATTGAGATCTTCGAGCTGGGGCCGGTGAGCTTCCGGCCATCCAGGAGTACCTCTCCTGACGTCGATGGCATGAGGC
>NZ_JBFULL010000070.1:0-1451 GCF_056400345.1 Microbacterium sp. P5_B6 | reverse complement strand
ATTTGGTCCCGATGCTGATGGCGGCGGCTATGACGATCTCCCTGTTTGCCGGACAGATGACGTACGCGCGTCGCCAGTTGATCGAATCGACGAAGCGTCGCGCCGAGGAGGCAGAGCAGACCCGCGAAGCCCTCGCCGCAACGAAGGTGGCCGAACAGCGGCTGGCCACGGCCCGTGACTTGCATGATGTCGTGGGCCACCAAATTGCGGTGATCAACTTGCATGCCGGCGCTGCTCGCCGCGCGGTCCTCGATGCGCCAGAGGAGGCGCTCAATTCTCTCGCGATCATCGAGCAGAGTGCCGCGAGTGTCCTAACAGAAATCGGTGAACTGCTTCGAGATCTTCGCGATGGCCGCGTAGACGACGTGGAGGGGATATCGCACACTGGAGAGTTGTTGCCCCGCCTCGTCGACACGCTCGTCGCTGGCGGGCTGCCCGTTGAGTTCGAGGTCGATAGCGACCTCCCGAAGCTCTCACGCCAAGTTGATGCGGCTGTCTATCGAATCCTCGAGGAGGCGTTGGTGAACGCGTACAAGTACGGACTCTCCGGCTCGCCAGCGCGAGTGCGCGTCGAGTGGGATGGTCACGATGTGCAGTTAAACGTGTCCAACCCGACCGACGGGCGACCTTCAAGAGCATCCACCGGATTAGGACTTAAAGGKATCATGGAGCGAGCAGAATCGCTGGGAGGCACGGCGACCGCAACCGCCGGGCCCCGGGACTTCGAACTGCGAGTCAACATTCCCTTGGACACACGATGAGCACATCGCCGGTCACCGTGCTCCTCGTGGATGATCAGGATCTGATCCGCGAGGCGCTACGCGCGCTGCTCATTCAGGAACCGAGTATCCAAGTCGTCGGTCAAGCACGGAACGGCATGGAGGCGGTCGAACGGGCGAAGACGCTCGGACCAGATGTGGTGCTAATGGATGTGCGGATGCCCGGTCTCTCCGGCCCTGAGGCAACGGCGCAAATCAAAAGCCTCCGCACACTGAGCAACACGCGGGTATTGATGCTCACGACGTTCGAGGAGGGTGACGTGGTGCGCGCGTGCATCGACGCCGGCGCAGACGGCGTCATCGGCAAAGGGGCCTCGACCGTCGCACTCATCGAAGCGATCCATGCCGTGAGGCGAGGAGAATCCCCCTTGTCGCCGCGAGCGGCGCGGGCGCTTCTCACCGACATTCACGGCACGGCGAAGAATGGTGCTCAAACCAGCCACGAGCTGAAGGCGCTCACCTCACGTGAAGTCGACATCGTGAAGCTCGTCGCGCTTGGTCTGTCAAACGACGAACTCGGCCGGAGGCTGCGCATCTCGCCCGCTACCGCGAAGACGCATGTCCGCAACGCCATGAGGAAGCTCAACATCCACGACCGGTCCCATCTCGTTGCGTTCGTCCATCGGGTCGGACTCATCCCCTAGTTGCATTGGCGAATCCTCCGGCTCGGAC
>NZ_JBFULL010000069.1:0-1556 GCF_056400345.1 Microbacterium sp. P5_B6 | reverse complement strand
CGGCAGTCGTCCAGGCGCTCAATGCGCTGAGAGTGACACTGGGCTAAGTCACCAACCCGACGTGCCCGGCAGTCCGCGCTGCCGGGCACGTTCGTGTTGCAGTTGCACGATCCGATCGCGGATTTGCGGGAGGCTTCCTTCCCGGGCGCGACTTCGAGCACGATCCGCGCATCAGCTGTGAACGATGTCGTGAACTCAGAAGCCCGAGGTCCTGCTTGGTGACCTTGTGTACTCAGCGTGTACCGGCGCCGCAGATGATGGTGTGTTTGGTGTGCGAGGGGAGCGCCATCGGTGCATACATTACCCTGCGATGGGCATTTGATGACCCTGCTAAGGTGGAGTCCCCTTACGGGGACCGAGGGTTCAAATCCCTCCGTCTCCGCAGAAGAAGCCCCGGTAAAGCGGGGGTTTTCTTGTTGAATGATTCCGCCCTCAGACATCCACCCGAGGGCATTTTCGGCGTCCAGGGGTCCCCCAGGGGGACCCTTAGGGGACCTCTGGCGGTGCGCCACCCGCACTGCGTCGGCGCGTTGGAGCGTCCGGAGCCGCGTGTTTCCGCGGTTGAGCCTGCCAGACGCCGCTGCAGTGCGCCACCTTTCCACAGGTGGCGCCCTGAATGAGATCGACAGCTCGTGATTCGCGCGCGTTGACGCACCAACGCCGCGCGTGTCACTGGGGCGGGGCATTGCGGTCGCTAGACCGGTGAACGACGGGCTCTCGCGGATCGGGGGGTCAGGTTCTCATGGCTGGCCGCGCCTCGCACCTTGCCGTCCTCGAGGCAGGATAGGGCCGTGAATCCCACTGACGAGGGCGAGTGGCAGGTCGGTCATCCGGATGAACTCCTGGCGGTGTTCCTGATCCAACTTCCGGAGCCGTTTCCCGTGGAGGATGGTGTGTCCCTTCCGACCTACCGACGAGTCTCACACGACGAATCGACAGTGTTGAGCGAGGTCGCCGGCGACCTCTTGCTTCAGCGGGTAGGTGACGGCGGTCTTCCACGGGTCGTGCCTTATCAAGTCATGCTGGACCGTGACGAAGGGGAGCCGATCCCGCTATTCAACAAATCGCTCGTGCGCACGTCGATCATGTTCCATCAGGTGTACAGCGAGTCTGCGCTTCAACGAGAACTCGAGGCTCCGATGAAACTCGCGCAGCTACTGGCGCGCGATGGCGCCGAGGTCAGGGCGAACCCGCTGATCCCGCATGAGGACAAGCGCGCGGCGCTCGATCGCAAGGACGATCGCGGCTGGATGGCCGCATCAGATCTGCGTGAAATGGGCATGGGTCTCGCAATGGTCGCCGAGTGCGTGGTGCCCCTGCACTGTATTGGGGTACCGCCCGAGCTGCCCCATCTCGTGCTCCTGGATCACGCTGCCTGGGAGCGGCGACCGGATGGGGCTGTCCCGGCCTATTCGGACGGTGATTTCTCTTGGACAGAACCGATCGACGTCAGCACGCTGGGGCCGTCCGCGTTCTTGGGGCGAATCGATGCGGCTCTCGATATCGCGATTGCAGAGCTTCGATCTTGGCAGCAGTCGCTCTTCATCTCGCAGAAG
>NZ_JBFULL010000068.1:0-1580 GCF_056400345.1 Microbacterium sp. P5_B6 | reverse complement strand
CCGTACTTCCCCGGCGGTGAACCGCACGACCCMGGCGGGCCCTACACCGGTCCGGCCAGTCGCGGCGGACCATAATCGGCCGATGATTCCCGCCGCAAGAACCCGGCTCTCTCGCCGGATGTGTGGAATCGGCCCGCTCCTGCGCCCTTAATAGGGCAGGTATATGCCCGCTCCCTTCATGGCGCGGCGAAGCATCTGGTTATTCGCGTACAAGGCCGCGGTATCCACATTCTGCAATGCTGCGGACACCGCGCCTTCGGACAGACCGGATCGCTCTTCCCTGCGGCCGGGCTGCAAATAGTCGACGCCTAGCATGGCGGCGAGGCTCGGACGGAGCACACTGATGAGAAGGGCCGTGTTTGGGTGGCTAGCGCGGATGACCTGGCGCAATTCGTCGCTCAATGCCTGTAGGTCGGTGTCCTCAGCTTCGTTGGCCGATAGGACTACCGTCACTCTTTCCGGACTTCCGGAAGACGCGATTAGATCTCGAAGTAGAGGCACCATATTGGACACGCCACCTGAGGGCACAATCGAGATCCCGGCGGAATTGCCGTGGATCACGCGCAGAGTCTCGAGTATCTGTGCCTCGAGTCGTCCTTCCACCAGGACAATCCGACGTACGACTGCAGGAGCAGTAGTCGACTGAGCTAGAGGAGCGAACGGAGTACCAGAGTCGCCCGCGGCGCGCAGCTTTTGGCGAATCGCATCCCGGGCGGACACATAGCCGTTGACGATTGAGYGGATATCGTCCCCATCCGCGAGAATTACGTTCAATTCCTTTCCGGCCACCAGTGCATCGACTGCGTCCGCGCTGAAACCCGCCATGCTGATGAAGAGCCCGWCGGACCCAACCAGTTTGCCGTCGACCTTCCCGCGAAATTGGAAGATGCTCGATGCGGGATGTGGGTCCTGTGTCCATTTGGCTTCTACGAGTACTGTTCGACCCTCCAGCCAGAGGGATCCGTCGATCTCCTCGCCTGTGGGCCGGAAGCTGAGACGTGGCTCCAGTTTTGCTTCCAGGAACATTCCGTACAAGATCCGTTCAAACCTCTTGCCGCGGGCTCGCCTCTCAGCGGGCGAGGCATCTGGCGGCAATGCATCGGCGTCCTTGAAGGCCTCGCGCCAATCCCACAGCGGCCCTTGTTTTGAACCCATTCCTCACTCTTAGCGCAGATTCGGCAGACCTCGAGAAGGCGCGGCTCGAGTTCTACGATTTCCTTGACCGGGGCAGCGCCCGACTCTATCTGCCTCGCGGCAGAGATATGGACGGCCGTTTGTAGCACGCGAGGCATCATTYGTGCACAATCTGCAAGGGTGGAGCGGGAGGCAATTCATGGAAGAACGCGTCCGACGTGCTGAGCGCACTCGCGAGACTCTCGAGGTGCTGCTCGAGCGGGGTGGCATTGGTCACGAGCTCCAAGCGAGCGACATCTGGTCAGTGGTCGAGGAGCGTTGGCCACTGAACGACTACGAGTCCGAAGTCACTCGCGTGAACGGCCGGCCCCGTGCACGCCAGGACTGGCATTGGATGTCGCAAGACCTCACTGAGAGTGGGTGGTTGCTGAAGAGCCCTGACGGCA
>NZ_JBFULL010000067.1:0-1597 GCF_056400345.1 Microbacterium sp. P5_B6 | reverse complement strand
CCTTTGAACTCCCCGACGCACTCTTCGATCTCCTCGCGTAGGGGGCGACCTTGCGGACCCCTGGCTCGGTCGATCTCCTCCCCGAACGACTTGCACAGTTCGTCGTCGATCTGCGAACGGTCGAACCATGACAAGTGGTTCTCGAAGTTCTGCCAGTGCATCCCACCTTCGAAGAACCGCTTCCACATTCGCTGGCGAGTAATCCCGAGACCCCAGCACTTCACGAGCATCCAGTAGAGAAGTACACGCTCTTCGCCCTTGCCGCTCGTGCTTCCCACATTGAACGAGGTTCCCGGGGTGAAGGAGACGAAATTGATGCGTTGGCCCCGGAGCCCACGGATCACCTTGGGCAGCAAGGTGAGTCGATCGGCATGCTTCAGTTCGACGCCGCCGACCACATTGAGCCTGCTGAGATTCTGTCGCGCAATCTGACTGTTCGAGCAGATGTAGACGATGTCAATGCGTTTGTCGGTGTCCCAAAGATGCTCCACGGTCTTCGCGATGACGCCCTTCGCCACCATGGTCTTTCCGAGGCCCACCTCATCCGCAACGAGAAAGCGCTTCGTTTGGTCGTCGTCGATCCACAATCGACGAAAGACTTGCTCGACGGTGGTGCGCTGAAAGTCCTTCAGGCTCGCCAGCGTCGACTCGGCGTCGGGTTTCATCGTGATCGCTCTCGGTGCACTTGCCATACGACATCCCACAGCTCGTCGAAGCCGTCCGGCACCAGTTCGGCACCGTTCGGCGTTGCTCGGAGCTCTTCCACAAGGCTCGCGACGCGAGCAAGCGCGTGTTCGTCACGCCCGGTTGCGCGAACAAGCGGTTCGAAGAGTGCGACATCCGACACGGTCAATGCGGAAGCGAAGTCAGGGGCGGCTGACTCCACGTCGACGCCGGCGAGCTGAGCGAACAGGGCGTCGTATGCAGGGTCCCCCAKGAGAAACACGAGGTATCGAAGCACGTGCTCTTTGGATCGGAGGATCGAGAACACGGCGTCGTGTCGTCGACCATCGACGGCTCCGGTGAGCTCCGCTTTGATCAGGCAGCGCCTCGTCACTCGCGCCGGCCCTTGCCCGTCTGTTGTCTCGACCGCGATGAACGGTGTGACGCTGAGTGGTGCAATGGTCCAGTTGAGCTCTGCGCCGAGGGATCGGCTCGCCCCATCGGCGGGGAGGGAGGCCAGCCACACTCGGGTCTCCCCTGGAGCACTTTCCGGGATCGTGAGGGAGAGGGATGCCGTGACCCGCTCTGCATCAATTGCTTCGACGTGAAGCGTCGGGGCGCCAAGGGCGAGGAGTCGGTGGAATTCCTCGAGGGCGTAGGAGGTCTGGATCGCGGCATCCGTGGCACCTGCCTCATCGACAACGGCGTACTCCTCGAGAAGCTGCACGAGGCCGAGATCTTCCGCAGTGCCTTCGAGCGTCTTCCGCACGCCGCATGCGGAGGTGTCYCCATAGAGCACCGCGTCGAACTCGACCCCTGCGCCCCACGTTTCGCCGGTCATGTTCGCGCTGCCTGTGACCACCATCGAGCGGCTTCCATCGAGATCGAGGACGAAGGTCTTCGCGTGAAGACCCTCGTTCGTGCCCTCATACTC
>NZ_JBFULL010000066.1:0-1675 GCF_056400345.1 Microbacterium sp. P5_B6 | reverse complement strand
ACCCGGGGGAGGCCTACAGCACGCAGGTCACGACTCAGCTGCAAGGCGGCAATGCCGCGGACATGATGATCCTCTCCCCAGGCACGGGACAGCCGGTCTCCGTCATCACACTGGCCGACGCCGGGTTCCTCGAGCCACTCGACGAGACCTCGGCCGCCGTCATCCCGGATGGCACCGAGTCCCTCTACGAAGTCGACGGCAAGATCTACGCCCAGCCAGCTGCGCTCACCCCGACCGGTCTCCTCTACAACGCAGCGGGAGCGGCGGATGTGGGTATCAAGGACTACCCGGCTTCCTATGACGACATGCTGAAGGCGTGCGGCACCGCGCGCGATGGCGGCAAATCCTTCAACGTGCTCGCCGGTGCCGCCCCAGCCAACAACGGCCTCCTCGCCATGGTCATCTCTGCAACACAGGTCTACGGACCCACGCCGGACTGGAACGAGCAGCGCGCCGCGGGCGACGTCACCTTCGCCGACAGCGCCTGGCGCAATGTCCTCGAATCCATCATCGAGATGAAGGACAGCGGCTGCTTCCAGGACGGCGTCGAAGGAGGCACGTTCGACACCATCACCCAGGGCATCGGCGGCCAGACGTCGCTCAGCGCGAGCGTTCCTGGCTCAGCGGCCGCTTCGATCGGCGGAGCGACCGGGCTGGACCTTACGGTGCAGGCGTTCCCCCCGGCCAAGGGGGAAGAGCCCTTCATCGTCGCCTCCGCCGGCTACGCATGGGCCATCAACGCGGCAGCCGAGGACGGCGCCAAGGCCTCAGCCCAGGACTTCCTGGACTGGGCCGCCGAGCCGGAACAGGCTCAAGCGTTCGCCGACCTGTCCGGCTTCGTCCCGATCACCGGCGTGGATGCCGCGAGCCTGCCGCCCCAGTACCAGCCCGTCGGTGAACTGCTCGAGCAGGGCTCGTTCGTGGAAGCCCCGCTCGCCACGTTCCCGAACCCCGCCGTCTACGACGCCCTCTCCATCGGCGTACAAGGGCTGCTGACCGGCCAGAAGACCGTCGACCAGGTACTGGACGAAATGGACGCCGCCTGGGGCGAGTAACGCCCCTCAGTACAACGGATGCCGCCCGGGAGACTCCCCGGGCGGCATCCGCGCAGTCGGGCTCTAGCGTGACCGGCGTGGCTCAGCCAACTGCGAGGCCGAAATGCTCAGTCTCACGCGCCCGGCTCGTCGCGGGCTCCTCGGGCATCCAACGACTCCACCAAGGAGGCGCCGGGGCCGAGGATGTCTGTTGCCGCCTCGCGCATCGCAACCTTTCGGACCTTCCCGGTGATCGTCATAGGGAACTCGTCTACCACGTGGACGTACTTGGGGATCTTGTGATGGGAGAGCCTGCCCGAGCAGTATTCGCGCACGGAGGCGGCATCCAATGCGTTGACTCCGTCTCGTAGCCGCAGCCAGACCATGAGCTCCTCGCCGTACCTTTCATCTGGCACCCCGATCACCTGAGCATCGAGCACGTCGGGATGAGTCATCAGGAACTCCTCGATCTCGCGGGGATAGATGTTCTCCCCACCGCGGATGACCATGTCCTTGATCCGACCGGTGATGCTGACGTAGCCGTCCTCATCCATCACTCCGATGTCGCCCGTCCACATCCAGCCCTCATCATCGACCGCCTCAGCAGTCTTCTTCGGCTCGTCCCAATAGCCCAGCATCAC
>NZ_JBFULL010000065.1:0-1813 GCF_056400345.1 Microbacterium sp. P5_B6 | reverse complement strand
GCCGAGAGACAGCGACGACGCGTTCCCGGTGTCGAGCACGAAGCGGACGGCGTTGAGGTGGAAGATGTCGTCGAAAGTCTGCGAGATGCTGTCAGGCTCACCGAGGATCAGGACGATGCGGCCGGAGATGAGCACCGCCGCAGTCAGGAGCCCGACCAGCAGCCAGACATCGAACGGACGACGTACCCATCGGGTCACTCGGTTTCGCCGTGTCGCGTAGCGTATTCCGCCGATAGCCGCCGCAAGGACGAGGGTGACGAGGGCGACCGGCAGGAGCGACCACGAGAGACCGATCCATGACGCGATGACCGCGGTGCCGCTGATGACCGTGACCGCGAACGCCGGCGCGACGGCGACCGACCAATAGCCCCGGAGTCCGAGGACCCGAGCGAGCGGCATCCCTACCATTCCGAGAAGCACCACCGTCACGAGCGCAGCCCAGGCGAACGAGATCCAAGCCACGGGAGGGGAGCCTTTCGAAACACGGGCGAGCGCGACCAAACGGTCGCTCAACAATACCCAGCCCCATCCTGTGATTTACCGGCAAGGCCGGTCCGGTGCCCGCGGACCGTCTATGGCACGATTGTCAGGTGAAAGGCATCATCCTCGCTGGCGGCTCGGGTACTCGGCTGCACCCCATCACCCTGGGCATCTCGAAGCAGCTGATCCCGGTCTATGACAAGCCGATGGTCTACTACCCGCTCTCGACGCTCATCGTGGCCGGCATCCGCGACATCCTCATCGTGACGACGCCGCACGATGCAGAGCAGTTCGAGCGGCTCCTCGGCGACGGCTCGCAATTCGGAGTGAATCTGACCTTCGCCCGCCAGCCCTCACCCGACGGCCTGGCTCAGGCGTTCACCATAGGCGCGGACTTCATCGGCGACGACAAGGTCGCGCTGATCCTGGGTGACAATCTCCTGTACGGTCCGGGTCTGGGGACTCAGCTCCAGCGCTTTGACGACATCGACGGTGGAGCGATCTTCGCCTACTGGGTAGCCGAGCCTTCGGCCTACGGCGTCGTCGAGTTCGATGAAGGCGGCCGGGCTGTGTCGCTCGAAGAGAAGCCGGCGGTACCCAAGAGCAATTACGCCGTTCCCGGGCTCTACTTCTACGACAACGCCGTCATCGACATCGCGCGCGACCTCAAGCCCAGCCCCCGCGGTGAATACGAGATCACCGACGTGAATCGTGCGTACCTCGAGCGGCAGGCGCTTCAGGTCGAGGTTCTTCCGCGTGGCACCGCGTGGCTCGATACCGGCACATTCGATCAGATGACGGATGCCGCGGAATACGTGCGCACGATGGAGCGGCGCACCGGGCTTCGCATCGGCGTGCCCGAAGAGGTCGCCTGGCGGCAGGGCTTCCTCAGTGATGACGAACTGCGCGTGCGGGCGGAGAAGCTCGTGAAGTCCGGATACGGCGCCTACCTGCTCGACACATTGAAAAGAGGGCGCTGATGGCGAATCTGCTCGTCACGGGCGGGGCCGGATTCATCGGGTCCAATTTCGTCCACCACGTCGTTGCTCACACGGATCACGTCGTGACCGTCCTGGACGCCCTGACCTATGCAGGGAATCTGCGGTCTCTCGAAGGACTGCCGGAAGACCGGCTCCGCTTCGTGAAGGGGAACATCACCGATGCCGCCCTCGTGGACGAGCTCTTCGCGGGATCCGACGCCGTCGTCCACTATGCGGCCGAGTCGCACAACGACAATTCGCTCCACGATCCGCGGCCGTTCCTGGACACGAACATCGTCGGGACGTACACGCTCCTCGAGGCGGCGCGTCGGCACGGCACCCGCTACCACCAC
>NZ_JBFULL010000064.1:0-1920 GCF_056400345.1 Microbacterium sp. P5_B6 | reverse complement strand
GCTCGCGGACGAGTACCGAGGCTCGAGGAGCGGCGCCGACTATCCGACCGGCGAAGCGGGCGATAGGCAACATAACTGATAGCGCATTAGTTCGAACCTGACAACTGGACCAGCGTGTCCGATCCCGCGGATTGACAGCGAGGCATTCAACGCTCGGCGCCAGCTGACCCTCATCGCTTGTCTCGACAAGTTGCAGGTTTTCGAGACGTCGGCGCCGCTCCTCGAGCCTCGGTACTCGTCCGCGAGCTTCCACGAAGCGATATGTCTCGGGAAGTTGTCTTKCCGTAATCTGTCCTACCGAGGTGCACGGACGGGCTTTCTGAGTMACACTGCTGACGTGCGCGTCGCGTGTCGCCGCGGATCAGGCTCAACCGATCACCGTGCCCGCGGGTTTCACGTCGGATGGGCGGCCGGTGGGTTTGCAGATCTCGGGCGGCTTCCACGGCGACGCGCACGTTCTACAAGCGGCGGCCGCGTTCGAATCTGTACGCCCCTGGAGCGACAAGCGCCCGGCAATCGCCTCGTGATAGGCGAGATCCGCTCCAGTTGAGCGCTGAATGAGAATACCGTATTATGATATTAGACCTCCGAACATGCGGCCCAAGGGCTGTATGGAAGAGCGCACCATAAGACAGGAGTGAGTACATGGGAGTATCTCTCGCAGAGGCAAAGTCGAACGTCGTCCMGGTCGACTTCGCAGCCTCCTACGGATTGATCATCGATGGGGCTGTCGTTCCGACGACGGAGCATTTCGACGTGCTCAATCCCGCGACCAATAAGGTTCTTGCGCGTGCCCCGCTCGGCGTCGAAGCGAACATGAACAGCGCGATCGCAGCCGCGAAGAGCGCCTACCCGGCATGGGCTGCTCTCACGCCGGAGGAGCGGGAGAGTTACATCGTCGCCCTGTTCGACGCGCTCGAAGCCCAGAAGGAAGATTTCATCACGCTGCTGTCGCTCGAGCAGGGCAAGCCGCGGCACAACCAAGCGGATTTTGAGGTGAACCTCGCTAACCCGTGGGTTCCGAAGACCGCGAAAGCCCGGCTCAAGGTCGAAGTTCTCGCCGAGGATGAGGAGAGTCGCGTAGAGCTGCGGCGAGCGCCGCTCGGCGTGGTCGGAGCGATCATCCCCTGGAACTATCCATACCTTCACGTGCTGTGGAAGACCGTGCCGGCGCTCATCACGGGGAACACGGTCGTCCTCAAGCCGTCGCCGTACACCCCACTCTGCGCGCTTCGGATCGGCGAGCTCGCCGCCCAGATCTTCCCGCCCGGAGTGTTCAACGTGGTGACGGGCGGCAATGAACTTGGCGAGATCCTGACCAAGCACCCGGACGTCGGAATGATCACGTTCACCGGATCGACAGCGACCGGAGCCAAGATCATGGCATCGAGCGCCGGCACGATCAAGCGGGTGACTCTCGAACTCGGCKGCAACGATCCTGCGATCCTCCTGCCGGACGCCGATTGGCAAGACGCGGTTCCCAAGGTCTTCAACGCGGCTTTTGGCAACTCGGGGCAGTGGTGCATCGCCGCAAAACGCATCTATGCGCACCGGTCCTTTCACGAAGACTTCGTCAAGGCGCTGGTTGAGTATGCGAAGACCCAGAAGGTCGGGGACGGCATGGATCCGTCGAGCGACCTGGGCCCGATCAACAATCGCATGCAGTATGACAAACTGCGCGAACTCTTCGCTGACGTTGAGCGAAACGGCTATCGAGTACCTCTCGGCGGAAAGATCGATGAGACGCTCGATGGCAACTTCGTGCCGATCACGATCGTCGATAACCCGCCGGAGGACAGCCGTATCGTCCAAGAGGAACCCTTCGGGCCGATCGTGCCGATTCTCGCGTACGACGACATCGATGAGGTCGTCGAACGTGCGAATGCGTCGGTCTACGGACTCGGAGCCACCGTCTGGGGC
>NZ_JBFULL010000063.1:0-2157 GCF_056400345.1 Microbacterium sp. P5_B6 | reverse complement strand
ACGTTGGTACGCTCACTCTCAGAATGTTGCGCGCTGATCGCCCCTTATACGGCAGTGACCACCAGCGGAACGATCATTCTTGCTGAGAGCCTCGGCCTCCCGGTGATTCGCCTCGACTTCCTACCGGAGGCGGCCGGCGAATCTCAGCCCCTCGAGCAAGGCATAGAAAAGATGGCCCGCCAAATCGATGGCGACGAGATCTCCGTTGACGCTGCGCCTCCACGTGCGTTGGAGGATTGGTTCGACGAAGTCCAGAGCGAGTGGATGCGCGCAATTGAGGAGATCCAATGACGACCCCACAACTTACTATCGTGATGGCAACCTATAATGCAGCGAGCGTGGTCGAGAGAACGATTTCCTCCATCGCCGCCCAACAAGCGTTTGATCCTACCAATATCGAACTTATACTCATGGATGGGAATTCGACCGACGAGACGGTGCATCTAGCCAGGTCATACGAGATCTTCCATGAGATCGTTTCCGAGCCAGATGCGGGTGTCTACGACGCCATGAACAATGGTGCAGAGCGGGCATCGGGACGCTGGATTCAATTTCTCAACGCGGGAGATACCTTTGCGGATGACAGCTCACTGACAAAGATTCTGGGGGCGCTGGATGACGCCGAGAAGGCTGGGCAAAAATGGCTAGTGGCTGGTGCCAGAAACTTGTCAGCAGGCGGCGCGGTCATAAGAAGTATCCCGCACGACTGGTTGAAGCACGCTTTAGGCATCCAGCCACATTGTCATCAATCGACCCTTTTTGACCGGCAAGCTCTCATCGGCATGGGGTCTCACTCGTTGGCGTTTGGAACCGCTGGCGACTTCGACGTAGTACTACGTTTTGGGTTTGCGGCCGGTGCCCCCGCGCAATTGAGTGCGATCGTTATCAATTACGAAGGCGGCGGAATGTCAGATGTTGGACCACGGGAGACTGCGAAGTTGCTCGGGAGTGTCCGCCGCTACCGTCTTGACCTGCGTGGTGCACTCGGAGGAGCTGACCGAGGCGTTGCGTGGATGGTAGGCAGCGTGAACKCCGCTCGGGTGCGCCTAGGCAGGATCCGGGGTAAGCGAGGCCATGCGCGTCGCCGTTCGGCGGCGATTCGCTAATGAACGTGCTTGTTGCGACGTTTCGCCCGATTGTGMGAGATGTTGTGTTCGGAGTAGTGAACAGTCGAGTATTTCCCCGAGCGCTCCGTTCGCGGGCATGGGGAGCATTGGGGCTCAAGGTTGACCCCTCCGCACTTATTAACCCTGGCGCCTTCATCGGCGCGTGGCGCGGGCTCGAAGTGGGTGCCAACACCTTCATCAACTACGGTTGCTTCTTCGATCTCGGGGCTACAACAAAAATTGGTGATCGGTGCGACATCGGCTATAACGTGATGTTTGTCACGAGTTCGCACAGAGTCGGCCCGAGCAGCCGACGCGCTGGTCAAGCATCTTCAGCGCCAATTCGCGTTGGCGAGGGAGTTTGGATCGGCGCCCGAGCAGTTCTCCTACMTGGAACCACCGTCGGCGATGGGTGTGTAATCGCCGCAGGCTCGGTAGTGGTCAGGGACTGCGATCCCAATGGACTTTATGCTGGCGCGCCAGCGGTGCGGGTGAGAGAACTCGGTTCATAGCATCAGCGCTGCACTTTCGGTTTAGTGCAGCACTCCCGGAGAGCAGGTTAGGCGCGAACTGACAGAAGGCATCCCGTGGAGCTATGGGGAAGCACTCTCGGTCCCAGAGCCCATTTCCCGGGTCCTGACCTCACCACCACCACGCTTTCTGTCTCGCCGTCGCGAGTCGGTAGTCTTTCGGCGAACGATCACGGATTCGCTTGGCGGGCACTCCGCCATACAGTCCGTATGGCGGAAGATCCCTCGTGACGACAGCGCCTGCCGCGACGACCGCACCTTCGCCGATCGTAACGCCAGGAAGGATCGTCACTCTCGTGCTGATCCACGAGTGATCCCCGAGCACGACGGGGGATGCTTCGAAAGCGAAGGCAGGATCATCCCAGCCATGCTGAGCGGTCCATATATGTACCCCGGTTGACAGATTGACGTCGGAGCCGATTTTGAGGCCGCCACGGGCGTCAAGTATTGCGCCATCCCCGATGCTGGATCGGGATCCCACCTCAAGTCCGCGAGCGTGGCGTATTTGGAAGCCGTGATAG
>NZ_JBFULL010000062.1:0-2168 GCF_056400345.1 Microbacterium sp. P5_B6 | reverse complement strand
GTTCGTCATCCGATCCATCCGATGTCAGCGGAGAGCCGCGACATCCCGTTGAGGGCACCCGAATCGTGCCCTGCGACGAGCTGCGATGACCGTGCTGCGACTCGCTCGCGGATTATGTCGAAGGTCTGGTAGGTCGCGGGCAGGTCCATCGAGGAGATGTACGGCATGTCGCGGTCGAGCTCTTCGACGAAGTGCAGTGCGTCCGAGGTCAGGAGGACCGCACCGTTTGCGGTGTTGACCTCGACCATGAGCTGTCCAGGTGTGTGCCCACCGACGGGGATGAGGCGGATACCGGGCGCGAGCTCGCATTCCTCGCGCACTACCGTGAGTCGTCCGCTTCGCCGAAGTCGGTCGAGTAGTTCGACTTCGGCTGGTTCGGTGAAGTGGCCGACGAGGGGRCGATCGAGCAGCCCGCTGCGGATGAAGTCGAGTTCAGCTTCCGCAAGGTGTACGCGCGCGTTGGGGAAGCGCGCGAGGTTCCCGATGTGGTCGTAGTGGCAGTGTGTGATCACGACCGTCTCGACGTCGTCTGGTTCGACATGCAGGAATTCCCGGAGCATATTGACGGGATCGTGCAGCACGGTGCGCTGGCGGCGGTGTGCGACCTCGGCGTCATATCCGGTGTCTACAACGATCAGTCGGTGGTCACTCTGCAGCACCCAGAAGTAGTAGTCCACGATGTGCGGGCCGTCCGGCTCACCATAGGAGTTGTAGTCGAGGAAGACATCCGAGCGAGTGGTCTGCCGTGTCCCGTAACGGAGGGTGTAGACGCGGTACTGATCGCCGCTGTCCTGCGGCCACACCATGCTCTCAGTCGGCCTTTCCGCTGTGGACGGCGACCGTCGGCTCCAGCACCTCGACGCCCACGATTTCCTGCCATGCCTCGACGCCCCATTGGAATGCGACGATGCCGGCTTCGGGGAGCGCGATCTCAATGGCCTCGAGGATCTCCTGCGGGGAGAGGCCGAGGTCGAGTGCGACCTGAATGTGACTGCGGAGCTGTGGCATGGGTGCCCGCATGACGGTCAGGCTGAGAATGAAGAGGAGTTCCTTCGTCTTGCGGTCGAGGCTGYGCTGGTCKAGGTAGGCGGCGTTCACGACGTGATTGGCGGCTTGCAGAACGGGAAAGTCTGCGGCGGCCATCACCTTGTGATAGTTGAGCACGTACCCGCGCTTTGTGGCCATATCGTCGATGTAGGTCTGGGCCGCGACATTCATAGGTTTCCCTCTTTCGTGAAAGCTGTTTAGGTGCGCAGGAGTGCGCGATTGGCATCTTCGTAGTAGCGGACGATCTCTGTGTGGTCTGGGGGGGATCCCGCCAACTCACGGGCTCGGGTCGCGATTGCGCTTGCGCAGTCCGTGACGGGCGTTGTCAGCCCGGCCCCGCTCGTGAGGGTCTTTGCGATCGCAAGATCCTTGAGCATCAGGTCCATGCCGAAGCCCGAGGCGAAAGTTCCCGTCACCACGAAGCGCGGGTACTTCACCTCGGTTGCCTGGCTGCGTCCTGTCGAGGAGTTGATGACACTCAGCATTGCGTCAGGGCGGATGCCGAACCTCGCCGCAGCTGTGAGGATCTCGGCCGCCGCGKCGATATTTGTCGCCGACAAGAGGTTGTTGAGCGCTTTCGCGGCGTCACCGGCACCGGGTCCGCCGACGTGGTGGATGCTCGTGCCGACAGCGTTGAGAAGCGGCTCGGCCCGTCTGAAAGCCTCGTCTTCCGCTCCGGCCATGACCGCGAGTTCGCCAGACTTCGCTTTCTCGACCCCACCCGATACGGGMGCATCGACGTACGCCACCGCGCACGATGCCGCTCGACGAGCGAGTTCACGGGTGCTCTCCGGCTCGGAGGAACTCATGTCGACGATGAGAGCTCCGGTCGGCAGTTTCTCCAGGAGTCTTGATTCGCCAACAAGTATCGACTCGACGATGCGCGATGACGGCACCATGAGGACGACCGTGTCGATGCCGTCAGGTAGCGGGTCCAATGTGCCGAGCGCCGTCACACCGAGATCGGCGGAGATACGAGCGGCGAGATCGGTGTTCACGTCGAACAGGACGATGTCGGTCGCGGATGCCATGTTGCGAGCCATCGGCTCACCCATGGCACCGAGCCCGATGAACAGAACGGTCATCGTGTCCTCGCCGCGCTGGACCTGAGTCTCCCGGAG
>NZ_JBFULL010000061.1:0-2264 GCF_056400345.1 Microbacterium sp. P5_B6 | reverse complement strand
GCGTCACGACGCCACCCTCGCGGCGTAGAGATCCTGCAGATGTCGTTGAGCGACTTCCCAGCGATAACTGAGTCGGCCCATTCCGCTCCTGCCGCTCCATCGGTCGAGGGCGGACTGATTCACCAAACGCGCACGGCCGCCCTTGATCTGGCGTTCCCTCGTGTTGATCAGCCGACGCGCCTCATCGCTCTCCGCGATGTCGTCATCCGCCGCGATCAGTTCGAGCCACCGATCAACAAAGGCTTTCGTGATGGGGCGTAGCCGTGGGTTCTGCCGATGGATCGTTGCCCACCAATCACCGCGATTCCAAGCCTCCAGCGCTTCGGACGCCCCCAGCTCTTCGCGCCACAGCCCAATCTCCGAGCGATAGCCGGTCGTGAGCGCTTCGTTCCCCGCCTTCTCCGCAAGAAGCAGGTTGTAGAGGGCGTGCGCTCCATGGATGGACACACTGAACCGTCTCGCGTGGTCGACCGCGCTGCGAAGCTGCACGGGAGCTGCTGACAGATTGTCCACATCCCATGCAAAGTGAGGCGAGTTGCCGGGCTGGTCCTGGATGAGCCACGACAACAGCGAACCTGTTGTGGCGGAACCGATCTGATACGAGAGGTACTGCTCGTCCTCAGGAGTCAGCTCGAAATCAACCGCCTTCATCAGGCCGCACGGGGGGCCATGCAGGTTAGCGTCGATGCCCGTGATCGGGGCTCGATCCCGCGACTCCGGATCGTCTGCAACCACAGTGCGCCTTTGCAGCTGCCGGTAGTCGTGCTGACGTCGGAAGTAGGACCCAGCCGAGTCGACGGTCACTATCTGCCATGCGGCGAGCGATCCCCAATAGGCGCTGCTCGGCAGGTTCTTCAGGTTGTGACGAACGACGCGGCCAAACACCCCGGTGCTTTCGCCCCCACCGAGCAGGCTGGGAATCAACCGGTACTCCAGGTTGCGGAAGTCGGCGCCCATCTCCTCCGGTGATGGTTTACGGGTCGCCAACTGCATCAACCAAGGGATGAAGAGCACATATCGAAGCCGCGTGTGTAAGACGGAAGTGCCGGGAAACAGGATGTCGGATAGCGCGTCCCGGATCGACCCGATGCCCAGTTCGTCGACCGTTCCTTCTTCCTTGAAGAGGTCGACAACCTCCAGCATGCGTCTGCGTTGTTCGGAGTCGGTGTCAAGCCAGCCGAAGGTCGAGACCATGCTCCGATAGTGGCCGAAACCTGCCCGACGGACCAGCCCTCGCCGTGGAAACGAGCGGGGACGACTCGAGACCCCTGGAGGGACTCGAACACGACTGAGCATAATGCTCAACCCGACTCAAACCGACGAAAACCGCGGAATCACGCGGAAGTTTGAGAACTCGAACAACATCGCGCGACCCCCGAAAACAGGCTACGGCAAACAGTTCGCGGGCAAAATACGGGCAAAAATCCTTGATAAATCGGGATTGTAGAGACATCAGCGAAGTTGTCACTCCCGCGGTAAAACGAAGCCCTCGGACACTTGACACCAAATGAGCACTTTGCTCTATAAATGCGTTGGCAACGCCATAGTAATGAGCACGATGCTCAGGTGGCGTCCAGGTTGCGATGGCGCCACGAGCCGCTGAAACACGACGAGGACTTCCGGATTTCCTGGAATCAGGGTTTCATATAAACCTGTAAACGCCGTTACAGGAAACCCGACAAAGGCGGTCGGCATGAAGGGGAACGAGCTCGTCTGGCGCGTTCTGGCCGATCGCGCCATCGAGGGCCAACGGGCCTGGGCGAACGTCGCTGACCTCGCGTTCGAAGCAGGCGTACCGAGCACAACGGCATACCTGGCGCTCGAACGCCTCGAAGGCAACGGGACCGTCGATCGATACAGGCATGGCGGACTGGCCGTAGTGAGCATCGACAAGGTGCTGACGATGATTTGCGCCTGGCGAAACCTCGCGCACGACACCGTTGCTTGGACGACGAGAGACGCTATCAGCCCTTTCCTCGATTCGAGCCGGGGGCCGTACGCCCTGGGTGGGCCCGTCGCGGCACGTGCTCATCTCAGTGGCCGCACAGTCGCGGACTTCCGAAGACACCTCGTCTATCTGCCGCCGACGGTCGACCTGAACGGGCTTCCTCAGGGCGACGAGGTGCGGGTGCTCGCAATGGACAAGCGCGCAATAGCGACCTGGGGAGGGTACTCGAGCGTGGCGCAGACCTACGCCGACCTCTTCGCGACACCTGGGTGGCAGGCATCCGAGTTCCGGATCGCTCTTCGAGAACGCTTCGTTC
>NZ_JBFULL010000060.1:0-2398 GCF_056400345.1 Microbacterium sp. P5_B6 | reverse complement strand
TTTCCTACCTCCTCCGGCATCGCCGGCGGATCGGTCGGCCTGCGAGCGGGCGATTCTCTCCTGCACTCAGTGCCTCTTTCTGAAGGCACATCCATGCCAGGGAGCCGATAGCGATGTCGACGTTCAGAACTACGACGGCAGCGACATTCGGCGTATCCGAACCTGACCGCGGCCTCAACCGGGTGCGATCCGGGCCTGCGCGCCGACGGGCCCGCAGCCACTCAGTCGGGCGAAGTCTGTGGTGGTTCGTCCTGCCGGCTCTCGCGGTCTACCTCTATGTCGTGCTCGTACCCACCGCGCAGGGTGCGCTGTTCTCCTTCACCGATTGGTCCTCGTCGTCGCTGGACAAGAACTTCGTCGGGTGGGACAACTACGTCGAGATCTTTCAGGGAGAAGCGGGCCCGGCCACGCTGCGAACGCTCTTCATCGCCTTCGTGACGGTGATCGCGCAGAACGTGCTCGGATTGGGGTTGGCTCTGTTGCTCAACGGAGCCATTCGCGGACGCAACATCTTGCGAACGATCATCTTCGCACCGCTTGTCGTGTCCGCTCTGGTAGTCGGATACCTGTTCAAGTACATCTTCGGGCCACCCGACATCGGCGGCATCAACGTCGCACTCGACGCGTTCGGCCTGCCGCAGGTGGACTTCCTAGGAAACCCGACCACTGCGTTGTGGATCATCATCGTGACCATCATCTGGCAGTTCACCGGATCRACGATGGTGATCTATCTCGCTGGACTTCAGGGCGTTCCTCCCGAACTCCTCGAGGCGGCCGCGCTCGACGGCGCCGGATTCTGGAAGAGGTTCTGGTATGTGGTGCGCCCTCTTCTCGCTCCTGCCATCACCATCAACCTGATGCTCGGGCTCATCGGCGGCCTCAAGATCTTCGATCAGATCTTCTCTTTGACTGGTGGAGGACCCGCGGGTCAGACCCAGACGATCTCGACCTTGATCTATCAGCTCTTCGCACAGTTCGGCCAGTACGGAAAGTCTGCCGCCCTGGCGATGGTGCTGGCGGTGGCTGTGGCGATCCTTGCCTTCATCCAATTCTCGGTTCTTCGTCGACAGGAGCAGTACACATGAAGTCGCCACGGGGTTTGAGCGTTGCCACCCACACGCTCTCGTACGGCACGACGTTGTTGTTCCTGCTGCCGGTCTACATTCTGATCAACCTCGCCATCCGTCCGGCTGACGATTTCACCACTCCGTTGATCCCGAGCTCACGGGCGACGCTGGACAACTTCGTCAACGCGTGGACGCAGTCCTCACTGCCGTCCGCGATCGTCACGAGCGTCATCGTCACCACCCTGTCGTGCGTATCCGTCGTGGCGCTGGCCACCATGGCTGCGTACCCCCTCGCGCGTTCCACCGCGCGGCTGTCGAACAGGACATTCTTCGTCTTCCTGATCGGGCTCCTGCTCCCCTTCCAGCTCGCCCTGCTTCCTCTCTATATGCAGATGCGCGACATCGGACTGTTGGGCAGCATCTGGCCCCTCGTGATCATCTACACCGGGGTTCAGATGCCCTTCTCCATCTTCCTCATCACGACCTTCCTTCGTTCCAGCGTGCCTCTGGACTTTGAAGAAGCAGCTCGTATCGACGGCTGCGGGAACATGCGGGTCTGGTGGCACGTCGTCGTTCCCATGCTGCGACCCGTGCTGGGAACCTGCATCATCCTGAACGGCGTTGGCATCTGGAACGACTTCTTCACGCCGCTGATCTACCTCGCCGGCAGCAACCAGAAGACGATCCCGATGGYCATCTTCGAGTTCGTCGGCCAGTACTCGAGCAATTGGCCGCTGATCTTCGCCGGCCTCATCATTTCGATGATTCCCATCCTCGTGCTGTACCTCGTCTTCCAGCGCTACGTAATCCAGGGGTTCGCGGGCGGATTGAAGGGCTGACACTTCGGGCCTGGTGGCCCTCACACACGTTCGGCGTTGACTCACCGAGCAAACCAAGATGCACCTCAACTCACAGAACGGAAACGGTTCGATGAAGATCAAACATGGTCTCGGTGTCGCGACGATGCTCGTCGCAGGCTCCATGATGGCCGGATGCTCGGCGGGGGCTGCGAGCAGCCAGYCGACGGACGGCTCGGTCAGCGGCACTCTCACCGGTGTCTTCGACGTCAACTTCAAGGACACGATCGAGGAGATCGTGGGGAACTTCGAGGAGAAGTATCCCGATGTCGACGTCCAGTTCAACTACCAGGGTGGTGATGTCGGCGGCTTGATCTCCACTCAGATCCAGGCGAACACTGCTCCCGACATCCTGCTGACATTCCCCGGCGGGGATGCGGGCGCCGGTGCGAACGTCAACGTCGTGACGCTTGCCTCACAGGGGAAGCTGATGGACCTGTCCGACCAGGCTTGGACCAAAGACATTCCAGATGC
>NZ_JBFULL010000059.1:0-2486 GCF_056400345.1 Microbacterium sp. P5_B6 | reverse complement strand
GTCGAAGCACGCGGAGCACCGCCTCATCGAGCCTGTCGACGTCTATGTCGTCGGGGTCGAGCCGCGGTTGGCCTTCGGGGGTGAAGAGAGTGTCTCCCATAACGACGTCAAGTCCCGCCTGTAGCGCTGCCGTGGCCGCAGCGCGTTCGTCGGCCGCGAAACCGTGCTGGACGAGTTGGGATACCCCCTCCGCGTCGCCCACGACGACCCCCTCGAATCCCCATTCCTGCTTGAGGAGGTCGGTGAGAAGGCCCCGGTGGGCGTGCATCGGTGTGCCGTTCAAGGAGTTGAACGAAGCCATGACAGTGGCGGCTCCGGCGTGGACTCCAGCCCGGAATGGAGGGAGGTATGTTTCACGCAGGCGACGGCGCGAGACATCGGTGGTGTTGTAGTCGCGTCCAGCCTCGGCAGCACCGTAGGCAACAAAATGCTTCAGGCAGGCGGCGATAGCGTCTGATCGCGTTAGGTCTTCACCTTGATAGCCGCGTACTTTCGCGCCGCCAAAAACCGAGGTCAGGAACGAGTCCTCCCCGAAGCCCTCTACGACGCGACCCCAACGGGGGTCACGGGAGGTGTCGACCATAGGAGAGAACGTCCAGTTCACTCCGTTGCTGCGCGCTTCCGTGGCGGAGATCCGAGCGTCGCTGACAGCCACGCCCGGGTCAAAACTCGCCGCTTGAGCGAGTGGCGTAGGGAAGATCGTGAACTGGCCGTGCACGATGTCCAGGCCGATCAGAAGCGGAATGCCAAGTCGGCTTTCCTCTATCGCGACGCGCTGCAGTTCGTTGGCTTTCGCTGCGGACCTCGGCCAGAAAAGGGCACCGATTCCTCCCCGAGCCAATGCTGAAGCATCATCAAACTGCACCCGGAACTGGATTTGCAGCTGTTCGAGTTTCTCGCGCCAGGTCATGTCGCTAAGGAGTCGTTCAACAGTGCGAGCGGTCATCATCGGAGGTGTCCTCTGCGTCAATCGCGTGTTGGAAGCTGAGAGAGCTCTACAAGCACCACTGCTTGCGGCTCAAAATTGATGTCAAGTTCGACGGTGCCCGCATCAGATACCCGCTGAAGACGTGCTGCAGCKAGCTCCCCGCTGAGGGACTGCTGGCTGACTGTTACGGGCTGCCCCGGCCACGGCAGGTTCGTGATCGTGATGTGCGCTGATTGAACAGAGGCGGATGCCAGTGCTGCACGTTGTGGGGGAAGGCGAAATCCGAGCTCGATCCGCTCTTGGCCGATCGGGATCCGGAACCGGAACTCATCGCTCTCTCGCTTGGCAAGAGCTGACTCCGGCGCGRCGAAGTTGGCGATGAGGATGCGTGCGCGGTCACTGTCACGGCTCGCGAGGCAGGCAAAGCCAGCGTGGTCCCCCCCAGTCACAGCGAGTCGCTGACCAGACATGGCTTGTCCTATGAAGGAGAAGGCAATTCCTTGCTCGTCCGGAGACCCATCCTGACTGTAGATGGCAGCCGGGTCGACGAATCCGTAGTGCGGATCGATTCCGCTGTCCGCCCGGAAGAAGATGGCGTAGTCCAGGGCGGTGTCTTGCAGATAGATGGCGGATGCCGCGTGGAAAGCGGCTTTCTCCTTCGACGGGGCGCGGTTGCTGGGGACTCCGAGGTAGTTCCAATAGGACAGCATGAGCTTGGTGCCAGAAAACCCATAAGCATCCAAGAGGGTGCGTAATTCCTGGGCGACGAACGCGAAGTCCATAGGGTCGCGGCTCGCATCCGTAAACCACAGGAAGGAGAAGAAATCGAGCGGCAACTTTCGTTCCCGCACGTAGGCAAGGAAGCCTTCTCGGTAGTCGGCTCCCGCATTGAGGGAGAACGCCAGCGACGGGCCACCGACGATCAAAGAGTCGTCGACGCGTTTCACCGCCTGGCAGAAGGCCTCGTACATGTCGAAAAATGCGCTGGCAGGGCCGTTGAAGTGAAGCAATCCGAAGTCGGGCTGATCACCGAACTCGAACATGCGTATCGGCTTGGCCGGACCATCCGCCCAGCGCTGAGCGTAGTGGCGGACGATGTGCTCGACGACGACACCGTACGTGGAGATGTCGATCGCAGGAAGCTTGTTGGTTGGGATCGCGCTGGCGAAGGTGAACAGCACCTCCGCTCCGATGGAGTGCACCGCTTCCACCCACTGGTCGGTGGCTGTGAAGTTGTAGCTCGCTGGGTCTTCCGGATTGGCATCCCAGTCGGGGAAGAGGCTCGCGGGGTTGTTCCGCGTGTCAAGGCGAGAGACCCAGTCGTACGATCGCACTAAGGTCACACCCGCGTCACTCCACGACGAGGTGACGTCCGGATAGCCGGGGTGATCGGGCAGCGAGCACGGGATTCCCCCCACACCGTCGCGAACCTTCCACTCGCCGAGGTCGGCAGCGTCAATATGAATGACCCGATGGTTTTCCGCATGACCTCCGTCATCTGGCCCAGCTTTCGCTTCGGGGCCTTCGCGGCCGGGTGCGGTGAGGTCGCGTCCAGCAT
>NZ_JBFULL010000058.1:0-2628 GCF_056400345.1 Microbacterium sp. P5_B6 | reverse complement strand
GGAAGGGGTTCACCGAGTCGATGAGGTTGATGCTGAGATCGTCGATGTTCACGAACTTCTCGGCCAGCTTGATGAAGCGCTTGTCGCCGACCTCACGCACCTCGCCGGTCTTGATCACCGAGTCCACCACGACCTGCTGGCGGACCTCCTCGATCTCCGCCTCAGTCAGGTCCGGGTACTTCTCGCGGATGATCTTCGGGATCAGCACCTTGTTCGTCGTCTCGGGGTCCACCGAGCCCGCGGCCGCTTTCGCAAAGGTGTCATCCTGGAGGATGGTGGCCTTCAGGTCGTTCAGGTCTGTTTCGACGATCTGCTTCACCCGCGCTGTCGAGGGCTCCTTGAATCCCTTGATCTTCAGCTCGCCTGGCTTCTTCGCGTCGTCACCGTCGAATTTCTTCGTCTTGAACTGGAAGTTCTGCGCCAGCACCTGCTCCATGAGCAGCGACGCGGTGATCGCCTTGAGCATGTTATTCACTGACACCTTTACCTCACCCTGCGAGGCGTCCGGCTCGGCGATCAGGTTCGTGAATTGGGCGTGGGACTTACCTTCGGAGTCGCGCGTGACCCGACCAATGATCTGGATGACCTCGGTTAGCGACGCCCGATAGCCGACCGTCAGCGCGTGTTCCGCGAAGGGCCAATCGAAGCCCTCCTTCGCCATGCCCAGGGCGATGATGACGTCCACGGCATCCCGATCCTTGGAGGCCGTGTGCGTCAGATAGTGCAGCGTGTCCCCGCGCTTCTTCAGATCGGTATCGTCGACGAGGTCTGCGACGCGCAGAACCGCGCCCGTGTCCCTTCGACGCACGCTGATGACGCCCGTTTCGGGGTCGGCCTCTCCCTCGACGTGGCCGAGGACGTCGAGGATGTACCCGACCTCCTCGAGCTTGTCCTTCGTCGATTCACCGGAGTTGACGTTCGGAATGTGCACGATCGTCTTCTTGTCGAGGTCGAGAACCTCGCCGATCGCGTCGGTGTACCGGCCCTGGTAGAAGTGGTGGCCGATGCCAAGCGATTGCAGGTGCTCGTAGCCATTGAGCTGGTCGTAGTAGTTGAAGGTTACCGGGGTGAACTTCGCCTCGTCCTCCGGCGAGAGCACCGGCACCGAGTCGCCGCGGAAGTACGAGCCCGTCATCGCGACGATGTGCGCATCGGAGCCGTTCATTACATCGCGCAGCAGCGCACCCAGGCGGCTCGACTCGGTGTCCGCAGAGACGTGGTGGAACTCGTCGATCGCCAGCACTATGCCGTTGAACGCCTCGGGAGCGAGCTTCTCGAACGCGAACCGCAGTGTGGCGTGGGTGCACACTAGCGTCGCGTCAGAGCCCTCGAGAAACCCGATGAACGCGTCGACCTTGCCGGCCGAAGACCCAGCATCGCAGAGGTTGTTCTCGCGCTTGATATCCCAGTCGGCGAAGAAGCCGAACTTCGTCAGACTCGTTGGCGCGAAGGACGCACCGATCGAGCGCTCGGGCACCGCCACGATGACCTTCTTGCGGTCCTGGTTGTAGAGCTTGTCGAGTGCCACAAACATCAGCGCGCGAGACTTGCCGGATGCTGGCGGAGCCTTGATTAGGAGGTGCTGCGCTTCCCGCTTGGCGAAGACCCGCTGCTGCATCGCGCGCATGCCCAGATTGTCCGTGTTCACCGACGCCTTCGTCTGGGCATAGGTGACGTCGACGACGTTGACGGGCTTCTTGATCGCGTTCACTTTACTGGCCTCCGGGTCTTCTTGGCCGGGGCCTTCGCGGCCTCCTCGGCGGTCATGCGCTCGTACATCTCGAACAGGTCAGAGAGGCGCTGCTCGTCGGTCTCGTACGGCCGCTTCGAGTAGATCGAGTCAACCAGCGCGTCGACCTCGGCATGCGCCTCGCGTAGGTCATTGGGCATCGTGTCTGGGTCGTACAGGTCGGCGAGCGTCTGCTCGCAGTGGTACTCGCGAACGTCCAAAACGCGCAGCGCGGCGACGGTCAACTTCTCCTTCATGGCATCCGAGAGCGAAGGCACGGGAAAGTTGTTGTAGACGATCGTGTTCGAGTAGCTAAGTCGGTTCTCAAGCCGACCGGTTACCGCTTCGGTCCAAGCCATGTGAACCCTCGACGTGAGCACTCCAAACACCCATAGCTCAGCGTCATACAAGACGTATGCCCTGTTCGAGACAACCGATTCCTTGCCGAGGAATCCCATGGGGATGTACGGTCTCCGTTCTGACGAGACGCTCGGTACGACGATGGAGTCAGTCGGCTTGTACGCGGGCTGCTTGAATCGCCACGGCTTGAGAGCGAGATCGCGGGTCAACTTGTCATTCCGCGACTCCCGAAACTCGGCTACTCGTTCGAGTCGTTGCGCGATGAGGGGGTTTCGTCTGGCCAGTTCGGAATCTCTGTCCTCAATCCAGAGGCAATACCGATGCGTACCGTTGATAAATTCCGACGAACCTACGTACCTCTTCACAAACACGTCGGTCTCAGGSACGGCGCTGACGATGATGTCGCGCTCGCGCTCGTCGAGTATCAGCCAACCGGCGTCAGAGGGCATGGAACCACGCACCATCTTTGGGAATCCGATACCCAGCGCCGTCGATCGACGCTCGAGCGTGATCGAGGGGCCATCTGCAAGGTACCCGTT
>NZ_JBFULL010000057.1:0-2636 GCF_056400345.1 Microbacterium sp. P5_B6 | reverse complement strand
CTTCGCCGTCGTCGGCCTGATCGTCTCGGCGGTCTTCGTGCGGTCGTTCCCCGACCTCCGCGGCCGCGACGCGAGCCCCATCCCCGACACCGAGCCGGTCCAGACCATCACCTGACCGCCTCAGGCGGCATCCATAGCGATCGCATAGTCGGGGACTGTGGAGTGGAACCATGACAGAAGATCGCTGGCTGGACGACAATGGCCGCCGCCGCCAGCACCCCGAGCGAGAGAAGACTCGAGGCCACCGGCGACAGCGCACGAAGKGGAAGCAGAGCCACGAGGAACACCGCGGCCAACCTGTCCAACGGGAAGGTCTTCACCGCGCGTGCGGATTCTGTCGCCACTGYCATGGTCGCATCGTACAGACGAGATGTTTCGGTTTAGATTCAGCCATGGCCTAGCCTTCTGCGAGCTAGGTCTACCGCGACGCAGGGCTTCACGAACTCGACGAGTCAGACGGGTGCGGTCGCGCCCGGGAGGTGTGCCCCGAGGTAAACGGTGAGCCCGCTTTCGACCGCCGTCGCCGCGACTTTCGTCCCGAGCAGGTCGGTGTTCTTCGTCTTGTTCACGAGGTCGTAGAGGCCCTGAAGAATAGTCGCTTGTTGAGCTTGGACAGGCCGCTGTTTCCAGGTTCGACGTGGGCGACGTCACCCGTCGCCTCACGCGCGCTTCCCGCTGGACGGCGGGCGGACGCGGATCGAATCAGTCACTCTTCCACGAAGGTGATCGCCACGATTCACACGACCGACACATACGGCTGGTAGGTTGCCGAAACGGGTGGGGATCCAATGGGGCGAAGGGATGGTCGGTGACGTCGAACCTGCAACAGGTCGACGCGACGACGGGGTCGCAGAGCGAATCTGAATCACACGGAACACAGACACACACCACGACCGAGCCGACAGTTCGGGATGGCTCGGCGCCAAGCGCGTCGCCAAGCACGAGTCCCGTTCCCACGCCCGTCGCACCCGACCAATGGCGTCGACGCCTGGCCAGGGGTACCTGGCTCACCGATCTACTGGCGCTCGTCTGGGTGGTCTACGGCACGCAGATCGCGTGGTTCGGCCTCGGCAATGCCGAGGTCACGATGCGGGAGGACCACCGTCTGAACGACGTCTCGTACTGGGTCTTCTCCGCGCTCCTGATCGTCACGTGGATGTGGGCGCTGAGCCTCGTCGATTCGCGCAGCGAGCGGGTCATCGGCACGGGTCCGACCGAGTACGTGCGCGTCGTCGATGCGAGCTTCCGACTTTTCGGCTTCATCGCGATCCTCGCCTTCCTGCTACGCGTCGACATCGCCCGCGGCTTTCTCCTCATCAGCCTTCCTCTCGGCATCCTGGTGCTGCTCATCGAGCGATGGCTGTGGCGGCAGTGGCTCATCTCGAAGCGCCAGCTCGGGCAGTACTCGGCGCGCGTGCTGCTCGTCGGGTCGCAGACATCCGTGGCCCAGATCGCGCGTGAGCTGCAGCGGTCTCCGCATGCCGGCTATCGCGTGGTGGGAGCGTGTGTGCCGTCGGGCCGCATCGCCGACTGCATCGACGGGACCGACATCCCAATCATGGGGAATGTCGACAACGTTGAACGGGCCATGCTCGCCACCGGCGCCGACACCGTCGCCGTCACGAGCACCGACGAGCTGCCGGCCGACAAGGTCAAGCAGATCTCGTGGGGCCTGGAGGCTGGCAGGCAGCACCTGGTGCTGGCGCCGAGCATCATCGACATCGCCGGTCCCCGCATCCACACCCGTCCCGTCTCCGGGCTGCCGCTCATCCATGTGGAGACCCCGCGGTTCAGCCGCGGTCAGCGCATCGTCAAGCGCACGATGGACCTGCTCATCACCGGGCTCGGCATCGTGCTGATCAGTCCCGTGCTGGCGTTCCTTGCGATTGCTGTGCGGCTGACGAGCCAGGGGCCCGTGCTCTTCCGCCAGACCCGCATCGGGCTGCGCGGCGAGGAGTTCACCATGCTCAAGTTCCGCTCGATGGTGGTGAACGCCGAGGATCTGCTCGAGAACCTCGAGCGTCAGGAACGGGATGCCGGCAAYGAGGTGCTCTTCAAGATGAAGAACGACCCGCGCGTGACCCCGGTGGGCCGTGTGATGCGCAAGTTCAGCCTCGACGAGCTGCCGCAGCTGCTCAACGTGCTGGGCGGCTCGATGTCGCTCGTCGGKCCGCGTCCGCCGCTGCCCAAGGAGGTCGCCCTCTATGCCGACCACGTGCATCGGCGCTTTCTTCTCAAGCCGGGGATCACGGGTTTGTGGCAGGTGAGCGGTCGCTCGAGCCTTTCCTGGGACGATACCGTTCGCCTGGACCTGTCCTATGTAGAGAACTGGTCGCTGATCGGCGACTTCGGAATTCTGGCGAAGACCGCCAAAGCAGCACTTCTGCCCGGCGAGACCGCGGCTTGAACTKGGAGGCGCACCAGTGATTTCAGTCCGACCCTCAATGAGACGTTCAGCGGGAACAGCGAGGTTTAGGCAGTTCGCGGGCGCCCGCCTGTCGAACATTGAGATGGTGTCACTTGCAGTGGTCGCGATGCTTCCGGTTCACTGGTTGCGCGTCTCCGTCGCTCGGGCATGGKGTGCGACCGTGGCTCCCGACGCGACGCTCTATCACGGCTTCCAAATACGCCACGCT
>NZ_JBFULL010000056.1:0-2672 GCF_056400345.1 Microbacterium sp. P5_B6 | reverse complement strand
GACTGCGACCGTCCGTGCGCAAGTCGGTGACAAGTGAGATCATGACGCCCGTTCTCCTTCGAAGCAGAAGTATTTCACTGGCGACAATACCGGATATTGGCCTGAGGACAATAGGTTGCTATGGTGCTTGCTTGACGGTCGACCACGGAGAGTCGACACCTTCAAAGGAGAAGTATGAACACAGCACAAGCCCCCCGCCGGCCGAAGCCATGGTGGGTCGGAGTCGTCTCGGGAATGGCCTCGTTCATCGACGCGGGTACGATCGTCATCTTCGGCATAGCGATCATCACTTTTCAGACACTCCTCAATCTGGATGAGCTTCAGGTCGGGCTCGCGTCGGGTGCATTGACGCTCGGCGTGGCGTTCGGCGCGATAGCGGGAGGCCGCCTGGGCGATCGGATCGGGCGGCGTCCCGTATTCACGGTGACGATGGTGTTGATCATCGTGTCGCTGGTCGCCCTGATGTTCGCCGCGTCGTTCCCGGTTCTCCTTCTCGCCGCCCTTCTGCTGGGGCTCGGGACGGGGGCCGATCTGCCGGTGTCCCTATCGACAATCTCGGAAGCCGCCACGGACGACAACCGTGGCCGCCTGCTGGGCTTCTCGAACCTGCTCTGGCTCGCGGGCGCGGTGACTGCCTCGATCCTCGGCTCGGCAGTCGCTTCACAGGGAGAGTCCGGCATCCGAATCATGTTCGGGTTCCTCGCCGTGGTCACCGGTCTCGTACTAGTGGGCCGACTGACGATTCCCGAATCCGAGAATTGGAAGGCCGCCCGCGAACAGCGGCTCAGCGGTTCCGTCGCTGTCGAGGCGAAGGGCGGGCGAGTGCGGCAGCTCTTCCGTGGGCCGTACGCGACGCCCTTCTTCGCCCTCATCGGCTTCTACACGCTCACCAACCTCGTCGCGAATACGACCGGTCAGTATGGGAACTACGTGCTGGTGAACCTCGGCGGCATCCCCATTGAGACAGCCGCATTGGTAGGCCTTCCCGTCCTGCCCCTCTCGGTCATCGCGTACTTGTGGTTCATGAAGATCGCAGACAAGCCTGTGCGGTTCCGATACTTCACGGTCGGCGCRGTGGCCCAGGTGCTCAGTCCGCTGACGATCGCCATCCTCGGAGTGAGCGTGCCGACATATCTCGTCAGCGTCGTGTTTGCCACGATCGGGACTGCGTTCGCCTTCGAGGGGATCATGAAGGTGTGGACTCAGAGATCCTTCCCCACCCTCCTGCGCACCACGGCGCAGGGCGCGATCATCTCGGTGGCCCGATTCGTCGCAGCAATCGTGGCGGTGTTCACCCCGCTCCTCCTCGCCTCCGGCCCGGGCATGATGTAYGGCATCCTCACCGCGCTTGCATTCGTGGGGTGCGCGTGGGCATGGATCGTATTCCGCACACGGGATCAGCATGACGAGTTCGCGGATGAGGCAGAATCGGAGGATCTGGTGGAGTCGGCCATTGTGGGCACACGCACAGCGGCCGCTGAGAAGTAGCCGTCGGCGATAGAGGCATCCGTCACGCGACGAGCAGGAGATCGATGCGCCATCCGACCGCCGTCACAGCACCGGAGGCCCTCCCCGCCGAGGGCCTCCGGCCGCTGGTGGGCGCCAACGGTCCGGACTTCACCTCGGCGATGTTCGCCATCAGCACCTGGGGATCATCTACCAGCTTTCGCGAACGACTCCTGTCCGAGGCCGAGTTCCCACTTCCGGGAGATCTCACCGCATTCCTGATCATCAACCAACTGGTCTACCGGGGTGCAGCAAGTCCGACCTCGCTCGCAGACGCAATAGACACGGGACGGTCGAATATCAGCAAGGTCGTCGCCAGGCTCGAATCCCATGGCCTCGTCGTGCGCGTAGCGGATCCGACAGACAAGAGAGCGATCGTGGTGGCGCTGACCGCTGAAGGCCGGGTGGTGGCGGGTCGTATCGTCGAAGCCACGCTTTCCCAGCAGGMACCCTCCTTGTCTGACTGGTCGCCTGAGGACGGTCGCGAGCTCGAGCGCCTCATCGTCAAGCTCGCCCGCGCGCTGGAAGCGCTGCCGCAGAATCCGCTCTCCACGATCGCCGGCGTGCGCTTCGAGTCCTCGGCGTCGGCCGAGCCGTAGGACTCGATGGAGCGCGAGGCGGGCGTCATACCACTCCGTGTTTCGCACAAGGAAAGCGTGGCGACGGACCTTCTGGGCCGTACGCGATCGACCAAATCTGCGTGGACAGGCATCGATTGGACGCGAAAATTCCCTCTCCTAGGGCGAAGCCCCCTCGCGGGGGTTGCGTCCGCCAGAGTGGTGTATCGGTAGCTCGGTGAGCGTGTCGCCTGGAATGGCGACGGTCACCGCGTGATCCTTCGAGGTTGAGTCGTCTGACTCTGCCGCCCCGCAGGCCCGCGATTCGCTCTTGGGCGCGGGCTTACGGGCTCCGTCGGAGCAGGTCGATGCGGACTGTGCGCAGGCTGGTCTTGGGAAACATGAAATACCGCTCGTCCCCGTTCAAGGTGCGCCGCGGGATCCATCGCCCATCGTGGTACTCACCTTCGATGAGCGTGTCCAGTTCGACGATCGCGTCTGAGCGGGAGAAGCGCACGGAAGCGCCGCGTGCGACCACGAGGAATTCGTCCTCGGCGGTGCGGATGATCAGGCCGTAGCCGATGAGGACCGCTGCGGCCTCGCCTGTAC
>NZ_JBFULL010000055.1:0-2867 GCF_056400345.1 Microbacterium sp. P5_B6 | reverse complement strand
GTGGGCATGTTCGACGTCGAAGGGCTGGCGGTGAACGCGCAGCCGCTGGAGGAAGTGCGCGAATCCGACCCCGAGGCGGTTGCCGCKGGCGAGCGCGCGGGCGCCGACATGAGCATCGCCGAGGCGTTCGCGGTGGCCCTCCCGGATGCCGACGAATCGCTGCGGGAAGCGCTCGCGCCATGGTGAGCCGTCACCGGCCCGTGATCCGCACGCCCGATCAGCGGATCCGGGTCTTCGTCAGCTCGACCCTGCGCGAGCTCGCCGACGAACGACGCGCAGTGCGTGCCGCGATCGAACGCATGCGCCTGGCCCCCGTCATGTTCGAACTCGGCGCCCGCCCCCACCCACCCCGCGACCTCTACCGCTCCTACCTCGAGCAGAGCGACATCTTCATCGGCATCTACTGGGAGAGCTACGGCTGGGTCGCCCCCGACGAGCAGATCTCCGGCCTCCAGGACGAATACGACCTCGCCCCCGCCACGATGCCGAAACTCATCTACATCAAGGCATCCGACCACCGCGACGAACGCCTCCAGACCCTCATCACCCGCATCCAGACCGACGACCACGCCGCCTACCTCCCCTTCCACACCGCCGAAGAACTCCAAGAACGCATCACCGACGACCTCGCCACCCTCCTCGCCGAACGATTCGACGCAGCCGGCGGCGAGTGGGCGGACGACGCAGACGAGGAGCCGGGCGCGGGCCCGGGCCATGTGCCTGCCCCCTACACCGAGACCATCGGACGGGAGGAGGACGTCCGCGCCGTCCACGACCTCCTCGCGGACGGCGCCGAGCGCGTCCTGAGCCTGGTGGGCCCCGGCGGGATCGGGAAGAGCCGTCTCGCGATCGAGGTCGCGAGGACCAGCGCCGACCTGTTCCCCGACGGGGTCTACTTCGTCCTTCTCGAGGGGGTCCTGGAGCGAGGGCTGATGCTTCCGACGATCGCCTACTCGCTCGGGGTGCGTGACAGCGGGGCCGCCGACCTCCAGGACCGCATCGCGCAGGCGCTCGCCGGCAGGCGCGTGCTCATCGTGCTCGACAACTTCGAGCAGATCGTCGAGGCGGCAACCGATCTCGTCCGGCTGTACTCGGCGCTCCCCACCGCGACCTTCCTCGTCACCAGCCGCATCGTGCTGCGCATCCGCGGGGAGCGCGTGTACGAGGTCCAGCCGCTGTCGGCTCCCGCGCGCCACGAGCCTGCGACGCTGAACCGCGCACGGCACTCGGCCGCCGTCGCGCTGTTCCTCGATCGAGCCCGAGCGGTCAAGCCCGGATTCGAGCTCACCGAGGCGAATGTCGCGGACGTCGTGAGCATCTGCCGCCGCCTCGACGGCCTGCCCCTCGCCATCGAGCTCGCAGCAGCCAAGGTGCGCGCGCTCCAGCCGTCGGCGATCGACGCCCGGCTGGGCCAGAGCCTTCCACTGCTCAGCGCGCCCTCGCGCGATCTGCCGGAGCGTCACCGCACGATGCGCGCCGCGATCGACTGGAGCATGGGGCTGCTGCGCGAGGTCGAGAGGGACATGCTCGAAGACCTCGGGGTCTTCGCCACCCGGTTCACCCTCGAAGCCGTCGAGGCGATGAGCGCGGGCCGAACCTGGGAGGGCCAGGTGCTCGACGCCCTCAGCGGCCTGGTCGACGCCTCGCTCGTGAAGCAGGCCGATATCGGCGGCCGCTCGACCTTCTCCCTGCTCGCGATCGTCCGGGAGTACGCGCTGGGCCGGCTCAAGGCGCGCGGCGAGGCGGACGCGATGCGGCGCGCGCACGCGGACTACTACGCGGAGCTCGTCCGCAGCGCGGTGCCCGACCTCCGCGGCGCGCGCCAGGGGGCGACCGTCCGGCTGCTCGGACTCGAACTGTCGAACCTGCGGGCGGCGGTCCGGCACCTCGTCTACACGGACCGGCTCGATGACGCCGGAGACTTCGCGTGGAACCTCTTCGTCTACTGGTGGATCTCGGGCTTCTTCAGCGAGGTCCGCCTGTGGATGCTGGAGCTCCTCGAGAAGGAGAGGCCCATCTCCACGCGCACCAAGGCCATCGCCGCCTTCTTCACGGTCTGGGGTGAGATGTGGCGGCGTCCGAGCGAGCAGGTGATCTCGGGCCTGGGCGAAGCCGCGCGCCTCTTCGAGGAGAGCGGTGACGAACAGGCGTCGGCGACGGCGCTGGCGGCGCGCGGCAGCACGCGGATGCGCTTCCCGGATCTCGATATGCACGCCGCGCAGAAGGATCTGAGGAACGCGAGGGAGGACCTGCACCACCTCGGGGACTGGTGGACGGAGTCGCTCGCCGATGTCGGCCTGGGTCTTCTCGCCCTCGCCCGCGGCGCGTTCGCCGATGGTCGCGAGCACTTCGAGCGGGCGCTCGCGATCGCCGTGGACCGGCAGGATCCCTTCATGCAGATCGTGGCCGGCAACAACGTCGCGCGGATGGACCTGCTCGCGGGCGACACCGCGGCGGCCGAGCGCGGCTACCGCACGGGGCTCGAGCTCGCGGCGCTCCTGCACTACGACGAGGGGGCGCAGTACGCACTCGAGGGGATGAGCGCCATCGCGGCGATCCAGGGCGATGCGTGGCGGGCCGGCGCACTCGCTGCCGTGACGGAGTCGATCCGCCAGCGTGTGGGCATGTTCGACGTCGAAGGGCTGGCGGTGAACGCGCAGCCGCTGGAGGAAGTGCGCGAATCCGACCCCGAGGCGGTTGCCGCGGGCGAGCGCGCGGGCGCCGACATGAGCATCGCCGAGGCGTTCGCGGTGGCCCTCCCGGATGCCGACGAATCGCTGCGGGAAGCGCTCGCGCCATGGTGAGCCGTCACCGGCCCGTGATCCGCACGCCCGATCAGCGGATCCGGGTCTTCGTCAGCTCGACCC
>NZ_JBFULL010000054.1:0-3028 GCF_056400345.1 Microbacterium sp. P5_B6 | reverse complement strand
GATCCCAGTCGGTGATGTCATACGCCGCAGGAACGGTGAGTTCTTCCTGGAACTCAATGCCGTTCGTCAGCCGCGTTGTCACTTCGCCGCTCTCTGTCGCCCGGACCGTGACGCCTGCCTCAACGGCTCGCGCGGAATCAGCGTCCGTCGACGCGATGTGGACCTTTCCGCTGTCGACCTTTTCGAACGCCAGCAACGCGATGTTGTTGTAGTCGAGATCAATCGGAACAACGGTGTTTCCGCCCTCCCAGCGGTAATCGGCAAGTTCGGTCACCGCGCCCGACCAAGCATCGATCATGTACGGGATGAACTCGCCCTCCTTCACGATGTCGGTCTGGATATTGGTGGCGGGCGTCGCGTTACGCACCGCCTCMTTGTGACTCTTTGACAAGTAGGAACCATCGTCGTAGTTGTATGCGTATACGAACTGGTTGCCATCATTATCGATACGGGTCTGGGTCAGCAGCTGAAGGTTGGGCTCCTCAAACCCCGTCGTGGGCTCCACGCCGAGTTCCTGCAGTTTCTCGAGGACATTGTCGTCGTAACCTCCAGGATCGGCGGAGAAGTAACCCCCGGTGGGCTTGTCAAAAACCTGCGCGGTTCTGACGCTCGGCTGGGTTTTCAACTGAGCCATCAGATCCGCAAGCTGGGCGCTCTTGTCGTCGTTGAAGGGCGTGCGAGAAGCGGCCTCCTCCAAGATGACGACCTTCAAGCCCTTCTTCGCCCAATCGAGAATGCGCTGCGCGGCATCGGCGCTGAGCCAACTCTGATACAGAACTATCGCCTTGTAGCCAGCCTGTTCAATCGTTCCCGTCTCTTCGTCGAAATAGACGTCGTCATCGAACAAGAACGCCGGGCTGAAATAATCGTACGTGTAGCCGTTATCCTGCAGTTCCGTCGACCTATAATGGATTCCTTGGTGCGCCAACTGCCAGTTCATTCTCGCGTTGTCGCTGCCGATTCCGGCTTCCTTGTTCATCCCGTGGACCCACTCCTGTCGTATGAATCCGACATCGGTGCGGGACTTGCCGGTCTGCAGCAGCTGCTGGATCCGTCCGAGGTGGGCGTTGAATTCGTCATAGTCCGCAACGCCGGGGTTACGAAGGCCGAAGTTGTGGAACCAGGAGTTGCCGAACGCCCCGGGACCGTATCCGGGCCATTGGTAATTGCCGTAGCCGTAGTCGGCGGCCCAGACGTGCCAGATGATGCGCTGGAACCCGGCGGCGTAAGTAGAGTATGCATCTTCGAGGTGCTGCTGACGGGTGAAGTTGTCGGCCAAGCGGGCGGCGCTGGTCTCGCTGGACAGAACTTTGTTCTCGAGCTTGGCGCCTCCGGTCCAGAGGCGGAAGAGGTCGATCTGGTTGTACTGGTTGAGGTTCTCGGCCTCCGGGTAATCGACGTCCATCGACGGCTCCGAGAGTTCAATGGGCTTGCCGTACGAGATCTGCGCTCGCGTCTCGATACCGACGCTGTTCAGCCACTCCTTGAGCGGCTGCAGCATGCGCTCCCGGTATAGCTGGGTCAGGACATCCTGGTAGTCGTTGATGACGCCCTGGCGGCGCAGCTCCTCACCGCTGAGCTTGTACGTCCCCACATCGTCGACACCGAAGTACGGGTTGTTGTAACTGGATGCCACGCCGCTGATTAGGAAGAGGTAGGGCGTGATGTCGTAGCCCTTCCTCGCCTCGAACTCCTCCGCCATATCCTCGGCCCACCACGTGAAACCGTTCCCGGTCGTGATTTCGAGCGAGTCCATGAACAGCTGGACGTCGCCGGCCTTGATCTTCTCGTTCAGAGCGGGGTCACTGAGGTAGTGCTCCTCCCAGAAGGCCTTCAGGGCGTCAACGCCACGCTCATCGAAGTAGTTGGTCGCGTAGCTCGGCTCAGTGGCGGGGCTAGCGGCCTGGTACGTTCCCTGGGTCCAGATACCGAAGACTCGGTAGGTGCCATCGCTCGGCGCGGTCCAGCTGAGGCTCTGAGCCCACACGTCAGCACCCTCGGTGACGCTGTCGGAAAGGTCGACGAAGCTCTCGGGATCGACCGTGTTGCCGTCGACGACCCTGTACGCGTACGCGGTTACGAACGACGCGCCCGCCCGCTGGGCGTTCGTTGCCGGCGTTGGAATTGCTGCAAGACTGCCACCCGCGGCCACCGTCCCGGTGCCTAGCGTGAGGTTCTGCATCGCCTGCTGGCTAGCAGGGTCGAGGCCAGGGACGTTGGACGTCGCCCAGTTCGTGCCCGATGTGAGATAAACCGACATGCCCAGATCGAGCATCTTGTTCATCATGAGCTTCCACTTGTGAGCCCACATCTCTGACCCATACGCGTAGTTCGCGTCGGGCGCTCCGCTGTCACCCTGCATGCATAGCTCGACGCCGCGGAACCCGCCGTCGTAGAGCGTCTGAATCTGCTCCAACAGCGTCTCATCGGTGTGCGATGCCTTACCAAGCCACCAGCGCACATCAGTGCTGAACACCCGATCAGGGTCGACGTACTTCCCCTCCAGATCCTGCGCGAAGCCCGATGGCAGCGACGCGGCGGCGGCCTGGGCCAGAACCGCGCTCGGAGTGGCTTCAGAGGCGAGCGCCGGCACTGGCACAATCATCGATAGAACCAGGGCTGTTGCTGGTAGCGCCGCCAGCGTCCGCGCGAATATTCTCCCCTCAGATCTCCTGCGTGGACCTGACTGACTCTTTTCCATCGGACGCTCCTTTAAGCGGTGCGGCGCTCGACACGCACGGGTGGCTGTGAATCGGCGCGGTCGAGTCATCGCCGTAGTGACAAGGCTTCGACTCAGAAGTCGAAGTCGGCGATGTTGTCTGCGTCGAAGACGTACGGCTCGCCGAGCAGGACGACGCCGTCAGCGCCGACCTCGTAGTCGCCGAGCTTGCCGGCGGCGAACGAGTCGCCCTCCTTGCCGGTGATGTCACCGGCGATCAGCGCCTGCGCGGCATACGCGGCCAGGTAGCCGAGGTCAGCCGGGTTCCACAGCGCGAACGCGGTGACGGTGCCGTCCTCGACGTACTCG
>NZ_JBFULL010000053.1:0-3509 GCF_056400345.1 Microbacterium sp. P5_B6 | reverse complement strand
GCGAATGCCTCGCGCAGGTTCTCCCCTCCAGCCCCGTAGGGCGATGAACGCACCACCATCGCGGAGAGCTGGCACGATCTTCTCGTGGAGGAGCGCGGCATCCGCGACGGCGTCGACACCATCGGGGTACAGCGCTCGGACGCGGTCGACGAGATCGTCGCCACGATCGAGGATGTGGTCGGCGCCAAATGAGCGGACAAGGTCTGAATCCTTCGATGCGGCATCCGCTACGACGATCAGCCCCTGCGCCTTCGCGAGTTGGATGATGTAGCTGCCGAGTGTCCCTGCTGCTCCCGTCACGGTGAGAATCTGCCCGGGTTCAAGATTCGCGAGTTCCAGGACCTGAGTCGCCGTGAGGCCGTTCATCGGGAGAGTTGCGGCTTGTTCAAACGAGTGCCCGGCAGGAATGCGAGCCATGGAGTCGTCGGGACCCACGAGGAGCTCCACATAGGCCCCACCATTGGTGGAGAGCGGCAAAGCGATCGCCATGACCTCGTCGCCGACTCTCCAGCTGCTGCCCTTGCCGACCGCATCGATGACGCCGGCCGCATCCATCCCCGGGACAAAGGGGGCTGTCGCATTGCTGGTGTCGGTGTCGCCGCGGCGCAGCATCAGGTCCGTCGGGCTGACCGCGAACGCGCGGACGCGGATGCGGGCTTCTCGCGGACCCGGATGGGGCTCGGGAAGGTGGTGCACGCGGAGGGCTTCAGGCCCACCGAACTCGAGCACTCCGACAGCTTTCATAATTGACTCCAGATTCAGACGGTCCACGGCTCGGGCGTCGGGGGTCTGAGCTCGTTGGGGGAAATGATGCCGTGGGTGGCGAGGACAGACGCAGTTGCGGGTCAAAATCACCACTGCTCATCTATGCGGGCGTGACGTAGCTTCGGCCAGACGCGCAACCTCACTGACGAAAGATTCGGCACCGTCATTGAGTTCGATGAGAGTGCGATTCAGTCGCGGAGTATGCAGGGCCTCGGCAATGAACTCCGCGACGTTCTCACGGTGCACCGTGCCGTAAGGCAAGGCGAGTCCTGCCGCGACCAAACCGTCGCCCTGCCCATCGAGCAGAACACTTGGTCGCACGATGAGCCAGTCGAGATCGGTACCGGAGAGATAGCCGTCAGCGGCTTTCTTGACCCGCATGTAGTGCTCGAACCTCGAATCGGGCTCCCGCTCGCGCGAGACGTCTGGGAAAGCGGACACGAGGATGAACCGGAAGACGCCTGCCTTCAGTGCGGCTTCGGCTGCTTTCTCAAGACCCTTTCCATCGATCAGGGAGGTGAACTCCACCCCCGTTCCGTGGGCGCCGGCTGAGAACACAACTGCATCGTGCCCGTGGAAGCGTTCAGCGAGTTCTTCAATCGAATCCTCGATGAGGTCGCCGAGAACCGGTATCGCCMCGGTCGCTTCGATGACCGTCGACTGCGCCTCGGCGCGATGCATGCCAGAGACTTCATCCCCGCGTTCCACGAGGCGGGCGGCGAGCCGACGGCCGACGCCCCCAGCTGCTCCGATCTGAAACACCCTCATAGCTCGACGTCCTTTCGTAAGTTGCTCGTGAGATGGTCAACGGTCGCCGCATCGACGAGGAAGGGATAGCGCGCACGTCAGATCTCCTTGCGATACGGGGCCTTTGGACTAGCCTCACGGCAACGAAGTCCCGAGCGCGATGTTCGGAATACGTGGGTGGCGCGGGGCTTGGGCGGTCAGATTCGATGGATCCGAAGAGACTGGACGTTCGCCATTTCGGCGATCCSCCATTTGCCGAGTTCGCGGCCGTATCCGCTGGCTTTCACGCCCCCGGTCGGCAGTCGAGGATCGGTTGCCGAGATTGCATTGATGAAGACCGATCCAGCGTTGATTAGAGAGGACAGTTCCTCGGCGTGTTCCAGGTCCTCGCCCCAGATGCTTGAGCTCAGCCCGAAACGCGAGTCATTTGCCATGTCGATCAGTTCCCGATCTGTCGGCGCAGAGCTGAGTGCGCCGAGCGGACCGAACGTCTCATCCGTCATGAGGATCGATGAACGATCGGGAACTTCGACGATCGTTGGGGCGAACCACGCTCCAGCTCCGATGGGTGCCTCGGCCTCGGCAAGTACGACTCCGCCCTCCGCTAAAGCTCGCTCGCGTTGTGCCCGCAGTGTGTCCCGCAGATCGAACCGGGCGAGGGGCCCAACGTCTACTGTCTCTTGCGTCGGGTCGCCGACGCGGAGGGCCTGGACCCGCGGCACCATGGCCGCAATGAACGCAGCCTTGATCCGGTCGTGGACCAGGATGCGCTTTGCGGCGATGCAGCTTTGCCCATTGTTGAGGAATCGAGATCTGACTGCCGCCGCCRCGGCGGCCTCGATATTCGCGTCGGAGAGAACGATGAAAGGGTCCGATCCGCCAAGTTCGAGAACACACTTCTTGAGCGCCGCGCCGGCACGGGCGGCCACAAGAGCACCGACGCGGTCGCTTCCCGTGAAGGTGACCGCGGTTATCCTCGGGTCGTCGATCAGACGCGACGTGGTGGCCGGATCGGCGATGACGGTCCGCAGCACTGGGTTGCCGAAGGCCTGGCGGAAGACAGTCTCGATCTCGAGGGCGGCGCCGGTGACGGAGTCCGCATGCTTGAGCACCACTGTGTTTCCCGCTGCAATGGCTGGCAGCATCGCCCGAATGACCTGCCACCAGGGGTAGTTCCACGGCAGGATCGCGAGCACCACGCCGAGCGGAACCAGCCGAACCTTTCCCGCGTCCCCCCCGAGATCCACACGCTCGGGCTCCAGCATCGCGGGAAGGCTCGCGCCGTAGTACTCGCAGGCGTGCACACACTTATCGATTTCTCCGAGAGCCTGAGCGAGGGGCTTGCCCATTTCCCTGGTGATCTGCCGCGCAAGCGGMTCTCTGCGCTGGTGGAGAATGTCGCCCAGTCGTCGGATCGCTCGGGMCCGCGTCTCAGGTGTCGTCATGCCCCATTGCCGTGCCGTGCCCGCAACATCGTCGAGCAGGCTGTCGATCGCGTCCTCGCTCGTGTAGGCGAAAGAATTGATGACATCGCCCGTCGACGGATCGATGACGTCGACCGTGGCGTATGCACTCTTTGCGCTTTCCATGGGTGACATCAGTTCCGCCCGGTCTGGGCCTTCAGCCAGTTGCTGAAACGATTCGTGATGGTGACGGGGTCGATGAGCAACTTCGCGACGTCGCTCGCATTGCCGGCCTCGATCGTGACATGGAGGAAGGACGGGCCGCCCGAAGCGATGTGCTCAGCGAACCCAGATCGCAGTGTCTCCGGTCCATCAGCCTTTGATGTCTTCCATCCGGCCGCGGCGGCCAGCGCAGCGAGATCGACCCTGCTGGCGTACGTCGGAAGCCCGCCCGTGGAGCCGTAGACGGCGTTGTCGAGCAGCACGATGAGCAGGTTCTTTGGCTGAAGGAAGCCTCCCGTCGGGAGCACGTTCGGGTTCATGAGCAGCGAGCCGTCACCCTCGATACCGACCACCGCGGGGACATCCGTACCC
>NZ_JBFULL010000052.1:0-3539 GCF_056400345.1 Microbacterium sp. P5_B6 | reverse complement strand
GTTCGTGTACGCGGTCAAGCACCRCACGTTCCTGGCAGACGTCGAATCGAGCCCGGGGCTCGCGTCATGGAGCGACGGAGTGGAGGGGTTCGAGCGCGTGGTCGGACAGTACATGACCGGCGATGAGACCATCGATGTCGAAGCCGCTCGCAGCATGGTCATGGCCGCGTACCACCACGTAGAAGCACAGGTGGTGAGCGGCACGAACGATACCGCGGAACGAGCGGCAGCCGTGGAAGCGCTGGCGTCCTCGGCATGGATTCTCTTGGCGACGCTCGCCCGCAGGAACCCATGGGTCGTGCGTGAAGCTGCGGCCGAGCTTGCCAAGTTCGCGGACTGGAAGGAGTGACGTGGAAGGGATAGCGCCGAAGCCACGCAACGAGGTGTTCGACATCTTCTGGCAGTTCACCGCCGAGCGTCACCGTGTCTACGAACAACGGATCGCGGGCGAGCCTGGGCCATGGACGGACGACGCGATCCTGCGTCAGTACAAGTTCTGCAACGTCTACCGCGYAGCGGACCGCGTCTCCCAGTGCCTCATCAAGGAGGTCATCTACGTGGACGACGCGACTGAAGCTGAAGACCTGGCGTTCCAGATAGTGCTGTTCAGAACCTTCAGCAACATCAACACGTGGCGGTCCCTCGTCCATCATCTCGGGCGCAAGCCCGTCATCGACGACCTGCGCGGCAACGGACTCGAAGAGGCACTGAATACCGTCCGTGCCGAGAACAGCAGGCTGTACACGGGTGCGTTCATCCTCTGCGCGACAGACGCGTACGGCCGCGGCATCAAGCACCTCAACCACATCGAGCTGTTCCGCGACATGTTCGTCTTCCAGAACCTGCAGAAGCAGATCCTTGAGGCGTCATCCCTGCAGGACGTCTACGACGCTTTGCACCGGTTCCGACTGATGGGCGACTTCATGTCGTACCAGGTGGCGATTGATCTCAATTACTCCGAGTTGACCGACTTCTCCGAGAACGACTTCACGCAGCCAGGCCCAGGGGCGCTCCGCGGAATCAAGAAGGTGTTTGAGAGCACGGGCGGATACTCCCCCAGCGATGTCGTGCACTGGATGGTCGACCGGCAAGAGAAAGAATTTGCGGCCCGCGACCTGACTTTCAACGGTTTGTTCGGGCGGMCGCTGCAGGCTATTGACGTGCAGAACCTGTTCTGCGAAACGGACAAGTACTGCCGTGAGGCGTTGCCTGATCTGAAGAGCGCGCGTACACGAATCAAGGCCAAGTTCACACCCTCACCCGAACCACTAGACGCCTTCTTCCCGCCGAAGTGGGCGGTCGCGGCTCCGACGCTGGAAGCGATAGCTAGCTAAAAATGCAATCGGAATCCGGACCTGAATCTCGGCACTCAGTCACCCAGCGACAACGCTTCCGTATCGCTAGTCGCACGACAGGCTAGTCGGCGGTTCCTGACCAGTGAATCTCGTCCACTCCGCCTCGGTCAGATCGCGGCCGGCGGTCGTGCAGGCCATGGTGAGCCAGTGGTCGGGATTCAAATCGAACGTATACATCGTTCCGTGTTCTCCTGTGCCCGAAGCGTCGGCGTCGATCAGCGTGGCGAGGTGGTTGCCGTCCGGCGAGAATGTGATCGCCGGTTTGGCTTCCGAGATTGTGCCCGTAGGAAACGTCTGGAGAGTCAGACCAGTCGAAATGCTCGACAGCACGATCGACCCTTCAGTGTTGAAGCGAGCGACCAGATCGCCGTCGGGCGACACCGTCGTATACAGCGAACTCGACGCAACCGTGCCGAGCTTGACTCGACCGTCTTCGGACATGACGTGAGTCTCTACATCGTCAGAAAGGACGAGGTGGTCATCGTCGTACCGCGCCCGTGGCACCCCTTCCAGCGCGATCGGGTGGGAGGTCCCGTCGCGCAAGTCCGTAACCAAGACGGCTCCGGTCCAGCTCCCCGCTTCATCGAGGGCAAGGCCGACCCCGAAGTCACCGCTTCGCGAGATTGAATCGACCGCAGCACTGAACTGATTCATAACCTCGCCAGTTGTGGCGTTCAGTCGGAACACACGCCCGCCATACCAATTTGCGCTGATAATCAAGGTGTCGTTTTGCTGGACGTATCGCGCATCGGTGATCTCGATGCTCTGGCAGGCATGAACGGATGTGTCACACGCCTCGGCCAGATAGTCGACCAGGAAATCGACCGAGATGGTCGCGCGGGGTGCGTCCATCGCTCGGTTGTACAGTGCAATCCCGGATGGGCCTTGAAAGTAGGCTGTGTCGTTGTCCCGCCAGTCCAGGAACGACAGATTGCCTCCGCCAGTCCAGCTCCTCTCTTCGAGGTGGTACCAAATCGAGGAATCGACAGTTGAATCCGCTTCAATGTACGTCCCGATAGCCGCCGTGCCACCTTCGTTCAGGTCTAAGCTGGGCCCCCAGCCGGCCTCGGAGACAAAACCGTACTCAGTCTCGAAGGCCTGTTGAAGCGAGTCGCTCGCGGAGAGATTCCATAGGGTAAGTGTCGATCCGGTTGCGGAAGCGAGGCGTTCGTCGCCTGCGAATGCCAACACGCTGGAGCTGATTACCGTGCCGGCACCGTCAAGAACGCGCGTTATGATCGGCATTTCTGCCGCGCCGACCGTCTCGGAAATGTAAAGGCGACCAGAGTCCGCGACCGCCGTCAGTCCGCCGTCCGCGGAAACGGCAATCGCCGTTGCCGCCGACCCTACATAGGCACCAAGGCGAGTTGCGTTGCCGGTTTCCGTGCCCGCGGTAGTTGAGTAGACGTCAACGACCGCGTCGCCACCGTCCGCATTCCACATCAACCCCGCTACGAATCGACCCGCTGGGTTCATCACTGGCGCCAGGTAGCGGGGGGCGAATCCGCCGCCCGATGCCTGCGAGATGACCCCTGATCCGTCCAGACTCAGCCAGGTCGTGTTCATCCTTTCTCCGAGTCCCGAGTCGACGACGATCGTCTGATCGTCCGGGACCGCAAGCATCCCAACCTGTCTGGGGGCATYGGCGGGCACCTGCAGCKAGGCGTACGTTCCATCCGCGCCTGCCTGGACGACACCCACGGATGCGGCCGAATAGGCGATGGTATTGCCGGTGGGAGATACTGCGACGGACGCCACGGCTTGCTCTGGCAGGGCCCTTTGTTCTCCGTCGACCCAGTACGCCGCGTATACGCCGTGCTCCTGCTCGCCCCTCATCACCGCTTGCGCGACGATGACTGACCCGTCCTCATTGACCGAGAGGGATCCGATTGGGCCATCCAGTTTTCCCAATGTGAAGCTCGCTGGCTCGTCTAACTGCCACGCAGCTATTTCGCCGCTTTCGGTTCCAACGACAATCTTGGAGCCGTCCGCTGAAGGTGCTATCGCGGTGATCGATGCGCCGGCGTTGAACTGAGCTGCAGTTTCTGAGCTTGATCGCACGGTGCTCAGAAGGGCGGCACGACTTTGTGCACTATCCGACATTTTGAAGGCGCGCGCGGCCAGCAGGCGCGCGAGAGTCGGGTCGCTCTCGGTGAGGGATTGCGCCACGGCCGCGAGTTGCCC
>NZ_JBFULL010000051.1:0-3584 GCF_056400345.1 Microbacterium sp. P5_B6 | reverse complement strand
GAGCTGGGACCGATCACCCTCGGAGCATCCATCTTGACGTCCAACCGCTGCTGGACGACTAGGTGCGCTGCTTGGGAGCACAGTGGGTGGTCGAAGTGTCCGGACCGTCCGGGCGCGTGGAAGGAATCAATGTCCAAGGACGTCCCGCTGATGACACGCCCGTCGCCAGAGGCGGCACCACTCTAGGGTCACCCGTCAGCGAGATCGAGTCGCCCGGCGCGAACACCCACCGTGGGAGAAGAACATCTCGAGTCTGATCACTCATGGACGCAGGACGGCGTGCTGCTCTCCGCGCTTGTCGACTCGGGAACGGTGACATCACTGGGAGTGGGCACCGTCTTCCGATACCTGGACTGCAGCTGACGGCGACGCCGCGACATCCCGTCGTGGGCGAGTTTAGAGATCGACACGAGCCGAACCGGACCGAGCTGGTCCGTCGGAATGCTCCCGCTCTCTATGCCGAGCTTCATCCTGCGGTAGTCGACGCCGACGAGCTTGGCGGCATCGGGCAGGGAGGTGGTACTGATGGCGGCGCTTGTAACRAGCATTCTGTCGGGGGTGGCGCATGGCGGGTCCACCTCCACCCCCAGAGGCGACTGCATCCGAAAGCATCGTTGCCTTCAGTGCACGGCGCGTCCACTAACGGTGGTTTGGAGTCCTGCCATGCTGTYGCTGTGCTTCTTCGACTCGCGATGGTAGTCGCGACCGCCCTACCGCTCACCAGATCTACGCCGCTGGCGTCATTTACAGTTGTCCCCCTTGAGCCGATCCGCGTCGAAGTCGTTGGAGACGAGTTGCTCGCGGTGATCGGGCTGTTGGTCTCTGCGGGCGCCGCCATTGTTGGCTTGATCGCTGCGATCGCGTCAATGAGTGCCGCGAGGGCCGCTCGGGACGCCGCCACCATCGGCGAGAAGTCCGCAGAGCACTCCGCAGAGGCGGCCAGGGCGGCTCGCATGACCGCCGAGTACGAGCGTGCGACGTTTGAGATGGCCCGCGAGGATCAGATCGCAGCGCAGGCGCGAGAGGTGTTTGTGGAGTGGGGGCAGTCAAGCTCCGAAATCGATGGCGGCAATCATCAGGTGTATGTCGCCGTTGACAATAGGAGTAATGCCCCGATCTCATTCGTCAGCTGCTGGGGCATCTACGACGGAGCCGAGGCCACGGAGCGCGCCGACCTTGGAGTCGTCACCGCAGCCAAGAAGACTGGCACGTGGGTGGCTGTGAGCGGCAATGTCCCCTATGACGGCGGCTACGATCACACCAAGACGCGAGCCGTTGTGCGGTTCACCGACGCTAGCGGTCTGCGGTGGGAGCGCTGGACGAACGCCTCGCCTACGACACTCGACGACCCGGCGAGGCGATCACTCTAGTTGGGGAGGTCAAGTGATGCTGGAATCACGACCTAGAAATCTCGCTCGAAAGTCAGCTCGGCGACCGCTACATAGCGGACATCGGGGGCACGTCGCGAATCTATATCGTCCTCTGGTTCGGTCCCGATGACTGGTCGGATGGAGATGCGAGACGAGCACAGGCCGTTAGACGCAACCGCCCGCAAGGCGCCCGATGATTGGACGAAATAGCCGAGCGGCTCCGTCGCTCGGATATCGAGGTCAGCGTCGTGCATCTCGATGCGTCGTTGACGAGGCCTGCCGGCCAAGGTTGATGCGTCCGATGCCGGGACACCACCCCATGCCGACGAGCTTGTTCTGCACTCAGAACCTCTATTGCGCCCACGACGGGCTCTTCCAGCGGCTCGATGCTGATGCCGCGACCACGCACCTGCTCGCCGAGTTAAGTCACGCTTTGCTTGTGCAGCCGTCAGGCGTTGATCCCGAACACGCGCAGCAGCGGCACGCGGGGGATCATTCGGCGCGGGCCAAGCTGGACCGTGGGAATGGTCCCGCTCTCGATGCCGAGCTTGATCGTGCGGTAGTCGACGCCGACGAGCTTGGCGGCATCCTTCATCGTCAGAGCAAGGTGCTCCGGTGAGTTGTTCATAGCCCGTTCCTTCCTTGAGCCAGCAGTGTCAGTCTCCCTTCGTGGCAAGGTATCACACATGTGAGCCAAGATCGACACTCTTCTTCGCAAATCGCCGGCAACCTGGAATAGTGGGCTCTATGGCAGRCGTCGAGGCATATGACATCAGCGACGAACGCATCGATCTCGGCAGCCGCGTAACGCTGCCGAAGTCTTGGCATGCGCGCGTGTCGGGCGAGCAGGACGTGCCCGGGACGATCACCGTGCGCGTGGAGTGGGATGCCGCGCTCGGTCGCACTGCCGTCGTGTTCGCCGCCCTTGAGCGCGAAGGCGAAGGCGTCGACATCACCAGCCAGATGCTCCGCGAGGTGCGCACGCATTGGATCATGACGAGGTCGGCGCTCGAGGTGGTCACCGTCGACGTCGGCGGGAAGGATGCCGGCGACCGGGACCGCATCCCGGTGCGGGAGTTTCTCAGTCGATTGCTGGCGCAGGAGGACCGCGAACAGTTGGAGTCCCTGTACGCCGCGATCGCCGTCTATCGCGTCGCCACGGCAATCAGCTACCCCCCGCTCAAGCTCGTCGCCGACACCCTCAAGATCAGCCAGAGCACCGCAACCCGCCTCATGACACGCGCCCGCGATGCCGGTCTCGCGCCGGAAGTGCGGATCCAGGAGCCGCGGCGGGCGCCGGCGGTTGACCCGTACAACCCCGGCCGGCCGTACGACCGTACGAGGCCGCACCACGGACCGTCTGGGCCGGGGGGTCCGTCTATCGGGTTATGACTACTGCCGCGAGGACGACGTCCGGCCACGCGTTAGCGCTCAGGTAGCGGCGATTCGGTCTGAATCACTTCGCGTGACGGACTCTCGCTCTAGTCGTTAGCCCGGGACGTGTGCTTTCTTGCGGTCGGTATACTTCGAGTATGACTACGACCATCAAAGTCAGCGACGAACTCCGCGACCGGCTCAAGGAGCAAGCCGCCCGTGACGGGCTCACGCTCGGGGCGCACCTCGCGCATCTCGCAGATGCCGAGGACAGACGATGGGCGTCTCCAATTGCTGAAGTCCTCGATCGACGCGTCGACCAGCGACGATGCAGGGTCGTACTCTGCGGAGACTGAAGACTGGGAGCGCACCGAACTGGCCGACGCTTCGTGACGACCGCCGACCTGGCCCCGGGTGTCGTAGCCTGGGCGGCACTCGAGCCTGTCCGCGGCAGAGAGCAAGGTGGTCATCGCCCGGTTCTGATCGTTGCGTCCGCGGGCTACTTGGATGCCGTGACGACCCTCGTCATCGTGTTGCCGATCACGACCACCGACCGCGGATGGCCTAACCACGTTCGCGTGGAGGGGTCGAGCGGGCTGGACCGGCCATCGTGGGTCATGACCGAGCAGCCTCGCACGCTGTCGCGGGATCGACTTACGGGGGTAGCTGGCGAAGTCTCGATCGACTGTCTGAGAGCAGTACGCACCTGGCTGGGCGACTTCCTAGATCTCTGACTAGCGCGGCATCACAACACAGACGCCGCATGAGCGCCTTCGCTCGATCACGGCACTGCTCTACATTGCCAGCCGGGTCAGGCCCGAACGTTCACTGCTGCTCACC
>NZ_JBFULL010000050.1:0-3629 GCF_056400345.1 Microbacterium sp. P5_B6 | reverse complement strand
TCATAACAGGATGCGTGCCAGCGGACCTCCGGAGAGTTTCACTCCAACAGATCGGGGATGAGAGCGCTTCGTATGACGGCGGCGAACTTCTCGTAACCCTTCTCGTTGAGGTGCAGCCTGTCGCCTCGGAAGATCGACGGGTCGATGTCGCCTGACGAGGTCAGTAGTGCGGGTGCGGTGTCTATGAAGGTAATTTCGTGTGTTCGCTCCGCCCAGGCGGCGAGCATTCGGTTCGTGTTCTGGATGTCTTTACGGACGCGAGTTCGGATGGGTGCTTCCGTGATGGCGACGTAGTAAACCGGCAGGTTGGGGAACTGCTTGTGCACGAGGGAGACGTACTCCTTGACCCGGGGGACGACCTCGTCGGCAGTCTTGGAGAAGAACGGGAATCCGTTGATGTCGTTTGACCCGGCGTAAACCACGAGCGCGCGCGGGTTGAAGGGAAAGACGAGTCGGTCGAGGTAGAAGATCTGGTCGCCGATTTTCGTTCCGCCGATGCCGACGTTCACGGTGTTCAATTCCTCGAGATCCTGACGGGAGGTGTCCCACAGTTCGAAGTATGAGCTGCCGGTGAGGAGAACAACGTCCTGTGGAGCGGGATTCATCAGCCGCTTCTTCAGGCTTTCAACTCTGCGCTCGAACTGTCCCGGCCTATCCGGCCCGATTATCAGCAGCAGAACGGCGGCCGCACTGACGATCAACGCCACCAGAATCCCGATGCTGACGAAGATGATTCTGCCCACACTGCTCGCACGCGTTCGACCGCGCTGCACTCCGAGTCGCGCAACGGTCGGAGTCGATGGAGTCTTCAGTTCGGGACTCATGGTGTTGTGTCTTTCGGTGAGGTCGATCTAGTGCCCTGCAGACAGGACGTTCTCGAGCGCGCCGGACCAGCCGGGGTGGATCGGGTTGGTGAAGTGTTCGGTGACGCGGTCATGTCAGGGCTTGACTCCCTGTGGTCTTCGAGATGCTTCGTGTGTCGTGTCCCGCGCGGGAGATCCAATCGGACACGACAGGGGAACCCGCAAAGCGCTCGGCGATCTGCAGGTAGCCGGTAGGGCTGGGGTGAAGCCCGTCTGGCAGCTCCGCGATGTCATCCGCGCCGAAAAGATCCAGTCCATCGAGATAGAAGAGGGCCGGGTCGGTTTGTGCACGATTCTGAACGATGTCCCGCAGGATCTGGCGCATCGAACGCAGCGTGAGCGGGGGGCCCATGAAGACGTCTGGCGGGCCACTGGGCGTGCCGCGCCGCTCGCCCGTTTCGGGATCCGAGACAGTCGGACCGGGCGTGTCCTCATGCATCGGACAGTAGATCGGCGAGATCACCAGAATGGGCGCTGATGGTGCACCTTCTCGGAGCGTGTCGAGAAAGCCGTGCACCGCCGGAATGAACGTCCGCCGCTTCATCGTGTCGGCGCCCACGATGTTGATGCCGATCTTCAGACTCAACAGATCGGCACCGGAATCGCGCATCGCCCGGGCAGTGAACGGATCGAGGTGCGCGTTTGCGGCGAAACCGAGATTGGTCACGTCGATGCCCAACTGGTCCGCAGCCGCTACGGGCCACACTCCGCGAGGTGTGTTGGCCTCGCGGCAATGACTGATGGAGCTGCCGTGGTGCCACCAGCGCAGCTGGTCCAGAGGCACGGCGGGCTCAAGGGGTTTGTCGGCTCGCACGCCCCGGATCTCGACGGAATGATCCTGCGCCAGCCACACCACCACCCGCCGCTCCTCGGTACCGGCTCCACCGAGCTCGAACCGGACGACATGGGGCTCGCGCTCGACGAGGCGGGGGCCAGCGGGATCCCCGAGATGAAGACCAGAACCGCCTGTCGTACGCACAGCGCCGACCGGGTCACCGTCGACAGTTGCTTCGAACACCGCCCACTGGACATCATCGGCGGTCCAGGGCAGGTAAAGCCCGGTCGTCTCCACGCTCAACTCGATCCACGTTGCCGCCGTGCGGAACTCGCAGCGCACGCCGGAAGCCTCGCGCGACGCGATCTCCATCCACTGGGAGTCAAACTGCGGCTTGACGCTCAAGGGAAGCCGCAGAGGAGTCAGTCCGGTTGGGCTGCGCTCGACGTCGACCGCTCCGCGCAAGCTACCGCGCACCAGTTCGTATTCTTCGGGATTCATGTTGCTCCTTCGTGGGTGCCCGCGTCGAGAAAAGTCGACGAGCGTCTCGGACGACGCGCGATCGTCTGCGCTTATCCAGCTCAGCCTTTGAGTCCGCCGGCGAACCCCTGGATGAACTGCTTCTGCGCGAACATGTAGAACGCGAGGATCGGGATTATCGAGATGATCACGACGGCGAAGATCTTGTTCCAGGCCGACACCAAGCCTCCGACGTACGCGTACATCGCGACGGGCAGGGTCTGGGTGGTGGATCCGCCGAGGAAGATCAGGGAATTGAAGAAGTCGTTCCAGACGATCAGTCCGGCAAGGATCGCGACGGTGCCGGTGGCGGGGGCCATCAGTGGCAGCACGACGCGGAAGAAGGCCTGGGTTGGGGTGGCGCCGTCGATCACGGCCGCCTCCTCGTACTCGGTGGACAGGCCCCGGAAGAAGCTGGCGTAGAGGAACACGGACAGCGGCAATAGGATGCCGATCCAGAGCAGGATCATGCCGATCGCGTTGCCGGTCAGTCCGAGGGTGCGCGCGCCGATGTAGAGCGGCACGGTGCCCAGCTGTGCGGGCAGGATGATCGCGATCAGCACCAGGTAGAAGGTGACGGTCGTCCACCGGCGGGTACGTCGGGCGATCACGTAGGCCGCGATCGATCCGAGCAGGACGAGGCCGAAGATCGCGCCGGCGGTGATGATCGCGCTGTTGAGGATGCTCATCGGGATGCTGTTGCGCCCGGTCGTGGTGAGCACCTCGACGAAGGCGCTGAAGTCCAGCGAGCTCGGCGGCGCGACCGCGCTGGTGGTCAGTGCCTCCTGGTCGCTCTTCAGGGAGGTGACGATGAGGATGTAGAAGGGCAGCAGCCAGATCAGCGTGATGATCCAGATGCCGACCTCCCGGACGGCCGTCAGCTTCGTGTAGCGGAACATGGTTCAGGCCCTTCCGACGGCGTCGCGGTCGCGGGTCACGTATTGCTGAAGAATGGCGAACGCCAGGATGATCACGGTCAGCACCAGGGCCAGGGCGGAGCCGAAGCCGAACTGGCCGAGGGAGAACGCCTGCTTGTAGATCTCGGTGGCGAGGGTCTCGGTCGCCCCGGCCGGTCCCCCGCCGGTGAGCGCCAGGATCTGGTCGAAGATGCGCAGCCCCTGGATGATCCCGAGKGTMGTCGCGATCGCGATCGACGGGCGGATCGCGGGCACCGTGACGTTCCAGAATCGCCCCCAGATCCCGGCGCCATCGAGCGCTGCGGCTTCCTCGATCTCGACCGGGACCGAGGCGAGCCCGGCCAGGTAGATGACCATCACGAAGCCGGTCTGCTGCCAGACCACGGTGATCAGGATCGCCCAGATCGACCACGTGGGGTCGGCCAGCCACACCTTCTGCAGCTCTTCGAGGCCGAGGAACCCGAGCAGGCCGTTGAGGGGCCCGTTGAACTGGAAGATGAACTTCCACACGTACGCGACCGCCAGCGGGCTGAGAACGACGGGTATGAACAGGAG
>NZ_JBFULL010000049.1:0-3629 GCF_056400345.1 Microbacterium sp. P5_B6 | reverse complement strand
GATGAGGACCGCTGCGGCCTCGCCTGTACCCTCACCGAACATGCCTCGCGTGTCCATTGGCCCCGAGATCGTCACGGTGTAGCCGCCGAGTTCGACCTGCTCCTGCTCACCGGTGACGAGACGGAAGCCATGAATGCTACCCGTAGCCTGTGCGTCGGTGATGACCCTCGTCATGCTCTGCATCGTCGAGAACGCGCTGAACAGATCCTGGTCGTCTAGGACGTCCTCGATGCCGAACGGATGAAAGCCCATCGCTCGGTACGCGCCGATCGCTACGAACGCCAACCCGGCATCGGGGCGGGCTTCGGGAATGAATATGCCGTTCCCTGCGACGTCATAGTCAGCCAGCGTGCCCGCGAAATCATCGATGTATATGTCGGGTGCGAGGAAATCAAGCGAGGGGGCGCCGATCTGCCAGATGTCGATCATTCGAGAAACGGGTCCGCCGCTGGGGTATCGCCCAGGGACGTCGGCGTTCGGCTGCGGGCCCAGCCATGCATTGGTGTAGATCGGCAGCGGGTGTTCGGCGACTCCGGCGCGAGCAACGCGTTCTACGAAGCGGCTGAAGCCCCAGCTCATAAACACCTCTTCGGCATCCCGGTCCGTGCCGAACACCTCGGCCCAGGTTCCCGATTCGGCGGAGCCGCCTCGCTCCCAGAGGTTACGGACCCACGGGTGCATCGCAGCGCCTCTCGTGGCGAGGCCGCGAAGCAGCTCTGTGGGCACCGACTCGGCCCAGGCGGTGTCGGCCAGCGCACTGCGGTCACGGCTGTCGCCGAGCAGTCCGACCTCGTTCTGCACCTGTACAGCGACCACGGTGTGGTCGGGATCCACCCGGCGGATGTGTTTCATGAGGGTCGCGAACGCACGCGTGTCTGCTTCGACGAGCGCCTCGCTGAACACGCTGAGGATGGGGCCGTCGAGGCTGAATCGACCGGTGAGCAGTCGTTCGGGGTCGCGCTCCGCACGGGGGAAGCGCTTCTCATCGCGTCGCACCCAGCTCGGTGCGTAAGACGACTCGGCATTCTTGTAGGAGCCGAACCAGATGAGGACGAGCCGGATGCCACGGGCTCGCGCCTGAATGATCTGGTCATCCACCGCGGTGAAGTCGAATACGCCTTCCTCGGGCTCGACAAGCTGCCAGCTGGCAGCTCCGATGATCGAGCGAACGCCGTTCTCGGCCAGACGATCCCAGACCGGAGCCATATATGCGGGGMTCGACGGGCTCGAGTTATGCAGCTCGCCACCAAGAGAGAGAAACGGTGCGCCATCGACCAGCAGATGCGCGCCGTGCGCGGTGCGCTCCACTCGGGGGATGCTATCCAACCCACCGGCACGGTCTTGGAGAGCAGTTGTTTCGGCGGCGTGCGTCATTGCGAACCCTTCGCGGCTGTGAGTATCCGACACTTGAGTATGCATGAGTGGCAATCGGTTGTCAAACGTCGATCCTGGTGTCTCTCGACCGGGCGGTGCACGGTCAGGCTGAAGCCCGAACCGCCCTCAGCGGGCACGACGCGGTTCAGTGGGCGATCGCCGCGGCGGATCAGGATGCCGCTGCCGGCGCGATGGCGACTCCCATGGCGACCGCATCCCGACGACTGGCGTCCGACCGGCGGACTGGTCCGTATCGACGTGGATACGGATTACCGCGCTTCCCTCGTCGGGGACGGTTCGACCGACATCACCTTGTGGCGGCACACACATCGCCAATATCACCGAGCTCTCCGGCGTTACCACCTGGCTCAGGAGTAATGGGGTCGAAGGCGGGATCGAGCTGAGCATGCAGACAACCGTCAACGTCGGCTGAAGAACGACCAGGTGCGGGCCGCAGAGATGCTGACGTCTCCGAACCAGACCTGACGGTCATAGGCGAATTCAGCCGCATAGTGGGCGGCACTCCAAGACCCCGGTGGGCATCACAAGTCCGAACGACTGGGACAGTTGCAACCTTTCGCTGAGCGAGTGGCTGTCGCAACTCATGGACACCGTCCTCGACGCATTTGACCGCGCTCCGACAAGCGGTTGCGATTGGTGGATCGGGTGACACGCCGCATCGCCGAATACTGTTCCGAAACATGGCCCATGCGCGGAGTAACTTGCCGACAAGTTTACTGGCAATCGCTTGCCTAAAACTGCATGGCCATGCTTGACTAATGTCCGGAACGCCATGCGCAGCGCAGCGAGGAGAACAGATGCTGAAGCCCCGATTGACCGCCACCCGCGAACTCCAACGGTTGGACGGATTGTGGAAGTTCGCTCTGGACACGGATGCGGGGGAACGTCCTTGGGCTGCCGAACTGCGAACGACGCGCGAGGCACCAGTCCCCTCGAGCTATAACGATCTCTTCGTCGATGCGAAGGTGCGGGACCACGTCGGTGTCGTCTGGTATCAGCGCATCGTGCGTGTGCCCCGCGGATGGGCGGGCGACAGCGTCTTCGTCCGACTCGATTCGGCCACTCACGAGGGCGTTGTGTACGTGAACGACGAGCTTGTCGCCACGCACGTCGGCGGATACACGCCGTTCGAGGCCGACATCACAGCGTTCGTCGAGCCCGGAGCCGAGTTCCGGCTCACGGTCGGCGTCGACAATCGGCTGACGAGGGACACGATTCCTCCGGGCCACGTAGAGATTCGCGACGACGGGCGTCCCCGGCAGCGATACATGCACGACTTCTTCAATTACGGCGGCCTCGCCCGCTCCGTGTGGCTGTACTCCGCTCCCGCGGAGCGGGTGCAGGACCTCACGGTCGTCACCGACGTGGACGCCGGCACCGGAGTGGTGAGCTACGACGTGCTCACGACATCTCTCGGGGCTGATGCCGACGTCCGCGTGCGCATTTCGGATGCCGAGGGTGCCACGGTCGCAGAGGGCTCGGGCCACAACGGACAGCTGCGGATTGCCGATGTGCGACTCTGGCAGCCCGGCGCAGCGTACCTCTACGAACTCACCGCTGAGGTGGTGCGTGAGGGAGAAGTCGTGGACAGCTACCCGTTGCCTGTCGGTGTCAGAACAGTCGAAGTCCGCGGCAATCGCATCCTGATCAATGGGAAGCCGTTCTACTTCACGGGTTTCGGCAAGCACGAGGACTCTCCGGTGCGCGGAAAGGGTCACGACGACGCCTACCTCGTTCACGACTTCGAACTGATGGGCTGGATGGGCGCCAACTCTTTCCGGACCTCGCACTATCCGTACGCCGAGGAGGTCCTCGAGTACGCGGACCGCCAGGGGATGGTGGTCATCGGTGAAACAGCCGCGGTCGGTCTGAATATGGCGATCGCTGCCGGCTATCTCGGGAAGACCGACGTCGTCACATTCGGGCCAAAGGGATTCGGCGAGACGACCCAGGCGGCCCATGCACAGCACATCCGGGAACTGATCGCTCGCGACAAGAACCACCCGAGCGTGGTGATGTGGTCGATCGCGAATGAGCCCGACGCGCGTGACAGCGGTGCACGTGGGTATTTCGAGCCACTCGTCGCACTGACTCGTGAGCTCGACCCCACGCGTCCGCTCACCTACGCCAACATGATTCTGGCCAGCCCGGAGAAGGACGTCATCGCCGACCTGTTCGATGTGCTGAGCATCAATCGCTATTACGGCTGGTATCAGGACACCGCGGATCTGGAG
>NZ_JBFULL010000048.1:0-3826 GCF_056400345.1 Microbacterium sp. P5_B6 | reverse complement strand
GTCGTTGACCGCGATGATCCAGGTGGCTACCGTCGTCTGCCAGAGATCCTCGCACCGCTGGTGCCGACCGTGGTGCCGCCTGAGAGGGTCGTGGTAGTCCCAGGGAACCATGACGTACTCCGCGGAGCGCCACCTTCATCCGCTGAGCGCTATCAGGACTTTGTTCAGCTTCGCAAACACGGCTACATCACCCCGCTGCTAGAAGGCGTTGATTCGCTGGAAGGAGCGGATGGGGCTCCGGCTCAGCCGACAACGCTCACGGCGAAGGATGGATCGTACGTCATCGTTGCGATCAACTCTGCAGATCTCTGTCAGACCGACCTGCCAATTGAGTCCGCTCTCGACTMTCGGTTTAACCAACTTCCGAACGCAGCGGACCCGGCGGTCACTGAGCTTCTCAAAGCTTGGGCGGAGCGAGGCGAGGTCGATGTTGCGTGGCTTGGGCAGCACCAACTCCGGCATGCAGCCCAGGCTCTTGAAACCGCGTCCAAGCAACTCGGCGATCCTTTGAAGATCACCGTGATGCACCATCAGCTCATGCCGGTTGGCGCGGTAGCCGAAATCAAGCCCTATGAGTCGATACTGAACTTGGGCGAAGTCCTCGAATGGCTTGCCACACAGCGGGTAGATATCGCTCTGCACGGCCACAAGCATGTCTCTCGACCATTTACGCTGTCGCACCGCGGTCTGACGACCGTCGACGCTGAACAAACCATGCTGGTCGTGAGCGCTCCCAGCGCAGGGCACATCGATAATCAAGGTTCGCCAATTGCGCGACTCCTGACGATCGCACCCACGGCGCCTCGGACTGYGGGCGTGAGGATCGTAGATGTCAAGCCCGTCGGCCCGGGAKGGGCGATCGACCTCCAGACCCTTCCGACTTCGCAGTGGTATCTCAACGACGACGCGGAGCGGGGGCGCATAGTTGGCACGACGGCCCATGAGGTGCACGAGAGGATTGTGTCGCTCCCGACGCCGTACAATTCCGCTGCTCTTCCACTCGTGTGCGTTGTCATCGATGGTGCTAGCGCGCTGAGCATCCCTCCGCTTTACCCGGATCTGCCATCCACTGAATCGGATCCTCAAGCATGGTTCGATCGGACGATTGGGTGGTGGCAGTCGCCTCGAGCGGGCCGAGGCGCCAGCTTCAACCATGGTCAAAGGATCAGTGCCTACGGTTCGATTGACCCGGAACTGCAGACGGGCCACACGGACCAACTGAAGGAAGCGGCGCGTGCACTCGCGGACGATGCGGAAACCAGCCGCGCCGTCGCCATCCTGGTCGAGCCGTCCGCAGATCTCTCTGGTGAAAGGCGCTTGTTTCCCGCGTTTGTTCTCGTTCAGTTCCAGATCCGCGAGGGGCAGGTTCACGTCACCGCCTATTTCCGGAAGCAAGAGATGCCGCATTGGTGGCCGATCAACGTGGGAGAGCTTGCCCACCTGCAGGGCCGGCTAATCGAGGACCTCTCCGCCCGGGGCAAGCACTACGCCCCGGGATCGATTACGACGATCACCGCCCACCCCGCGTTTGGTCGCGGCACGCCACGCGTCCAGATTCCGGACCTCGACCGCCGAGCCGATAAGCCAATCCGCCTCCTCGAATTGGTCATGCCGCTCTACGGAGTCGGCGACGCTKGGAGGGCGCGGAACGCCTGGTCGGTCGCTCTGTCCGACTGGGCTCCAAGTGAGAAGGCTCCAGCAGATGGTGACCCCGTGCCGGTCTTCGGCCTCAAGGAGTTGATCATGGCGCTCCGTGAAGCAATGGCTATCGCGGGAAGCACTCAGGACCAAGTCGAGCTTGAAGAGCAACTGTCGACGCTACTCCTGATCTGCGAGCGATATGTGGCGGCGAATGACGACGATCGAGCGACGGCTCGATCGCCGTGGCTCGCCGCCGTGCCAGGGCGAGTCAACCGCCTGCAGGATATCGTCGACCGCATTCTTGGGGTTGTTCAAGACTGAGGCGGCAGTTTCCCGGCGCGGGGGAAGAGGCCTATCGTATCGAGGACCATGAGGACGAGGATCCCCTGATCGTCGACGTTAGTGACGTGATGCTTCCGATGGTCGCCGAGCTGAGGTCTGTCCGATCTGATCGACGCCTGGCTGGGCGGGATATTCGGACGCGCGGTGGTCAGGGCCTATCGGTGCATTCGAGATGCGCAAGCTGTTGGGCGAGTCCACATGTGGGCTTGTCGTCGCAACTTCGCCCTCCAAAGCCCTGGTGAGTGGTGGGAAGCCGCTCGGCATGTGAGGGAAGAGCGTTGACCTCGCGTCGACCGAGCGTCGGAGGCCGTTCAGCTGCTTGACTTGCAGGCTTGGTCGAGTCCCTCGACGCGATCACGGCACCGTGCGGATGGTGAAGTGAGCCTTGGCCATCACCCTTTCCCCGCTCCGCCCAGCGTGGCTCCCCGGATGTGTCAGACGCCAGCCCTAGCATCAACTGTGCGACAAGCCAGGGATCACGGCGCGGGCGCGGCGGTTCGGCGCCTCGGCGACCCATGGCGCAAGCTGCATGACGCCGGACTGGGCTACCTGTCCGTGTACTTCTCGGAGCCTCTCRCCCGATGGCCGGTTCGTGAGATCACCCGACCTGCAGACAATAAGAGCGACCCGAACATCGAGACCGGAACGTATGGCCTGTTCTCTACGTGCGAGCCGTCAATGCGGAACCGGATCGTTMACGATGGCGCGGCCACCATATTCTTCCTCACGACGCGCAAGGCGCACCAAGGGAGAGTGATCTCCGGGTATTACCACGTGGGCTGGTACACGGAAGGCACCCAAGGCGCCGTCAATCGTGACTACGCCCTCGCCGCCGACAGGATGCATTTCATCGACCCCATCGCCGTGGGCGACTTGGTGGAGCCGCTGGCAGGAATATGCTCTGCCCAGTTTCGCACGATGAAGCCAATTGACGCAGAGACCGTGGCAGCGCTTCGCAGCGCATGCGACGAACGCCCCGAGCGCACGGCCGAATATCTCGGCGAAGTCGCTCGCATCGAAACGTTCGCACGTGCTCGATCGGGCTACGCATATCMCTCGTGGGGTCGGGAGGCCGGATTCAGCTGGTCGGACGCTCACGACTACTACCAGACGGACGCCGAACTTTCGAAAGTCCCCAACAGCTCCAAGAACCGCAAGTGGCGATGCCGTGAGTGTGGCTATGTCATCAAGAGCGGGGCGCTGCTGAAGAAGTGCCCGTTGTGCAAGCAGATGGCCACGCTCACTCCAGCTGAGGAGGGCGCGTGACCCGTCGGATTTTTATCAGCTACCAGCACGCCGATCAGATGAAGGCTCGTGGCTTGAACCTGATGACCTATAACAAGAACGTCAACATTGACTTCACCGGACGCCACCTGCTCGACCCTGTGAAGAGCCAAGATGCGGACTACATCAGCCGAAAGATCCAGGAGCGAATCAAAGGTTCGTCGGCGACGATCGTGCTCGTCGGCAAGGAGACCTCGCAGAGCGAGTGGGTCGAGAAAGAAATCCAATGGAGCAAGGAACAGGGAAAGGGCATCATAGGCATCCGCATCGATCCCGACGCCCAAATCCCTGAAGGATTGACGGATTACGGTGCCGAGATCCTCGACTGGAACACGCCGGCTGACGTCGACCAGTTTGACGACGCGATCGAACGAGCGATCGCTGCGACAAGCAGGAGTCGMTCGATGCCGACCAACACCATGAGCACATGCACGAGATGAGCGTGAACCCTTCCGGGCCCCCTGAGATCGTGCTGCCTGGGGTCCWCGATGCCGCGAACAGCGCATCGGCGCGCGGGCAGACGGCATACGTGCGTCTTAGCGCGACACGGCTCCTCTCC
>NZ_JBFULL010000047.1:0-3938 GCF_056400345.1 Microbacterium sp. P5_B6 | reverse complement strand
GGTTCAGGCTGTTGCGTCGATACGGATAAGGAGTGCCTTGCAGCGCCGGGGGCAGACTCACTTCAGCAGATTCCTGGATGACATCTCATCGAGGGAGCGGCGATAGCCGTCGGCCTCGACGGGCTCGCTGAGGACCCAGTCGACGAAGCGTTCCAGACCTGCGTTGAACGAGACGCGCGGCGTGAAGCCGAGGACTTCCCGAAGACGGGTCGTGTCGGCGACGTTGTGGCGGATATCGCCCAGCCGGTAGTTGCCCGAGATTCGGGTCGGAACCTCACGCCCGAAGGCAGCGAACAGGCTCCTGACGACCTCGCTCACGCTCGTTGCGACCCCGGATCCGACGTTGAACACCCCGCCCGCGGCATCCGCGTGCGTTGCGGCGAGGAATGTCGCCTCGACGACGTCATCGATGTAGACGAAGTCTCGGCTTTCGAGGCCGTCTTCGAAGATGTTGATCTCCTTGCCCTGGCGTATGAGCGTCGAGAAGATCGAAAGAATGCCGGTGTAGGGGTTCTTCAGTGACTGGCCGGGTCCATAGACATTCTGGTATCGCAGCGACACGGGCTCGACCCCGATCGTCGGGGCGACGGTCATGATCAGGGATTCCTGCATATGCTTCGTGATGCCGTAAACGGAGGACGGGTGCAGCTTCGCCTGCTCGTCGGTGGGCACCATTTCCAGCTGATCCGCGCCCGGGAAATGCACGTCGAAGTCGCCACTGGCCATGTCGGCGTCTGCGCGATGGGGCGGATACACGATCTCGCCCGCGGGTGTCCGGTATGCACCCTCGCCGTAGATGGAGCGCGAAGACGCGATCACGACCCGGCGGACCTCGTGCGRCTCGTTCGCGAGGAGGTCGAGAAGCTTGGCCGTGCCGCCGACGTTCGTCTCGGTGTAGCGAGCGATCTCGTACATCGACTGCCCGGTGCCGGTGTCCGCCGCGAGGTGGACGACGATGTTCACGCCATCGAGTGCCGCCCGAAGATCAGCCACCGATGTGACGCTGCCGCGGATCAACCGGGCGATGCCGTCGATCGAGCGCAGCAAGGTCGAGGTGGAGTCCGGATCGCTCCCGTGAACCTGCGGGATCAGCGCGTCGAGAACGGTGACCTCATGGCCGGCCTCGACCAATCGGCGTGCGAGGCGCGTGCCGATGAAGCCGGCTCCGCCGGTGATGAGCACATGATCGGACATGGCGGCTGACTCCTGGGTGCGAGCGACCCGCGATCGGGGTCAGAGGGCGACGATGTGCGCCAGGGTCGATTCTATCCCSGGGCGGGTGCCGTGCCGGATGACGCCGGGCAGCTCTGAAATCGCGTGCAGCCGGGACATGATGCGCGCTCTCGCCGTACAGGCGGTGCGTGACCAGCCGTGCGCGCGCGCCATTCGGCGGGCTTCTGCGTAGTACCGCCGCTCATCCCGGAATCGCCGCCCGTCGAGGAGCGTCTTCTGTGAAGCGCTGCCGCCGTGACGACGGTAGGAGAAGGCGAGGGTGGGATTGTAGGCGAGCGTGCCGCCCTCGAAGGCGATGTCCATCAGAAGGGCGAGGTCCTGGATGATCGGCAGGCCCTCCCTGAAGTCGATGCGCTTGAGCGTCGCTGCCCGGAACACGAGCGAAGGCCAGTAGAGCCAGTCGCCGCGGATGAGGCTCGTCGCCAGCTTCTCCCCGGAGAGCACGGCGATCCCGTTTCCCCCACGCGGGGCGAGGAGGTCCTGCTTGACTCGGTCCGCCAGAGGCTTGATCACCGCGCCGCGCTCGTCGATGACCTGGGTCCCCGGCTGGATGATATCGGCATGAGGCACCGCCGCGATCGTCCGCAAGGCGACGTCCACGTAGTCGGGGTGCAGCAGGTCGTCACAGCCGAGGATCGAGATGTATTCCGTGGTGGCGCGCCGGATGGCCTCGCGATAGTTCTCAGTGATCCCGACGTTCGTGGGATTGCGAATGTATGAGATGCGATCGTCGTCGATCGCCTGGAAGTACTGCGGCACGGAGGCGTCCGGGTAGCAGTCGTCGATGACGATCAGTCGCCAGTCCGGATTGTGTTGACCACGGACAGAATCCACCGTCTTGTAGAGCAGGGCAGGGTCGCCCCAGAAGGGCACGAAGATCTCGAGTGTCATTGCTCTGCAAGCCTATGAGACCAGTCTGTGGATGCGCTCGCCCACCGGTTCCCGCAATCGGCCTCGCGGAGCCGGCCGATAGAATGGCCGGGTGGCGGCGGCGCTTTGGCCCGCCGCGTCGCCGTGTGTGCGGCGAAAGCGAACATTAAGGCGCCTCCATGGATCTCCTCATCGTCGGCTCGGGCTTCTTCGGCCTCACTATCGCCGAGCGTGCGGCAGCGGCCGGACGCAAAGTGACTGTCATCGATCGCYGCCCCCACATCGGCGGCAACGCGTACAGCGAAGACGAGCCCGAGACCGGTATCGAGGTGCACCGCTATGGCGCCCACCTGTTCCACACGTCGAATCCAGCCGTGTGGGAGTACGTCAACCGCTTCACGACGTTCACCAACTACCAGCACCGCGTGTACACGAACCACAAGGGGGTCGTGTTCCCGCTTCCCATCAACCTGGGCACGATCAACCAGTTCTTCCAGGCCGGCTATTCCCCTGACGAGGCGAAGGCGCTMATCAATGAACTCGCAGGCGAGTTCGACGTCAAGGAGGCCAGAAACCTCGAGGAGAAGGGCATCGCCCTGATCGGGCGTCCCCTCTATGAGGCGTTCATCCGCGACTACACCGCCAAGCAGTGGCAGACCGATCCCAAGGATCTGCCGGCGGAGGTCATCAGTCGCCTCCCTGTGCGCTACAACTACGACAACCGCTACTTCAACGACACCTGGGAGGGCCTTCCCACCGACGGCTACACCGCGTGGCTTGAACGGATGGCTGACGATCCGAATATCGAAGTGAAGCTCGACACTGACTTCTTCGATGAATCCCAACCGCTCAACAAGAAGGCCGCAGTGGGTCAGCTTCCCATCGTCTACACGGGCCCGGTAGATCGGTACTTCGACTACACCGAGGGGGAGCTCGGATGGCGCACGATCGATCTCGAGCAGGAAGTCCTCTCGGTGGGCGACTTCCAGGGAACGTCGGTCATGAACTATGCCGACGCCGATGTGCCCTACACGCGCATCCACGAGTTCCGCCACTTCCACCCCGAGCGCGCCGACCGTTACCCCGCCGACAAGACGGTCATCATGCGGGAGTTCTCCCGCTTCGCCGATCGCGACGACGAGCCGTACTACCCGGTCAACACCCCCCAGGATCGCGAGGGACTCATCGCCTACCGAGAACTGGCGAAGGGTGAGAAGGACGTCCTTTTCGGCGGCAGACTCGGGACCTATCAGTACCTCGACATGCACATGGCTATCGGCTCGGCGCTGTCGATGTGGAACAACCAGCTCGCCTGACCCGACGACCATAGACTCGACTCCGTGACAACAGCCGCCGTCGGCGCCCCCGGATCGCCCCGGCGCTACCTGCATTCGCTGTGGCTGCTGTCGGCGCGCGACCTGCGTGTTCGCTATGCGACGAGTGCGCTGGGATACCTGTGGTCAGTGCTCGATCCGCTCGTGATGAGCGGGATCTACTGGTTCGTCTTCACTCAGGTCTTCGAGCGCACGGTCGGCCACGAGCCATACATCGTCTTCCTCATCTCCGCGCTCCTGCCATGGGTGTGGTTCAACTCCGCGGTCTCGGACTTCACGAAGGCGTTCAGCAAGGATGYCCGGCTCGTACGCTCGACAGCGATCCCGCGTTCGATCTGGGTCAACAGGATCGTACTGAGCAAAGGCATCGAATTCCTCTGCTCACTGCCGGTGCTCRCGCTCTTCGCCATCGCGACCGGTGCGCCGGTCGGCTGGGGCATCCTGTGGTTTCCGGTCGCCGTGCTGCTCCAGACCGTCCTCCTCGTCGGGTTGGGCCTGCTC
>NZ_JBFULL010000046.1:0-3987 GCF_056400345.1 Microbacterium sp. P5_B6 | reverse complement strand
CTCCACATACGCCGTGGACAGCTTCACAATCTGCCGCCCATCCGACGTCAAAACCCCACCCTCGAACTCCTGCCAGCACGACGACGACTGACACTGCATCACATCAAGCGGCACCCCCAACGAACCCGCAGCACCACCCAACTCCGCATACTTCCCCGCAAACCACGGATGCACAGGAGGGCAGGCGACGTCGGTGAATTCCGGCGACCAGGCGTAGCGGTAGTAGAGGGTGTCGAGGATCTCGCCATCGGCGATCCAGCCGGCGGGAAGGTCGTTGGCGGCGAAACCGGGCTGCACCGCGGCCGAGATGTCGAAGTTCTCCGGGTCCCCGCTGGCCCAGTTGTAAACGACACCCGCAGTGTCCTCGGGCTTGTAGGCGAAGTCGGCCTCCGTGCCGCACGGATCATCGAACGAGGGTGGCATCAKGACGACATCCGTCCCGCGATAGCAGTTCCCGTGCGGCTGAACGGATTGGTATCCCATTGCAGGTAAGACGGTGACTTCGCGCGAGAGCTCCGTCGCGTTGTCCACGAACACGTAGCCATCTGCCGCCGTGAGCGTGAGGACATACACCCCTGGGCCGTCGTCGTCCCGGTCGAACGAGAGTGTCATGTGCTCCAAAGGCTGAGACACATCCGGCAAGGCGCCGTCGGTGTCACAGGTCGGAGGTATGGGTACGGAGCCTATGAACAACCAGGGCATCGGCAGCATGATCGGTTCACTGGCGGACAGCGCCGGCGAGTCCGACACAGTGGGAACCGAGTCCGATGCCCTCCGTCCGACTGAATCCGACAGATCTGGTCCCGCGGGGTCAGGCCCGCCCGCGAGGGCGTCTGTGGCAGGCTCGTCGTGCGCGCCGGCGACGGATTCAACTACCGTCGCTTCAGCGCTCGCGTCCTCGTCCGCATAGGCGCCGGAAAGCCCGATCGGCGCGAGCACGAGAGCGGCAACAACCGCCGCGCCAGGGAACATCTTCCATCTCTTCATCTGTCCACCCCATGGTCCGCCAGGCGCACGAAACGCTCCTGATGTGGATACAGCACTCGCTTCCTTGCGACACCTGCGTGAATCGCATACGCGCAGGCGCTGTGGTCGGCTTCCCCCAGAGAATGTCGACCCGCGATGAGGTCAACATAGCAGGGCCAATGCGTCGGAACCATTGGGTGCATCAGCGAGATCCGATCGTGGATCTCGCTGATGCACCGCGATTGCAGCACCGATACCGGCACTCCGATCGGCCCTCGATCGCGCGATGGCGGCGGCCGGAGAGGCCCAACGGGCTGGAGGACTACCGGAGGCTCTCGCAGGCGATGCGGTCGTTGTTCCCGTCGAGCTTCGCGACATCCCCGTAGAGCGGGTAGTAGAGGTCGAACCAGGCCTGCGCTTGGGCATGGGTGGCGAAATCTGTGCAGTTCTTGGTGTCGCCCGGGTAAGACGGCGTACCGGGTTTCGGCGCTGCGTGACTCGCCTCCCACTCGGCCCACGCGGTCCCGGTGAGGACGCGAACACCGGAACCCGGGTCCCAGACCAGCAGGCCGTGCTGGAACGGGACCTGGCAGTAAGTGCCGAAACAGGCTTCCGAACCGTTCACGAGCCCCAAGGCTCCGCCCGGTCCGCCATTGGCGAGCCACGTCGACACGTACGCGCTCGACAGTGCCACGATGCTCGACGTCGACGAGGTCAGCGTCCCCTTCTGGAACACCTGGTAGCAGGCGGCGGACTGACAGCGCATCGCATCAGTGGGCAGCCCCAACGACCCATTCGCRCCGCCGCGGGACACCCAGGCGGGGTAGAACCAGTTCTTCGCCACCGGGAACACGCCCGAGTTCGGCACCCACACGATCACCCCACCCGAGAACGCGGTCTGACAATACGACCCGAAGCAGGACTCCGCACCAGCCACCAGACCGAGATCACCATTCGGACCACCCCAGTCCAACCACGTCTTCACATACGCCGTCGACAGCTTCACGATGCCCTTACCACCCGACGTGAGCACCCCACCGGTGAACTCCTGCCAGCACGCCGACGACTGGCACCGCATCACATCAACCGGCGAACCGATCGACCCGGTCACACCACCCAGCGCCTTCCACGCCGCCTCGAACCAGGCATGCACCACGATCGGCGCGACACCCACATTCGGCGTCCACTTGATCACGCCATGCGTGAACGGCACCACACAATACGTCCCGAAGCACGCCTCCGGACCCGCGACCAGACCCAGCACGCCATCGGGCCCGCCGTTCGTCAGCCACGTCTCCACATACGCCGTGGACAGCTTCACAATCTGCCGCCCATCCGACGTCAAAACCCCACCCTCGAACTCCTGCCAGCACGACGACGACTGACACTGCATCACATCAAGCGGCACCCCCAACGAACCCGCAGCACCACCCAACTCCGCATACTTCCCCGCAAACCACGGATGCACAGTGGGCCCGGCCGGCGGCGGGGTGCCCGCCTTGGTGAGCGTCGCGATCTGGCTCATGCTTCCGCCGCTGCGGTAGCCCGCGAACACCCGGACCTCAGAGGTGGGGTCGACGTTCTCAAACGTGAAGGAGTTTCCACCGACCTCATCCGGGTACTCGACGATCAGGCCAGCAGCTCCCGCGCCCTCAGGGAGGATCGCGAACCACCACTCGGCGTCCGCCGGAGCCGAGGAGTCCGCAGACACGATGAGCGACGTACCCGTCTTCCCGGCCACGCGAAGGACTGGTGCGGCGKGAGCTGCCGGGTCGTTGACCGCGACAGCGCCCGCGCTGCCCTCGGCGGAGCCGGTGTATGCGGAGAGCAGGACAAGCGCCGACTCCTCCCCTACCCACGCCTGGGTGGAGTTCGCCTGTGGAGCGGGCAGCGGTCCGCCATCACCCCACCAACCACCCGTGGTCGAGATGCCGTAAGCCAGGATCGGGTCCGCAGAGGCCGGCGTCGGCCACGTCACCGTCGCGTAGGAACCGTCGCGGGTTCCCGCCGAGAGCACGGGCGCGGACGGGCGCGGAGCGTTCGGCTCCACAGCCTGAAGAACCGCATCCTGGCCCGCGATCGTCGCTCCATGGGCGACCGTGACCTTCGTGGCAGACGCGAAGGTCGGACCGCCCAGGAAGGTTCGCCGGAAGGCTGCGGGCACGCCGCCGAGGTTTCCGATGAACACCTTGTAGGCACCAGCCGGAAGGAGTTGCAGCGAGTATTGACCGGCCGCGTCGGAGGAGGCGCCCCATCGGAAACCGCTGCTCGTATCGTCGGCATCGATCACCCATACTCCGACGCCCTCCACAGGCGCGCCATCGATATCACGCAGCGTGCCGCTGATGGTCGCACCATACTCGAGTGCGGCGTCGATACCGGATGCCGGAGCGGCGGGAGCGATCTCGACGAGGGTCGCACTGCTGTAGTCGGCCGCGTTGTCGTAGTACTCCGGGATGAGGTTCACGGGCACGGACTGACCGGCATCCGCATCCCAGTAACTGCCCGCAGAGAACTKAACGCGATAGTCCCCTGCGGTCAAGCCGGTGATCGTGTACTGCCCGGTGGCTCGGTCGATCGACGGAGACCCGCCCGATCCGACTCCGTTGACGGGGCTCGCAGAGACRTAGACGGCGTTCCACCACTCTTCGGGAGCATCCCCTGGAAGACTGATGGTGCCACTGATGGTCGACCCGTATTCGAGGGCGGCATCTATACCGGAGACTTGACCACCCGCACCGGTCGTGACGAAAGTGGCATCGTTGTAATCGACGGCGTTGTCGTAGTACTCCGACATGAGGTTCACCGGCACGGACTTGCCGACAGCGGAGTCCCAGTAGCTGTACGCGGAGAACTGCACCCGATAGTCCCCCGGGGCCAAGCCGGTGATCGTGTACTCGCCGGTCTCACGATTGATCGTGGAATACCCGCCCGACCCGGATCCGTTCACGCGGTTTGCGTACACGCTGACCGCGTTCATCCATTCCACGGGGGCGTCTGCCGGGAGGGTGACCGTGCCGC
>NZ_JBFULL010000045.1:0-4493 GCF_056400345.1 Microbacterium sp. P5_B6 | reverse complement strand
GGAGATCGACCTCGAGGAGTTGGCGGCCGGCGCCGGTACGACGGAGTATCACCTCCGCCGGATGTTCTCATCGCTGGCCGGCATGCCGCTGTCGGAGTACATCCGCAGGCGCCGGATGACGGTCGCCGCGGCGGACGTTCTCGCGGGCGATGAGGTGCTGGAGATCGCCGTGCGGTACGGGTACGGCTCGGGCGAGGCGTTCGGCCGAGCGTTCCGGTCGGTTCACGGTGTCAGTCCCGGCGACGTGCGCCGAGACGGCGGCCCCCTTCGCTCACAACCGCAGCTCAGGTTCCGCCTGACCGTCGAAGGGAACGTCCCCATGGACACTCGCATCACCGATCGACCGCCATTCCGCCTCATCGGCCACTCGACCCGCGTGCCTCTCATCCATCGGGGCGCCAATCCGCACATCCAGGCCTTCATCGCTTCGTTGCCGGCCGCTGAGCACGTCCGTCTCAAGCAGTTGAGCAACCTCGAGCCGCGGGGACTGCTGCAGGTGAGCGCCGATGTCGACCCGGACTATACCGAGGGCAGCGAGCTGACCTACCTCCACGGGGTCGCCGTTGATCGCGAGACGCTCGTGCCGGATGACCTCGACGCCATCGAGCTGGATGCCGGCGCGTGGGCCGTGTTCCATGCCGAGGGCGAGTATCCGGCGGTCTTGCAGTCGACGTGGGCCGCGACCGCCACCGATTGGTTCCCTTCGAATCCGTGGCGCCTTCGCCGCGGCCCGTCTCTCGTGGCGATCCTGGATCGAGCCGCGGACTTCAGCATGGCCACGTGTGAGTTGTGGCTGCCGGTGGAGCGGGGGTGAGCCGCCACCCAAGCCGCCGCCTGAGGCCCCGCTTACAAGACTGCTCTACGGCGGGGACGAGATCATGATCGCGAGCGGAGTCGTCGAAACGGTCGACGCGATTTCACGCGTGATGTCGGACGCCCTCGGCGCTGGCGTCAAGGAGTTTGAGRCCGCGATCAATCCGCCGCTCCCCTGAGCCCACCGGTATACTGAAAGTATGACCACGACGATCAAGGTCAGCGACGAGTTGCGTGACCGGCTCAAGGCGCAGGCCTCGCGGGCGGGCATGACGCTCGGCGCGCACCTCGCGGTTCTTGCCGATGCCGCGGACCGCCGCGATCGCCTGGCATCGCTCAAGCAGGCAATCGCGGCGTCCTCGATCGAAGAGCGCTCGTCTCACGCCGAGGAGTCGGAGTCGTGGGAGCTCGCAGAACTCTCCGACCTGCCAGGTGACTGACCTCGAGCTCGCGCCCGGTGTCGTAGCCTGGGCCGCCCTCGAGCCTGTGCGCGGCCGAGAGCAAGGCGGTCACCGCCCTGTTCTCGTGGTCGCCTCCGAGGGATACCTCGACGCGGTAACAACTCTGGCGATCGTCCTGCCGATTACGTCGGTCGATCGAGGATGGCCGAACCACGTGCGTGTTGAGGGAACGAGCGGTCTCGAGCACGCCTCGTGGATCATGACGGAGCAGCCACGCACCCTCGCCCGGGAACGTCTGACGGGGATCGCCGGCGCCGTCAGTGACGGATGCCTCCTCCGAGTTCGGACCTGGCTCGGCGACTTCCTCGACCTTTGACGTCCGCGCGAAGCAAGCCTGCTGCTGCAGCGCTGGGCAGGCCCACTGCCCCGGCAATCGTCGGCCGATAGGGGGGTGCGACGTGCCTCGCTATCTGAGCGCGAGGCGGGCGATCGCGCGAACAGCGGCGGTGGGTGCGACGTCGGGTAGCGGATTGCCGTCGCAACGCGGTCCACGGCGATCCGGGCGATCTGCACTCTCGCGCGCACCCACGGTGCACGACACAATCGTTCCCAGCGTGTGGTCAGACCACAACGCTACACTAACTATCACCGGCTTAGCGACAGCGGCCTCGCAGGGCTCTACCCGACGCGTGGACGGCAGTCGCGTCACTTTCATCGGAGGAAACCAATGGCTAACGCCGAAAAGCTACTCGAGCAGGCTAAGCAGCATCTCGAACCCGGCGAGCTTGTCAAAGCCTCGGTGATGGGGGCATACGAGACCAGGATCATGGGCAACGACTCCGCTCGAGGTGGCATACTCATCGCGACTGATCGTCGGGTCGTGTTCTATGCGAAGAAGCTCGGCGGATTCGATCTCGAATCCTTCCCGTTCGGAAACATCTCATCGTTCGAGCATGGAAAGTCGATGATGGGTCATCACATTGCGTTCCATGCTTCTGGGAACAAGGTGCAGGTGAAGTGGCTCACGCCGCCGAACGATTTCGCTGCCTTCCTCGACGTCGTGAAATCGGCGATGAACGCGAAGCATGTGGTGCAAGCAGGCCCCGACAGCGTGCAGCCCGAAGTGCTGACCGGGCCGCTCGCGCCCCCGGCATCCTCGGCCAGTAATGTGCTCGCGACTCTCAAGCAGCTTGGCGAGCTCCGCGATGGGGGCGTCGTCACCATTGAAGAATTCGAGGCCAAGAAGGCCGAGCTGCTCGGCCGAATCTAGGCCGATCTCCGTCGCCAGCCGTGAAGCTCGGTCCCGCGATCAAGGCTGAAGCGATGTAGAACAACCCCCGCCAACGGGGAGCGATGCGAGCACGGATCCGACCGTCCGGACACACGAAGAGTCGAACACATACCAGGGAGGATCACCATGGGTTTCAGAATGCGAAAGTCGATCAAGATCGCGCCTGGCGTGCGAATGAACATCTCAGCGAAATCGATCGGCGTGAGCGCCGGCGTTCGGGGTGCACGCGTCAGCGCGAGCAGCAGTGGGCGTCGGACGACGTCCGTCGGGATCCCCGGAACAGGGCTTTCGTACGTGAGTTCCTCGAGCAGGGGTTCGAGGCCTGCTAAACCCGCTCCTCGTAAGGTCACACGCCCGCCGGCGCCGTCTCGGCCTGCTTCACACAAACCCGGGATGTTCTCGCCGGCTTGGGAGAAGGCTCTCTTCAAGAGGATGGTCAGCCAGAAGGGGCCGACGTACGAGGAGCTGGCCGAGAAGTATCCCGAGGCGCTGAACACGATCTCTATGGTCGAGGCGATGTTCGTGGCTTTCCCCGCGAATGACGAGTATCGGCTGAAAGTCATCCTCAATGGGCTCCACGAGGCGGGATACGAACMGAGCAATGACACCTTCCTGCGGGCGTACACGCACGACGGGAAAATCACCCTGACGGTGGCCGAGGGCGTGAGCGCGCAGATGCCGATCTCAAGGTCCGCAATCGCGCTGCAGTTGGCCGAGTTGGAACAGGCGCGTTCCGAGCGTTCACGAGCGATCGAGATCGTTGAGTCGATTGAGCCGACGACCATGGCGGCGGTGTCTCTCGCCGAATTGTATGCAGCAGTCGGGCGGTGGGACGACGTCGTCGACCTGACGAACGGAGTCACCAACGAGGATGAGCCGTCGACCTATCTGCTGATGCAGCGTGCCCGCGCATTGCGCGAGCAAGGCTACTTCGAGGCRGCGCGTGAGGCGTCAAAGGAGGCGCTTCGTATCCGCTCCAGGCCCGCAGAGCTTCGCAACCTGGCATACGTCGAGCGCGGTCAGGCCTACCTCGCGGAGAACAAGACGGCGATGGCCCGCAAGGACTTCGAAAGGGTGCTCGCGACGGACGATGACTTTCCCGGTATCCGGGAATTGATCGCAGCTGCAGGCGGAGTCGCGGTGGCCGCTGCTGACGTCCMCGTCGATGGCGCCAACGACGAGATCATGCAGAAGGAGTCGTTCGACGTCATCCTCCACGTCGCAGGCCACAAGAAGATTCACGTCATCAAGGTCGTGCGCGAGTTCACAAGCCTGAGCCTCGCCGAGGCGAAGGCGGTCGTCGAATCGACTCCCCAGACAGTACTTGTGGACGCGGCCAGGGATACCGCCGAGAAGGCCAAGGCCGCGCTCGAGAAGGTCGGCGCTTCGGTGACGCTCGTGACCACATCGCCTGTCGCCGGGTTCCGTCAGCACTGACATGGAGCCACGACGAGAGGAATTCGCTCAGTCCGTCTGACCCTGTAAACCCGCGGAATGACGAGCATGAGGACTCCGGCGACATCACGCAACCGCCGCGATGGCCGACCGACTGTTGCCTAGCAGCCGTCAAGCACCGCTTCTGCAGCTGCTTTGTCCTCAGGGCCGATTCCGAGGTCGTAGTCGTCGAGCACGGCGACCCATTTCACGATGTACTCGCAGCGCAGCTCCGGAACGGGCGGGAGCCACTCGCTGGGACCGTAGGCGCTCTTCTCCTGGTTCGTGACGTCCGAAGAGGCCTGAAGATTGCGCGGATCGTTCGCGAACTGGGTGCGACGCTCATCGGACCATGCATCCGCACCGTGATGCCAAGACCACCCCAGCGCGACGATGTGATCGATCTGCACGAGTACGGAAGTCTCCGGCCCAGAGACGAAGTCTCTTCGAGTCCCGTCGTACGGGTCGATGAGGACACCGGTCAAGACCTTGCAGTCGTTCGTCCTCGCCTTGAAGGTCGGTTCCAGCAGGTCGCGGCCCAGGATGTCGTTGCG
>NZ_JBFULL010000044.1:0-4692 GCF_056400345.1 Microbacterium sp. P5_B6 | reverse complement strand
GGTCAGGTGTGACCGAGATCGTCACGTTGTCGCCGGCGGGAAGATCCAGCCGCGGGCTGAGGACGGGATCGTCCCCCGCCTCTTCGAGGCGACGGACGACGAAGCTGACGTTTCCGCTGGTGTCGTAGAGGTACTCGACGTACAAGATGACGTCGCCTAGTGAGGCGACATCGCCCACGACAACGGCGGCGTCGGTCGGGATGTCGGTCCAGGTCATCGTGGTGGTGTCGAACTGCCAGAGTCCGCCTTCCCATTCCCCGTCGAAGTGGCCCGACACCACGAGCGTCGTCGAGTCGATCGCGGAGATCCCGCGCACTCTGAGGAACTGCATCTCACCTTCAAGGTTGAACCGGCGCGCGGCGCGTTCGTGGTTGTCAATGTGCAGCCAGGAACCGGCTGACTCTGTCCAGAACCCGCCAACGGAGTCGCTGGCGAGGTGGGGCATCGGATATGTCACGTCGATCATGTCGCGGCCGGCCGTGCCGTCCGGTGAATTGTCGTACGCGATCGGCGTGATCACCCATGCGTCCTCGGGTGGTGGCGCTGGCACGCAGGACGTAGCGAGAGCCGCCAGTACACACCCCACGGCGCCGACCATGGCCGCTCGCCGCAAGACTCTCACGGCGCGATCGTACCCGCGGCACCTCGCGGTCAAGTGCGGCGGAACTCGTCTGCAGACGTATGGTGTCGAGGAATTCGGGGAACCTTCATCGGCCTATGCCCGGACGGTGACCAGCTCGGCCCAGTGCGTCGTCGCCCGCTTCGTCAGCATCTCGCGCTTCATCTGCCACTTCGGGCCCGGCCGCATCCCCGCGTACCCGAGACCGAGAGCATCATTGCCGGCCTTCCGCTGCACGCGCGCCATGAGTTCGGCGATGTGGTGTTCCTCATGGGCGTGGCGGAACATGTCTAGCGTCTGGTGCTCGTCGGCTTTGCGGAGGTCGGTGAGCATGATGCCTGCTTTCGCGTACCGGACTCCATCGGAAAGCTGGGGGAGCAGCGCGTGCGCTGCTCTGGTCAGCTGCACCGGGTCAGCGGTCGGCGTGGGGAGCCGCGCCACGCTCTGCGGGAACAGATGGCGGCGGCCACCATCGCTGGCCCTATCGGGATTGTCATCGAACGGGGAAACGGAGGCGAACGCGGTGAGGAGCTTCGCGACCTGGTTGTGCCGCACCAATCTCGCGGCGGCACGCTGCGCGTAGATGGAGAACACCTGCCTCATCTCTGCCACGGTGGTGATCTTCTCCCCGAAGGAGCGCGACACGATCAGCTGCTGCTTCTTTCCGTCGTGGTTGGGCTCGGCGCCGATGCACGGCACGCCGCGCACCTCGAGCGCGGTCCGCATCGTCACCACCGACGTGTTCTTCCGCACGACGGTCGGATCAGCCACCGCGAGATCGGCGATCGTGGTGATCCCGATCGCGTTCAGCCGTTTCTCCAGCCGGGACGCGATGCCCCACAATTCGGACACTGGGAGCCRTTCCATCAGCTGCTGCCGATCCTCCGCCGGGATGTCCGGCCACACGCACACGCCCTCGAACGGCGCTGCCTTCTTCGCCCACTTGTTGGCAAGCTTCGCCGTGGTGCGGGTGTTCGCGACGCCCACGCAGACGGGGAGGCCGAGGAGTTTGGCGAGGGCGTCTTTGATCTCGCGCGCCCAGGCCTGCATCGCCCCGGGTTCCCGCACGATGTGTGGGGGGACGGTGAGGAACGCTTCGTCGATCGAGTAGATGTCGAGGTCAGCGGTGTACCGGGACAGCACCTGCATGACTTTGGCGCTCATCGAGCCGTACAGCTCGTAGTTCGAGCTGACCGCGACCACGCCGAGGCGTTGCGCGTGTGGGCGGATCTTGAACCAGGGTTCCCCCAGGTCCAGGCCCATCGCTTTCGCGTCCCGGCTGGCCGCGACGACCATGCCATCGTTATTGGACAGCACCACCAGCGGCACGCGGGCGAGGTCGGGTCGGAAGACACGCTCGAAGCTCGCGTACGCCGAGTTCACGTCGACGTGGGCGAGCATCAGGGTCGCCGCAGGTGGTGCAGGCAGTAGGTGGCGACACCCCAGACCTGCAGCTCGCTGAGTTCCGCAACCTCGATGTCGGGATGCTCGGCGTTCTCGGCTTTCAGCACCACGCCGCCTCCAGTTAGGAGCAGACGCTTAACGGTGAGCTCGCCGTCCAGGATGGCCACGATGACATCCCCGTCCCTGGGGGTCTTCGACCTGTCCACCAGCAGTTCGTCGCCGTTGTCGATGCCGGCGCCTGTCATGGAGTGGCCGGACACGCGGACGATGAATGTAGCGGCATGGTCGTCCACGAGCATCTCGGTGAGGTCGATGTCCMCGTTGTAGTAATCCTGCGCCGGGCTCGGAAAACCCGCAGCGACTGCGACCGGGGCGACACGGATGCCGCGACGCACGACGTAGCGACGAAGGTCGGTGGGACCGGCCGAGCGAACGAGGGTCGCGCGCATCTGATCCTCTCGCGGCTAGAACATCGGGACGATATTTAGTATGCGTGGGAAGCCCGACATTGGGAAGTTTGCCCTAGCAACCGCGACGGGCTATCGGCTGCCCCGGCATTTCATGCGGGCGGCGCGGATCGTACGCTGCTCTACCAACCGCATCACCAATGGGCCGACCGCGGCGAGCACCACGATTCGGCATGCGACCGTCTGAACGAGCCGCTCCGCGGCACTGTTTTCCTCCCCAGGGTCAATACTGGTGGAGCCGGATACAAGCGGTCGGATGTTCGGCAAGCAGGGAATGCAGCGCCAACGGAAAGACCCGCACCAGCGGATTCCTATCTGGAATTACCCCCTGTCCCGCAAGACGCACCAGACTGCAAATCCACCCCGGGCGGGCCTTACGGGAATCGTCAGCTCGTTGAGAGGAACCGTTGCTGCGGTGCCACAACAGCTGGTGTGGGTTGGGGCCGTCGTCTTCCTCGATGTGAGTCCGGAGAAGGTCAACGAGTTCCTGCGCGCTCTGCTGGGTAGGCGACTAACCCCGCGATACGTAAATCCGGCTCGGGCCACCACTGTGGCCCGAGCCGGATCGGCCCCGTTACATCAGATCAGGAGCTTATGCCCTGAACGTGTAGCTTCCCTGACGCACTTCGTAGACGGTGTAGCCGTCCACGGTGTGGACGACCTTCGCGCCGTTCGTCGCCTTGGGCTTGGTCTTGCCTGTGGTCGGCACCCAGATCTCCGCGGTGGAGCCGGACGGAACTGTGACGTCGAGACGGAGTGCTCCGTCGGCGCCCTTTGTCCATTCGCTGGCGATAGTGCCGTACGGGCTGTTGTATGTGCCCTTGACATGGTTCAGGTCACCGACCACGCGAGGCTTGATGACCAAGCGCTTGTAGGCGATCGAGTTCTCCGCCTGCTGGATTCCAGCCAGACCCGTCGTGAACCACTCATCCGTCTGGAGAAGGATCATGTGGTTCTGCGAGTCGTGCAGGTCCCAGTATTCGGGGATCGTGGTCGCGCCGTTCGGATGGGCGACAGTGGGCTGCATGAAGAAGCCGTAGCTCGGACGCGTGTCCTCCTGGAGCATGTCCCAGAGCACGTCGTCGCGGCCGCCGTCCTGCAACGCGCGCACGATCGGGCCGAGGCCGACGGTGCCACCGCTCGTGTGCGCCTTACCACCGAAGGGGTTGTAGGAATAGATCTGCTCGACGAGCTTGTCGAGCACACCCTGCTCCTTGCCAGCGGGCACCATGCCATAGTCCAGAGGAAGTGCCTGGTTGGCCTGTGTGGTCGCCGTTCCCGTGGCACCCGTGTTGGTGTAATACCCGAGCGTCGGATTGAAGAACCGGTCGTTGAACGCGGTATTGATGTTCTCCGCGAGACCCGAGTAGTAGGCCTGTCGCTCGGTGTTACCAAGCACGCCCGCCATCTCTGCCATGCGCGCGGCCAAAAGGTAGTAACCGCTCGTCGCCGTCAGAGCGCGCGGAGTCGTCTGGTCGCCTGCGGCCCAGTCGCCCAGCCCATTGTCGACGATGTACTGATTCGCCGCGGTCGTCCTACGGGTGCGGATGTAGTCCATGAACAACTCCATCGCCTGCCACGAAGTGGCTACCGTCTCCTGATCGCCATAGTTCTTGTAGAGAACATACGGAGTCAGGACGATCGCACCATTCCAGTTGAGGTCGTTTCCGAACCCCGTACCGGTGTTCTCGTCGTTCGGCGCAATACCGGGCGTGAAGCCGGCATTCGTTCCCGTGGTGAACTGCCCCTCGATGGTGTTCCGCTGCGTGGATCGCAGGAAGGCCGCCATGTCGTAGTGCTTATCGATCGCCGGCATGGACTGGATCATGTCCGCGAGCCAGCCCGACTTCTCACGGTTGGGGCAATCGGTGAAGATCGACTGCATGTTGCTCATGATCGAGTAGTGCGACATCTGGTGAATGCGGTTGACCCTGTCGCTGCTCGTCTCGAGTGTTCCCGCCTCGGGCGGCGTAGCCGCGGTCTGCAGTCCCGTGATGAGATCCGCAGTCGGCGTGAAGCCTTCCGGGAGTCCCGTGACCTGGATGTACTGGAAGCCGTCGTAGTTGAACTGCGGCCGCCAGGTCTCGCCGTTCGGGTTGCCGTAGCTGGTATAGGTGTCGAAGTACTGCAGACCGAACATCGGGTTCGCTTCGCTTGATCCCGGCTGGAGCATCGATGTCCGATCGATGGTCCCGTCGGCCT
>NZ_JBFULL010000043.1:0-5178 GCF_056400345.1 Microbacterium sp. P5_B6 | reverse complement strand
CGCTGATGGCGGCTGTCATGGTGGGAATTCCGGAGATTCCGGCCAGTGGTCCCACCGTGGTCGCCACTTGCCAGACGACCAGCCAGAGCGCGAACCCGACGATGCCGCCGATGATCTTGGTGAGCGTCACCAAGGCTTTCTTTCTGTTCATGATTCGCTCTCTGACTGGCCGACGGGCTTACTCGTTGACTGCCTGCGGAATCACAACCGCCTCAAGATCGATGTCTGAGGTAATGAATCCGGCGTCCTTCTCGAGCTGATAGAAACGCTCAAGACCCGCCATGTCGACGGTGGTGAAGTAGTACGGCACGACTGCGTTCGCGAGCGTCGCAGGATCCACACCCTGCTCGCGCGCAGTTGTCTCGCGAACGAGGTCCGGGTCCTCCCGTCCGAGGGCCGTCGCCTCCCGGATGGCGCAGTTGAACCGCGCGACGATCTCGGGGTTCTTCATCACGAAGTCGCTCGATGCGACGAAGGCGGAGGTCGGTCCTTCGTGGAAGGTCTCGACGCCGGGCCACGAGATGATCTCGTAGCCCGCTTCTTCAGCGGCCGTCATCGCCGGCTCAGCAGAGTAGGCCGCATMGACCTGCCCCGCCATCAGGGCGTTGATCGCATCGGCGTAGCCCATCACCACGTACTTCACCGAGTCGGGATCGCCGCCGTGCTCGGCGATCACGTGGCGCGTGGTGAGTTCGGCCTGGCCTTTTGCATCGCCGACCGCGACGGTCTTGCCGTCAAGGTCACCCGGATCTTCGATGCCGCTATCCGGGGCGACCAGGAGCGCGGTGATTTCACGCTCGTAGCCTTCCTCGCCTGCCTGCATCTTGTCCCAGTACCCGGGCGCGATCCCGGCGAACGGCGAGACGATGGTCAGCGGAATACCCTGGTCGATCGCCTGGAAGGTTGCAAGGGTGCCCGTGAACGCGAAGTCGACGGCGCCGCCCTGTACAGCGGAGATCGTTGCCGGAAKGGCGCTGAGCGTCTGGAACTCGACATTGATTCCGTGCTTCTCGAACAGACCGGCGTCGTCAGCCGCGAACAGGGCGCCGTTGCTCACGATCGGTAGTGCTGCGACGCTGACGTCTGTGACGGTGTCGGTGTTGGGGTTTGCGCAGTCATACTCGACGGAGCCCATCACCTTCTGCACCTCGGTCTGAGCTTCCTGGGTGGTTGGGCTCGGGGACGAGCAGGCGGCCAGTGCCATGACACCGGCTGTCGCCATGAGCGCAGCTGTGGCGCGAACGGTCTTGTTCATAATTGTTCTTTCTCGGTGATGGTGGCTATTAGAGGTTGATTTGGTCTCTACGTCCAGAGACCGTCGACGAAGACCCCGCTTCGCCGAATGTGATCCGCCGCGCCGAAGGTTTCCGCGAGGAGGGCGCCGGCACGGAGGGCGTCACGAGAGGGTGGTTCCATTTCCTGCAGTTCGATGAGGTGGTCGTACATCTCAGCGAAGCTATGAGGGTCGACGAAGACGACTCCGTTGCGGTCGGCGATGACGAGATCTCCGGGTCGCACGATGGTCCCGGCGATCGACACTGGAAGATTCACATCGCCGTCCTGCCCAAGAATCCGCGTGGCCATGGGGCTCAGTCCCCGACTGAAAACCGGCACGCCTGCAGCTTCCAGGTCCGCGATGTCGGTCGCCATGCCGTCGATCACGATTCCCGCGGCGCCCCGGAGTTCAAGTGCGAACGACACCATCGCCCCCACGCAGGCTCGTTCGGTTTCGCCGCCCATGTCTGCAACGACAACGTGACCGGGCTGGACCAGGTCCGCGGCATAGTGCAGCGCGGTGCTGTCCGAGCCTGACGTACGCACTGTGATTGCGGTCCCGACGAAGGATGCAGCGGTGGTGACTGAGCGAATCCCGAGCGCGAAGCCGTACTCGAGGACATGACCGATCGTCGCCGGCTCGATCAGGCGAGCGCGGTCAACCAGTTCCTCAGAGAGGAGGTCGGGGGTAGGGCCGATTCGAAACATTGGTCGTCCTCTCTTAGGCGCCTACGTCGGCGGTTCGCTCGACGCGGAAACGGCGGTTTGCGACACAGGGGTTGGTCAGGCGCACGGCGGAGACCCTGTCCTCGTCCAGTTCGACGGTGCGCGTCTCACTGCCCTCGACAAGTTGAGCGAGCACGATCCCCATCGGGTCCACGACCAGGCTGCCGCCCGTCGATTGGGGCACCGCCTGGTTGGCTGCTACGACAAATACCGTGTTCTCGATCGCTCGGGCTCTGACGAGCGTTTCCCAGTGGTCTTCCTTGCGAACGCCCGGCGTCCAGGCGGAGGGAAGGAGGATGACGTCGGCTCCTTCATCCACGAGGGCTCTCGAACTCTCAGGGAACCTCAGGTCGTAGCATGTGATGACTCCGAACCGGATTCCGTTCAGATCGAACAGGAGCGAGCCGGGATCCCCGGATGGAGCGATGACGTCCGACTCACGAAATCCAAATGCGTCGTAGAGGTGTACCTTGCGATACACGCCGATCTGCTTGCCCTCACTCGAAGTGACGTAGATCGTGTTGTGCGCTCGATCGTCCGCGGGAATTTTCTCGAGCATGCCAACGGCGATGGCTATTCGCCATCTCGCGGCGACCTCGTCGACAGCGGTGGTGAAGGGGCCGGGAATGGTCTCCGCGTTCTCACCCCAGAGACTGTCCACCTCGTGACGGAAGTACATGGACACTTCCGGCAGAACGAGCAGCGCCGAACCGTCAGTGGCGGCTCGTTCCGCCGAAGACGTAATCGCGGCCAGGTTGGCAACCTTGTCCTCAGTGCTCGCGATCTGACCAATGCTTACTCGCATCGCTTCCCTATCTCCCTCGACAGTCCGGCCTCACGCTGTCTGCACCATGTATACATGAAGTGTGTATGGTGCATGTGTTGCGTGTGTTTCGAGAGTATTCCATGTCTGCTACGCACATGCAACAAGAATGTTTCATGCACGTTCCGTGTCCACGCACGCGAGGATCTGTCAGAATGCTTGTCACCTGTGGGCGTGGGCTTGAGTGACACAGGAGGACAGAGAGAGGCACATGAAGCAGACAGCCGTTGACAAGGCATACACCTGGCTGCGCGAGCGAATCCTCGACGGCACCCTCTCCGGAGGGACCTTCATCGACGAGGCCACCGTCTGCGAAGCCGCCGGTGTATCGAGGACACCGGCGCGCGAGGCGTTCAACCGGCTCGAGGGTGAACGCTTCATCAGTCTCGTCCCCCGACGTGGGGCACAGGTTCGGGAGTTGAACTCCAGTCATCTCTACGAGGCATTCCATGCGCGGTTCATGATCGAAGCGTTCGCCGCCGCCGAGTTCTGCGCCGGTGACCGGGATGTGCCCGCCGAGATGGTCGCGAACCTGAAAGTGATGGATGGGATCACAGACTTCACCTCTCTCGAGAGGAACCTGGAGTACCTCAATGCAGACAGGGAATTTCACGCCGCGCTGATCGGGACGCTCAACAACCGACCGATCATCGACTTCTTCGAGTCGTTGTGGCGAACCAATTCGTGGGCGGCAATCAACCGCTCGAAGTCGTCGATGAGATCGGAGTCGTGGGTCGCGGCCAACCGAACTCAACACCACGCGATCGCTGACGCCCTGGCTGCACATGACGCCGCGGCCGCGGAGGCAGCTCTGCGGGCCCACCTGAAGATCACCCCTGCGGAGTTCAGTTCCACTCCCTCGTAACAGGGATTGCGTGGCGTGCGCACTTCGGGTATTGATAGACTTCATGTATAYACGAAGCATGCATAGGAGTGGCGATGTCTTATAAGCCCCGAACGGGATTCTGGCTGACCGATTCGAGCGCGCCGCTCGCTGAGATTGTGGCGGGACTCGGGTTCGACTTCGTCGTTCTCGATGTCGAACACGGCATGTTCGACCTGCGAAACCTCGAATACTTCATCCCATTGCTTAAGGGGCTGGGCCTGGACGTATGGGCCAAAGTGCTCGGACCGGCACAGGAGCCGATCCAGCAGACGCTCGACTTCGGCGCCGACGGCGTCATCATTCCCCACATTCGAGACGTCGATCACGCCGCCGCAGTCACCGCTCATGCCAAATACCCGCCGCTCGGGGATCGGAGCCTCTCCGGAGGGCGCACGTTCCACTACGACTCCTGGTCGGTCGAGCAGACGGAGGCGTTCAACGTCAGTACTCAGTGCTTCCCGCTCGTCGAGCACCCGGATGCAGTCCGGGATATCGAGAAGATCGCCGCGCTGCCGACAGTGGACGGGTTTCAGATCGGGACCAGTGATCTCGCCCTGATGAGTGGACGCGGAACCTACGCGCAATCGGGAGAGGACTGGGCTGATGTCATCCGTTGCGTGAGCGCGTTCAAGGCAGCCGGCAAGTCGTGGCTGTTTCCCGCGTGGACGGCACAAGAACAGCGTTGGGCCATCGAGAACGAGGCACCCTTGCTGATGATCGGGGTTCAATATCACTTCATCAAGTCCGCATTGCGTCAGGCGAAAGAGTCCTACGACGTGCTCGAAATCGCCGCGACCAGGTAGGCCCGGAATGCAATACACACGACTCGGGAACTCTGGGCTCGAAGTCAGCAAAATCGCGCTGGGGTGCATGAGCTTTGGCGATACAGCGCGCAGCCAAATGTCGTGGATGCTCGATGAGGACCGCGCCAGCGAGATCTTTCGCGCCGCAGTCGAGCTCGGGGTCACCCTATGGGACACTTCAAACTCCTATGCAAGCGGCAGTTCAGAAGAGATCGTCGGGCGAGCGATCCAGCGATACAGCCGCCGAGAGGACGTCGTGCTGGCGACGAAGGTCTACTTTCCGATGGAATCTGGTCCGGGCGGCTCCGGTCTTTCCCGTCGCGCGATCCTCCAACAGGTCGAACGCTCGCTCCRCCGCTTGAACACTGACTACATCGACCTTTATCAGATCCATCGCTTCGATCCGCTCACGCCTGTCGACGAGACGATGGAGACGCTTCATGACCTCGTCCGAGGGGGCAAAGTGCGCTACATCGGCGCATCGTCGATGTGGGCATGGCAACTTTCCAAGATGCAGTACGCGGCCGACCTCAACGGCTGGAGCAGGTTCGTCAGCATGCAGCACCAATACAGCCTCCTTGCTCGAGAGGATGAGCGAGAGATGTTCGGACTGCTTGAGGATCAGCAGATCGGAAGTCTCGTATGGAGCCCCGTGGCGAAAGGAC
>NZ_JBFULL010000042.1:0-5686 GCF_056400345.1 Microbacterium sp. P5_B6 | reverse complement strand
GTGTAGCCCCCGTGCGTGGCACCGAACAGCACGCTGTCGACCGGCTCCTGGCCGTCCGTGGGGTAGGTGAACTGATAGAACCGGCCCTCCCAGTCCGCCGCCGGCGGAAGGAAGACTCGGAAGGTGACATTCGTCCCCTCGAAGTGACCCTCGACGAGGTGGGACAGTGCGGGCGCAGTCACGTCAGTGCGAGCGTCGATGACAGGCTGCCCGTAGACGGGGTCGGTGCAGATCGTGTCGATCCACATGGGCCCGCCCGCCGACGCGCTCTTGCAGTCGGTTTCCGCCGCGGCGGCGCTTATCGGCGCAGCCGACCCGAGCACCAGAGCTCCTGCAATCGCAAAGGTCGCAAGTCGTCGCTTCATCGCTTCTCCAACATCTTGGGTGGTGTCGCACTCATCACCTAGGAAGGAGCGCGCAGTCAAAGATGTCAGGTGGGATCGCCCCGTGCTACTCAGTTGCGCAATATGCATTCCGGCAGGGATTGTTCCGCCTGGGTGGCGTATCGTCCGGCAATTTCTTCGTGCGCCTGCGGCTTCGCCAGTATGTTTAAGCCGCGTCAGGTTCGTTGCGCAAAAGCTGGGAGGCCGTGCATGGATGAAGATCGCGATGGCGCTGTGACACTGCAGACCATTGCGGCTGCAGCCGGCGTGTCGGTCTCTTCGGTTTCACGCGTGCTCGCCGGGCGGGGAGACCTCAAGCGCGAGACACGCGAGCGGGTCCTCGAAGCTGCCCGTGCCCTCAATTACGACCCGACGGGAGTCAAGCGGGGGCGACCCACGGCGCTGGACCCACGCCTCATCGAGCTCGTCCTGGGCAGCTTCGACGACGCGTGGACGGATGCGGTCACGACTGGGGCGCGTGATGCGGCGTTCCGGTTGGGCTTCGATCTCGTCCTCACCCTGGAGCGTGACGACCCGGCGGACGACTGGCCAACCCGAGTGGCTACTCGCCGGCCGTCCGGTGTGATCATCGGCATCATCCGTCCCACCCACACCCAGCTCGATCAGCTCCGCGGTCTGCGCATCCCGATTGTGCTGCTCGAACCGCGATCGGACCCGGAAGGTGAGTTGGCGAGCGTCGGGACCACCGATTGGCAGGGCGGTTACGACGCCGGTGCCCATCTGATCCAATCCGGGGCCGTCCACTTCATCGTCGTGACCGGAACGCCGGCGTACCGGTTCGGCCGGGCGAGGGAGGAGGGTTTTCGGAAGGCGATTGCGGAGCTCGCTCCCGAGGCTCGTGTCGATCACATTGATGGGCAATGGACCGAGGCCGTCGTCACCGAACCGATGCTCAGGGCGCTCGCCGCTGCGCGCGCACCCACGGGAGTATTCGCATGCAACGACGAGATGGCGTTCGCCGTTTACCGGGCCGCGAGCCGCTTGGGTCGTCGTATTCCCGAGGACCTCCGGGTTGTGGGATTCAATGATGAGCCCCGTGCGGCGGCAGCCGCGCCCCCACTCACATCGGTGCAGCAACCCTTGCGGGAAATGGCGGGACGTGCGGTCGAACTTGTGAAGGAGCTGCGTCTGCGCGATACCAAAGACTTCGAGCGCGTGGAGTTGCCGTCGACGCTGGTCGCGCGCGACTCGACCGCGTCAACGCCGTTGGCACCGTCGCACCAAACGCCTAGCGCCGGCGATCAATAGACGTAGGTCCGAATCCGCAGCACTCCGGTGGTCTCCGTGTTCTGACGGATCGGAAAGGCCTCGGATTGAAGCTGCTCGATCGCGGGTAGTCGAATCCATTCACCGCCGCCGATCTCATCGCCGTTCAGGCGACGGCGCACCTCCCACGCATCAGTGCCGCATTCGACTTCTTCGACGCTTAGCCAGCCGGCCCTTCGGCCGGCGGGGTTCAGCGCCCTGATGGCGAACCCCCGGCCGATGACGAAGTATTCGTCTTCTGCGACGCGAGCGATGCACCCCACCCCGTTTCTCGGAGTGGGGAAGATCTCCGCGAGGTGGTTGCGGGTGACCTCGAGAGAACCGTCGATGAAGAGTCGCCGTGTCGGATCGGTCTCCGTCAGCGTGAACCCATGCATCTCCGCGCCCGGGTACTCCGCGATCACGCGTCCCACCGCCGTGAGGAGGCGGTAGGCGTCTTTCACGTCAGCGAAGTGCGGATCCTCCTTCCCCATCAAGTCGAACGCGAACGGTGCCACGCCCGCCGCCTTCAGCTCCCCCACCGCCCGGAACATCTGCTCCACACCGACGCGGTTGCATTGCATTTCCGGGATGAACAGGATGCCGTCGATCGATGCATATTCGTGTGCGATCGCATCGAAGGTGCCGAAGTAGAGGTCCGGCGCGAGGAAGTCGAGCGCGGGGGCGAGCGCCCGCCAGATGCTGGCAGTGTGCCGAAGCGGGCCTCCGCTCGGGTACACCCCGGGTTGCGTTCCGCCGCCGAGTGCGAACGAGGTCTCGCCGCCGTCGTTCTCGGTGTTGGCATCGACCCAGGCGTTGGCGTACAACGGCACCTCGAACGCTGCACGACCCTCTCGAGCAACTTCGTTCAGGTACGACGCGTAAGCGGTCGCCATAAAGGCCTCGTCCGCTTCCTCGCCGAAGACGGTCTGCCAGTCCTGCTGCCCGACATCGCCGGATCGCTGCGCCGCATCCCAAAGACGTCCTGCGCCGGAGTGGCGGACGGCGTCCAGTACCTCGATCGGAACAGGATCACCCCAGCGCTCCGTCGCGAGTGGGCTGTGATCCCTGGCTTGCCCGAGCACGCCTACCTCGTTCTCCACCTGAACCATCAGCACCGTCTCGCCATCATCATGCTCACTGAAGTGGCGCATCAGTGCGGCGAAGGCTCGCGCATCCGCCTCCCGCGCGCTCTGTGAGAACGGGGAGATCGCTTCGATTGCTACGCCCCCCGCCGTCTGGATGCGAGGAAAGCGGCGTGGATCCTGCTTCACCCATTGGGGCGTGTAGGTCGACATACCGTTCTTCCATGTGCCGAACCACAGCGGGATGACGTGGAGGCCGCGGTCGCGAGCGGCGCTGGTGAGCGCATCCACGATGGCGAAATCGAACCTGCCCTCTTCCGGTTCGATCAGTTCCCAGGCCACGGGCGCCAAGACCGTGTTGACTCCGACCTCCACGGCCGCGTCCAGTGACCGCTGTATCGCGCTGGGAGTGCTCGAGCCCGAGTTGTGCAGCTCGCCGCCGACGATGAGGAAGGGGCGCCCGTACAGCATGAAACGTCCCTGCTGGAACCGGCGGTGTGGATCAGTCATGTGAGCCTCCGTAGTGGTGTGAAGCGTCAAGAGGGCGAAGTCCGGTCCAGCGCACCCAGACCGCGGCTGCGCGTCAACTCGCGAAGTCGTCGGCCGACAGCGTCCTGGAGGGCGTGAGGAAGGAAGACAAGCGCGGACCCGACCGTCCGCTCCTGCACCCACGAGCGCGACTGCTCGAACGCTTTGGCAGCATCGGGATCTTGTCGGGCCAATGCGTCGGCGACGGCATCGTAGGCCTCAAGGTCGTCGATCAGGACGCTCAGCGGGGTGTTCAGTCCTTCGAGGGGCGCCGGCACTTCCCTGCGCACCGGGGCGAACAGCCGCACCACGTGTTCGCCCGCGTCCAGTGGCGTTCGCGCTGCCGTGAATGGGTCGACGAAGACTGCTTCCACGCCTTGGGGGACCAGAACTGTCCCGATCCACTCCCCGCCGTTAACAGCCCAGGCGATGGCGGCCCGGCCGTGCGGCGTATCGATCGTGCTGGACGCGCTCGTCAGTATGCCTGGCGCCAGGGGCGCGAACTCGATGCGTCCGTAGCCCGGGGCGGCCGGCGCGATACCGGCGACTCGACGATGGACGAAGTCGATGACTGCGCCGAGCGCGTAGTGGTTGAACGAGGTCATCTGGCCGGGATTTACCCTGCCGTCCTCCAACAGACTGTCCCACCGTTCCCAGACAGTCGTTGCACCCTTGAGCACCGGTGCGAGCCAGGACGGGTGCTCGGTCTGCAACAGCACCCGCAATGCTGCCTCAGGGTGACCTCCGTCTGCGAGCGCGTCACAGAGAAGCGGCGTTGCGAGAAACCCGGTCGAAATGCGATATCCGGCTTTGCGGACAAGGTGAAAGAGCCGCCTACGCCAGGCTGCGGTGAGCTGGTCTTCGCCGCCCGCCAATCCGAAGGCCAGGGCCAGAGTGTACGCAGCAACGGAGTCCGAGACGAGGCGTCCGCGCGAGGTTGCGAACGTCGCCAGAAAGGCTGCACGGACTTGCTCCGACCACTCACGAGCCGCGGCGGCGGACTCCGTCTCGCCTACGATCGCGGACGTTTCCGCCAGAATCCATGCCGATCGATATGCGTAGGCAGTGGCAACAAGATCGTGGTCCGTGACCGCGAGTCCGGGATCGTCCGGCGGCGCCGCGGGGTCCAGCCAGTCCCCGAATTGGAAGTCCCCCTCCCAGATGCCATCGCGCATGCGGGAACGGACAACGTTCACCCAGTCGAGCATGCTGGGGAGCGACGCCCGCAGGATGCCCGTGTCGCCGTATCGCTGATATAGCGCCCACGGCACTGTGACAGCTGCGTCGCCCCAACCTGCGACAGGAGTGGTGATGTCGCGAAGCGGATCTGGCACGAGGACAGGAACGACGCCCCGTCGATCGGCCTGTTCCAGCCGCAGATCCTCGAGCCAGTTCTCGAGGAAGGTGCGGACGTCGAAGAGTGTCGCCGCCGTGGGCGCGAAGACCTGTATATCGCCGGTCCATCCGAGACGCTCATCGCGCTGGGGGCAGTCGGAGGGTATCGAGAGGAAGTTGCCGCGTGCACTCCACACAACGTTCTCGTGGAACCTGTTCAGGAGCTCGGACGAGCTCTTGAACCAGCCGGTGCGGCGCAGGTCCGTTCCGATCACCTCGGCCGTCACGGCCGCGGTGGGAAGCTCTTGGTCCGGCCAGCCGGAGATCTCGGCGTGACGGAAGCCGTGAAATGTGAATTGGGGCGACCATTGCTCGGGGCCGCCTCCGGCCAGGATGTATGTATCCGTCGCTTTTGCTGCTCGCAGAGGAACCGTCGCGAGCTCGCCGTCCGCTAAAACCTCGGCGTGACGGATGACGATCTCGTCGCCCGCTGATCCGTTGACCTTCAGACGCAGGCGACCGACCAGGTTCTGCCCGAAGTCGACCAGGAATCGCCGATCTCCAAGCGGCTCTACCGAAACCGGGGGCAGGCGTTCGGTGACGCGTACCGGCGGAGCTGTTCGCAGAGTGCACTTGACGCTGGTTGGAACGCTCTTCGCAGGCGCCCAGTCATCGGGTTCGAACGAAGTCGCGTGAACGCGATCGTCGCGAAGGCGCGCGTCGTACGTCTCGCCGTCGTAAATGCTGGAAGCGCGGACCGGACCGTTGGCCGAAGTGAGCCAGTTCGAGTCTGTGGCGATTCGCATCCGTTGCCCGTCACGGAACTGCATCTCCAGGATCACCGCCGCCGAAGGCTGCTCACCGTACCAGTGTCCCTTGTTGCCGAGATGGCCGAAGTTCTCGGTGTACCAGCCCCCTGCAACTTCCAGGACCATGACGTTGACGCCCGTCCGAAGCAGGGGGAGCACGTCGAAGGCATCCGCCGTCATCCGGTGCTGGTAGGCCGTCCATCCGGGCTTGAGCAGGTCATCGTCGGCGCTGCCACCATTGATGTAGAGGTGGTGGGCACCGAGTGCCGTCGAGTAGAGG
>NZ_JBFULL010000041.1:0-10890 GCF_056400345.1 Microbacterium sp. P5_B6 | reverse complement strand
GCACGGCACCCGCTACCACCACATCTCGACCGACGAAGTGTACGGCGACCTGGAACTCGATGACCCGGCTCGATTCACCGAGGACACCCCTTACAACCCTTCGTCCCCGTACTCGTCGACCAAGGCGGGCTCCGACCTGCTCGTGCGTGCGTGGGTGCGCTCCTTCGGGGTGGCGGCCACAATCAGCAACTGCTCGAACAACTACGGCCCGTACCAGCACGTCGAGAAGTTCATTCCGCGCCAGATCACGAACGTCATCCGCGGGGTCCGCCCGAAGCTGTATGGCGCCGGCGAGAACGTGCGGGACTGGATCCACGCCGACGACCACTCCTCCGCGGTGCTCACCATCCTCGACAAGGGCGTGATCGGTGAGACATATCTGATCGGTGCAGACGGGGAGAAGAGCAACAAGGACGTCGTCGAGCTCATCCTCGAAACTATGGGACAGCCTCGGGACGGCTACGACCACGTCACCGACAGGGCGGGACACGACCTCCGTTATGCGATCGACTCCACCAAGCTCCGCAGGGAACTGGGCTGGACCCCGCAGTACTCGGACTTCGAAGCGGGCATTGCCGCGACCATCGACTGGTACCGCGATAACGAAGCGTGGTGGGCACCCAGCAAGGACGGCGTCGAAGCGTTCTACGCCAGCAAGGGGCAGTGACCAGGAGCGGCGGTCTGCCGTCGAGAGACACCCCTCGGTCTGTTGACTCCGCGCGATCTGGTGGTCGCTGTTCGCTGAAGTTGGTCACGGTAGACTTGTGGAAATGTTGACGTCAGATGAGGACGCCGCGGCGCGCCTGCAGCGATTGGAAGCAACGCCGCTCGGTCCCGTCGGCGGTCAAAGCGGCAGGGGAGCAGGGTGGGGCGCCCTCCGGAACCTCTTCTCACAGCGCGAGATGCTCGGACTGCTGGTTCGCCGGGATCTCAAGGCCAGGTACAAGGACTCCACGCTCGGCTTCTTCTGGTCGCTGATACGACCGCTGATTCAGCTGGGCATCTACTTCATCGTGATGGGGCAGTTCCTCGGCGCCGCCAAGTCCATCCCGGACTTCGCGGTCTACATTTTCGCGGGTCTTTCCGCGGTCGGACTCTTCACCGAGATCGTCGTCGGAGGCACTGGCTCGCTCCTCAGCAACGCCGGACTGGTGAAGAAGGTCTACCTGCCGCGCGAGGTCTTCCCGCTGTCGAGCGTCGGGTCGGCCTTGTTCAACTTCGCCATCCAGCTCATCGTTCTGGTGGGCGCCACCTTCCTCGTCGGGAAGCCGCCTCTCCACTGGGAGATCCTCTACTTCTTCCCGGCGCTGCTCGTCCTCGTCGTCTATGGAACAGCCCTCGCACTCCTGTTCAGCGCAGTCAACGTCTACCTGCGCGATACCCAGTATCTGGTCGAGGTCGTGACCATGCTTCTGTTCTGGCTCAGCCCGGTCGTCTACTCGTGGGAGATGGTCAAGACCCTGGTGACCTCCCCGTTCCTCCTGCAGCTCTACACGAACAATCCCCTGACTCTCGCCGTGCTGGGCTTCCAGCGTGCTTTCTGGGTCGCCGGAGAGCAGAACGATTGGCCCGTCGCGCTTCTCCTGCGGCTCGTGATCGCACTGATTGTCGGCATCGTCCTGCTCTTCGTCTGCCACCGGGTCTTCATCCGGTTGCAGGGAAACTTCGCCCAGGAGCTGTAATACATGCCAGGTTCCCACTCGCCGCGAACCACTGACCCCGCCACTGCGCCGGAGGTCGTGAAAATCGAGGACGTCTCCAAGAAATTCACCGTCCGCAAGGACTCGTCCATCAAGGAGCGGATCGTCACGCTCGGTCGGCCCGGGCGTCAATATCGACGCGAGTTCTGGGCCCTTCGGGACGTGACGCTCGACATCTTCGCCGGCGAGACGATCGGCCTTATCGGTCACAACGGCTCGGGCAAGAGCACCCTGCTGAAAGTGATCGGCGGCATCATCGAACCCACCGCAGGATCGGTCCAGGAGCGGGGTCGGCTCGCCGCACTGCTGGAATTGGGCGCGGGCTTTCATCCGGACCTGACCGGCCGGGAGAACATCTTCCTGAATGCGTCTGTGCTCGGTCTGAGTCGCGAAGAGACCGAAGAGCGCTTCGACGACATCGTCGCGTTTGCGGCTATCGGAGACTTCATCGACACCCAGGTGAAGTTCTACTCATCCGGAATGTACGTGCGTCTCGCGTTCGCGGTCGCGGTGCACACGGACCCGGATATTCTGCTCGTGGATGAGGTGCTCGCCGTCGGGGACGAAGCGTTCCAGCGTAAATGCATGGATCGCATTCGCGACTTCCAGCGTGAGGGACGCACCATCATCATCGTCAGCCACTCACTCGACCAGGTGGTCGATCTCTGCGATCGCTGCGTCCTCCTGGATGCCGGACGAGTGGTGTACGACGGAAACCCGTCGATTGCGGTTTCCCGGTTCCGTGATCTGCTGGAGGAGCGCCGGATCGCAGAGCGCAGCGCCGTCTCGAGCCAGGCCCAACGGCGTGCCGGCGCGATCACCCGGGTGGCGGCTGTTGCGGTGGGTCGCGACGCGCGCGAGACCCTGCAGCCTGGCGATGACCTGGAGATCCGTGTCACCGTCGCGGCTGATCAGCTCGAGTCCTGGAGCTGTCGGCTCCAGATCGACGACACCATGGGGCAGAAGATCTACGTGACCGGGACCGATTGGCTCGGGACTCCCGTGCCCGTTGTCGAGGGCGGCTGCGAGGTCGTGTTCCGCCTGAAAAGCCCGTCCTTCGGTGGCGGAAAGTACTTCGTCAATACAGCCCTGCTCGACGACAGCGGAGAGAACCTGCACAACATCATGCAGGCCGCCTCGTTCAACGTGGAGGCGGACCCGCAGGCGATCGGCTATCTGCGCATCGCCGTCGAAGGAAACGTCGCCGCCGCGCTGTAGAAGACGGGCAGGATCTGAGCGAGAAGGGGGAGCCRCGYGGCTCCCCCTTCTCGCGGTCAGACGGCGGTGACCTCGGCCAGACGCRGGTGCAGTCGATCCTTCTCCGAGAGCTCCGCCCGCTCCAGCGGGATCGGCCACGGGATCTTCACCGTCTCATCAGCGAGGTTGAGGAACGAGTACTCTCCGACCTTGTCGGCGCTCCAGTGGTCGTTGACCAGGTAGGAGTAGGCGGTGTTCTCCTGGAGGGTCTGGAACGAGTTCCCGACTCCGCGGGGGATGTAGATCGCCGTCGAGGGATCCAGCTCGGCGGTGAACACCGCGCCGAAGCTGTCGCCGGCCCGAAGATCCACCCACGCTCCGAAGACCGATCCCACCGCGATGGAGATGAACTTGTCCCAGGGTTCCGCGTGGATGCCGCGCGTCGTGCCGATCGCGTCGTTGAATGAGATGTTGTTCTGCACCGGGCCGAAGTCGGGCAGGCCGAGGGCGAGCATCTTCTCCCGCTGCCAGTTCTCCTTGAACCACCCGYGGTTGTCGCCGTGCACGGGAAGGTCGAAAAGCAGCACCCCGGGGATCGGTGTGTGGTGCGCCGCCAGGGGCTTGCCGTACTCCAGTGACATCATCTCTCCTTATTCGCCGATGAGTATCGCGCCATCAGCGATCGAATGGCCGTGGCGTCGCCCCAGGACCCGCTCGAGTCGTAGGGGCGGTCCGGGAAGGCGCCGTACTGGAGGCGCAGCCCGAGATCATGCTCGCCGATGAACCGCTCAACGCGGCTGGCGAGGGATTCGGGTTCACCCGAGCTGGTGTTCAACACGCCGGTGATCCCCGGTGTGGTGGCGGCCACAGCTATCTGACGCCCCAGTTCGGCGACATCGATGAAGTCGTAGAGCGTCTTGCCGGTCGTGAAGGGGAACTCCGTCTCGCCGCGATCGGAGGCCTCGAGCAGCTTGGTGAAGATGGATCGATTCCGCCGGTCGTCACCGAGGATGTAATAGGCACGGAGCCACACGTACTCCGCGCGGTCCCCGATGCTGAGGAACGTGGACCGGCGCAGGGCGTCCTTCGCGATCCCGTAGAGCGACGCCGGGTTCGTCGGGGTGTCCGCCGTGATGGCTCCCTCCCAGAAGCCCACCTCATGCATGGTTCCGAGCGCAGCGATCCGCGGGACGCCCGCATCGGCGAGCCCCACGAGGAAGCGATAGTGCGCAGAGAGGTTCTCCATATGAGACGGGGCGTTATGGACGAATCCGTCCTGCCACGCCAAGTGGATCACGGCGGCCACCTCTTTCAGCGGCACGACGGAGCTCAGATCGAACGCCGCGTCAAGCACATCGGCCTCGACGACCTGGACCCGCGGATCCTGGTGCCCGTCCCGAATCTGTCGCACGATCGCCACGCTCTGGAATCCCAGGTCGGCAACAGCATTGACGACATGCCGTCCGACGTAGCCGCCCGCACCGGTGATGACTACCGTCTTGCTCATAACAGCCTTCCTGATCTCATTGCCGAAGAGCGCCGATGACAACCAACACCGCGGTCATCGCCACGAGGATCATCAGCGGCACGAAGCGCACTCTCGTCAATATGCCGTCCCCGCCCCCCTTGGGAGCGACGGGCGTCCAGTTTCCCAACCCTGCCAGCCAGCGCGGCATCCAGTTCTTGAGATCGAGCGCGGGCTTCTCGATCAGCACCCAGCTCAAGAAGGCGTACACGTGAACAGCCACGGTGACGACGAGCAGGTAGACGAACCAGCCGGCTGACTGGATGTCGAGGTCCGCCGCGAGGAACATGACCGGCCAGCCCGCGATGTAGATGCCGTACGACAGGTCAGCGCGGCGGTCCCATCCCGAGAGCGCCTTGACCCGGCTTCCGAACCAGATCAAACCGTAGGCGAAAGCGTACTGCCCCAGCAGGAACCAGCCGCCCMTCCACCAGCAGAGCGCCGCGACGATGAGCATGCCRATGCCAAGCCGGTCATCGAATGGCACTCGGTGGATGTAGAGCTGGACGAGAGTGCCGAAAGCAAACGGAGCGGCCAACTGCAGCACCTGCGGATTGCGTGCACTGCTTGCAGGGTGCTGAGCAGCAGGACACCCGCTGCCGCCAGAGCTCCCACGACGCGTCCCGCCAGTGCGCCGATGAGACCCAGCCCGAGCACCGCGAGATAGCAGGCGAACTCGTACAGGAGGGTCCATGCAGACCCGTTCCAGGTGTTGTAACCGTGCTGCACAGCGGGCGTGTCAGCGCCGGTGCCGGCGATCGCCCATTGGTTCAGCACCAACKTGAAGTTGTTGTAGACGTACGTCCACGGCGAATCAGCCTCGACCGAGAAGAACCCGCGAATCGAGCCCTGGTCGTAGATCCATGAGAGCGGGGCAAGCGCGAAAGCGGTGACGATCAGGATGAGGAACCACGCGGGGAAGATACGCGCGACACGATGCCACAGGTAGCGCACCGGCGACTTCGAGTTCATCATGCTCCGTGTGATGAGCATCCCCGAGAGGAAGAAGAAGCCGGTTACGGCGACGCCGCCTAGCGATGTCTCGGCACCCCACTGCGAACCGATGTCGGCGCCCTGGAAGAGCCCGGCAACCGGGCCAGCATGCGAGAAGATGACCATGAAGGCCATCAGCCAGCGGAGGAACCCGATCGAGTTATGCCGAGGATCGAATGCGGTTGCGAGACTCCCTACCGCCATCTCACAGGCCTACGGGGTAGCCGAACTGCGCGGCACTCTCCCACGTCGCCCGAGGCAGATTCGTGTACACCGGCGCTGCCCCTCCGAAGAACGTCCGGATGGCGGCGAGCACATGGATCGTATCCGTGTCTATCTCGGTCGTGAACCCGCACCAGTGCGCGGTGCAGAGTTCATAGGTCCGAGAGCGGATCGCCACGGAGACGATGGAAGGGTCGATGTCCACCCAGTCGTGGGCTGGGTCGATCACCGCGTAGCCCCCGTTGAGCGCAGCGCCGACGATGATCGCTCGAACCGCCGACATCTGCCGCTGCTCGAGAAGTCCGGCACGGAGGAACCCGTCGACACCCCAGCGGAACATCGGCGATCGGCGATCGACGATGTGCTGGTTGCCCCAGTCGGCGATGTCATGCTTTGGGATCACGCCGGCCGGAAGGGTGGATCCGCGCCCGGMGTGGTACACGAACGCACCCTGCGCGAGGAGGTGCTCATAGCCCGCGTTGGTGGCGCGCGCTGACCAATCCGACTCCTCACCGTAGCCTCGACCGAACACCGGGTCCATCAGTCCCACCGTCTGCAGGACGGCGACCGGGATGATCATCGCGAACGAGATCCCCGCCGGGATCTCCAGCGTCTCCGACCCGAACTCGGCCGCAAGCGTCACCCCGATCTGATCCGCGACCTCCTGCGTCTCGACGTAGAGCTCGGTGCCGTTCGGAAGGGAGTACGGATCGACATTCGTCGACCACGCCGTGACGGAGGCCGCGCGGGGCGACTGGGAGATGACGTCGAGCAGCACCTGAACCGAGTTGGCTGCATAGATGACGTCGGAGTTCGATATCACGACGTAGTCGTATTCAAGGCGCTGCGCAGTGGCGAGACCAAGATTGACGTTCCTCGGGATCCCGAGATTCAGCGGAGATCGGTAGTAGACGGCGCCCGTCTCGTGCGAGGCGTCCTTCAGGAAGTCGCTGAACCCGGGCTCCGGGCTGGCGTCGTCGAGGACGATCACATCAAGGTCGAAATCGCTTCGCTCCAGACGCGCGATCGATTCGAGAGTGCGTCGCGCAAAATCCCGACCGTTGTAGAAGGTGACGGCGAGCAGCACCCGTGGCCGACGAGAGCCGGTCACCGCCCCATCATCCGCTTCGCCCTGCGAGCCAGCACGTACGCCGTGTGGTTGCTCCGGAAGACATGCTCGACCTTCCGCCGAGGGTCCATCAGTCGCTTCAATGCAACGATCTCCGCATTGAGTTTGTTGATCTGCTCGTCGCGATCGAAGAGATCCTTCGCCAAGGCGATCACCCGCAAGTTCGCGACTTCCGCATCTTTCAACGCCCGCTCAAGTGACACAGCGTCAACCACTTCCGGAGACAGTTCCTGGCCCTCGCCCATCGCAAACATACCTCTCGTGTTCTTCCGGCTCGCTGGCTCAGCGCAGCGAGAATGCTCCATCGAGCACCTCAGAGCGTGTGACGAAGGAGTGCTCCGACGACACGCTTCGGGTTCTCCCACAGCACGGCGTCGAACGGACAGATGCGGCCGAGGTCGTTCGCCAATGGGATGCTTCGAATTCCGCGTCCTCCCGATAGATTACCATCCCCCATCCGGGCGCTTCACTGCACCCCCTCACCCCGGAACCGAGATGACGCCGTTCAGGAACTGCTGGGAGACGACACCGCCCACCGTAACCGCCGCACTGACCGGGAGCCCATACTTGCCGTTCTGCCCACCCGCTGCATCCCACACAGCGAGGATCGGCGCCACGACGGTGACGGCGCCGGTCGATGACGACCACGCGATCGCGCCACGCTCGAACCGTGTGGAGCAGCCCTTCGAGACGCAGAACTCGGCCTGCACCGGCAGTCCCAGCGATCCCGCCGGGCCGCCTGCGGCCATCCACACATCCCGATACGCTGCATACACCGCGAGAATCGCCCCGGACGTCGATCCGGACAGCGTCCCGCCCTCGAACGCCTGGTAGCACGTCACCGGCACACACACCATGCCCGCCAACGGCGCACCCAGTCGACCCAAGCCGGAACCCTGAGCCTGCCACGGCGGCAGGAACCAGCCGGCGACGGTTGCGACCCCGTTCGCCGGCGTCCAGACGACTGTGCCTCGCTGGAAGACCTGCGAACAGTCATGCCCGTTACAGGTCTCGGCCCGCACAGGGAGCCCGAGCGAACCTTCCGGGCCCCCAGCCGCCATCCACACATCGCGATATGCCGCATACACAGCGACGATCGCCCCGGACGTCGATCCGGACAGCGTCCCGCCCTCGAACGCCTGGTAGCACGTCACCGGCACACACGTCATGCCCGCCAACGGCGCACCCAATCGACCCAAGCCGGAACCTTGAGCCTGCCACGGCGGCAKGAACCAGCCCGCGACCGTCACCGCTCCGTGCGCCGGCGTCCAGACGACTGTGCCTCGCTGGAAGACCTGCGAACAGTCATGGCCGTTGCACGTCTCAGCGCGCACGGGGATCCCCAGTGATCCTTCTGGGCCTCCCGCCGCCAYCCACACATCSCGATACRCCGCATACACAGCGACGATCGCCCCGGACGTCGACCCCGACAGCGTCCCGCCCTCGAATGCCTGGTAGCACACCACCGGCAGGCAGACCATTTCGGACAGGGGGAGCCCCAACCGCCCCTTCTCATATCCGGCAGTCGCCCAGGCGTCCAGGAACCAGGTCCTCGTCACGACGATGCCTCGCGCGGAGCTGTCGATCCTCGCCGCGGCGAAGCGCTGATTGCACGTCCCGCTCGCATCGCACACGGCCGCGGTCCTCGGCCCGCCGACGACCGGGAGTCCGCCGAGCGCCAGGTACCTCGATGCAATGGGCTCCGGAACGGCCTCGGTCCGACCCTCAGCTGAGACGATGATTCCGCCGGCGAATTTCTGCATACAGCCGGCCGAGGTGCACACGGAATTGGTCGACGGGAACCCGAGCCATCCCGTCGTGAGTCCCGTCGCATTCCACACTGTGAACATCGAGCCTGTCACGGCCGTCGCCGAGTCTCCTGAGAAGAGCCCGCCGCGGACGAAGAGCTGAGCGCAGTGCGTTGCGTCGGAACAGAGTTCCGGACCGCGTGCGGCTCCGAGAGCGATGCCACCCGAGGCAACCCAGGCCGATTCGACGTGCCGGCCCACGAGCGATCCTCCAACCGCGTCCGCCGCGATCACGCCGCCGTCGAAGGATTGCGTGCATGTGCCGTCGGGGATGCAGACCACGACTCCGGTGGGCAAGCCGGGGGCGCCGTCGATGAACCCGAGGTTCCACCACATCTTGTCGATGACCGATGGGACGCCGAACACCCCACGGCCGGGGAACCAGTAGATCACCCCTCCCTTGAATGTCTGCTGGCAGTAGCGGCCGTTGCAGTTCTCTGCGCCGGTGGCAGCCCCGAGCAGCCCGGCCTCCCCGCCGAGCGCCGCCCACACTTTCGCGTAGTCGCCGACCACCGAATAGCCGGTGGGGCTGCCGAACCAGTCCGTGTAGAGCCGCCAGAAGTTGCGGTTCCCGTAGGCGGAGCAGAAGTCCCCGGTGCCGTACAGGTTGTCCAGAGCGGCTTGGTTCGGGGTGTACGGCGTGTAGATGTAGAGGGCGCGCGTCGCGTTGTTCTCGATGTAGACGCGCTTCGTTCCGCAGATGCGGGCATTGTCGGGAGGCGTGGCCTGATAGAGGATGTTGTTCCAGCCGAGCTGGTAGGCGAACCACGCCGGATTCTTGATGTAGATCTGCATCTGCCGGGCGGCGCCGTAGATCTGGTAGAAGAACCCGGCGAATGCAGGATTGCAGTCGGCTCCATCGGGGCACCCCTGCCCGAGTGCCGCGCTGTAGTTGCGCGAGGTCGGCGAGGTGGCGGTGATCAGCGCCTGCTCCTTCTGAAGCATGACCAGGATCACTTTCGGACTGATCCCACATACTTCAGAGACCTTGCTGATGAGCTGTGCCGCGCTCATGCCGCCACCCGGAAAGGCCTTGCAATAGGAGTCCGCCGCCAGCTGGGGCGTCGACTGCGCGTAGTAGTCCTTCAGGCAGGGCATGCCGTTGCTGCCGACACAGCTCGTCACTTTGGAGTTCAGGAATGCCTGGATCCCCGCGGCAGTCATCGATCCTGAGTCGAAGAAGTTGGCATCGGAGATGAGGTTGCCATGCTGGAAGTCMCCCGCGTTCGCCGCAGACGCGGACGGTGGGTCCGGCGGTGAGATCGCGAATGCCAGCGCAGCACCGAGCAGAATCCCGAACGCCACGATCATCGCCAGCAGTCGGCGCGAGCGGGGCTGCGGCGGGGTGGCGGTCACGGCTGTGTGACCACCGTCGGTTCGGAAGTCACGCGGGAATTCTCTGATTCGTAGGCGAGCACGAGTGTCCATTCGCCAGACGGCGCCTGGATCTGGATCACGCCGCAGTTGACGGCGGCTGGGGTCGACTGAGCATCTCGTCGTCCAATCAGAGTCYGACCGTTTGAGGACGTCGCCGTCAACGTACAAGTCCCGTCACCCCGGACGTCACCGGTCACGATCCCCGTCGCATAGACGAAGTCCCCGTCAGCACCCGAGTTCACGATCGTCACTGTTCCCGGACCGGCAGGAGTGGGCTCGGGCTGCACCTCATCGGTTGCAAGCGGACTGGGCGCGGGTTCTTGCGTGGAAGACGGTGTGGGTGAGTCAGGKGGTGTGGGTGAGTCAGAGGGAGTGACTGCCGGAGACGAGGTCTTGCTCGGMTCAGTGGACGCAGACGGGGATGCTGGAGAGTCGGCGTTCCCGAGGTAGAGGGMCATCAGCGCGACCGCCGCGGCCACGACGAGGGCCGCCGCGACGACGATGAGGACAATACGCGCAGGACGCCGCATGATGCGACCATATGCCCCTTRACGACACGGGGAATACCGGCACTCCGATCGCCTTTCGATCGGAGGGGAGCCGGCGGTCGCGCGGGTGTTCGACGTCGACGGCTACGGGAGGCTCTCGCAGGCGATGCGGTCGTTGTTCCCGTCGAGCTTTGCGATATCGCCCCAGTCCGCGTAGTACGCATCGAACCAGGACTGCGCTTCAGCCTGGGTGGCGAAGTTGGTGCAGTTCTTCGTATCGCCCGGATTGCCCGCGTGCACGCTCACCCCGTGGGCCGGGTCCCAGACCAGCAGGCCGTGCTGGAACGGGACCTGGCAGTAAGTGCCGAAACAGGCTTCCGAACCGTTCACGAGCCCCAAGGCTCCGCCCGGTCCGCCATTGGCGAGCCACGTCGACACGTACGCGCTCGAC
>NZ_JBFULL010000040.1:0-5968 GCF_056400345.1 Microbacterium sp. P5_B6 | reverse complement strand
TGTACGTGGTGGCCGCGGTGCTCTATGTCACGGTCGTGGCAGGGCCGTTCCCGCAGCTTCGCGACGCCCTCACCGGTCCCTGGTACAACAATTCTCCCCGTCTGGCTGCGCTCCTGCCCGTCGCCATGGTGCCTCTTGCCGCCTACGGTGTCGCGTGCACGTGGGCGAAGTTCGTCACGAAGCCGACTGTCCGGAGGGTGACCGCCGATTGGCCCCGCGCGACCAGGGTTGCGTCGGCCGTGGCGGTCGCGGTGGTTGGTGCGATCCTCCTGCAGGTGGCCCCGCTGTCGCCGGTTCCCAGGGCGCAGGCCTGGGCCTCGGGCGGCTTCGATGGGGGCCCGAAGGCGGTGCTGCTCTCGGATGATGAACGAGCACTCATCGAGCGCGTCCCCGAGCATGTACCTGAGGGCGTCGCCATCGCGGGCAGTCCGTGGACGGGCGCATCGCTCGCGTACGCTCTCACGGGCAGATCGGTGCTCATGCCTCACACGCTCATGGAGATCACTGACGAAGTCGGCGCCATCAACGACGGTCTCGCCGACGCGACTGCCGGCAGTGAGGTCTGCGAAGCGATCGACGACCTCGACGTCGGATTCGTGCTCGACTTCGGGCTTGCGGAAGTACATGCGGGTCGGCATGTATACCCTGGTCTCACGGACCTCGCGGAGTCGGATGCTGTCCGTCTGGTGGATGAGCAGGGCCGCGCCAGACTGTATGCGGTCGTCGGGTGCGATCGATGAGACAGCAGCCCCGCCGGTAGACTGGCGGCACTATGACCGAGGCGCCAGATCGTGTTCTGATCATCGTTCCGGCGTGGAACGAGGCGAGAAACGTCGGCGCGACGGTCCAGGAGATCCGTGCGATTTCTCCAGAATATGATGTCGTCGTCATCGATGACGGCTCGAGCGACGCGACCGCCGCGACGGCCCGCCAGGCTGGCGCAAAGGTCATCATCCTGCCGTTCAATCTCGGCGTGGGCGGGGCGATGAGGACCGGATTCACCTACGCCCAACGCCATGGCTATCGGCGGGCCATTCAGGTGGATGCCGATGGTCAGCACAACCCCGAGGACATCGGCCGTGTCCTCGACGGGCTCGATCGCGCAGACATATCGATCGGTGCGCGCTTCGCTGACGTCGGTGACTACACCGTCCGCGGTCCACGACGCTGGGCGATGATCGTCCTGGCGCGCGTTCTCTCGCGCGTGGCCAAGACCCGGCTGACGGATGCGACGAGTGGCTTCCGCGCGGCCGGCCCGCGCGCCATCGACCAGTATGTGCGCTATTACCCAGCCGAGTATTTCGGTGACACTCTTGACTCGCTGGTCGCCGCTTGCCACGCCGGGCTCACCGTGACTCAGGTTCCGGTGGCGATGCGTCCCCGCATGCATGGCACGTCGACGCAAGGGACGGTCGGGGCGACGCTCTATCTGATGCGTGCCGTGTTCGCACTCAGCTTGGCGGTCATGCGGCGGGCGCGACCAGCGCCTCCGCTCGCGTCGCGGAAGGTCAGCGAATGATCGTCTTCCTCGGTATCACCCTCGCGCTGGTGATCCTCGTGATCGTCGTACGGCTCCTGCTGACCCGCAAGCTGCGGGAGAAGTACGCCGTCATGTGGCTCGTGATCGGACTTGCCGTCCTGGTCCTCGGGGTATTCCCGCAGCTCCTCCTGTGGCTCACAGAGACCCTCGGCGTTCAAGTACCCGCCAACCTCCTCTTCTCCCTCGCGATCGTCCTCCTGCTCGGGGTCGCGCTGCATCTGTCATGGGAGCTGTCGCAGGCCGAGGACGAGATCAGGCGCGTCGCGGAGGAGGCGGCGATCTCACGCGCCGAGATCGAACGGCTCGACGCGCGCCTCGACGAACTGCAGGCGGGTGCGGGTCGCCGAGATCACGAGACGCCCGGCGAATCCCCGTGACGCCGACCGTCTGGGCGGTGGTCACGGCTTTTCGACCGGATGCCACGATCCTCGATGCACTCGATGCCCTCCGCGACCAGGTGGAGGAGATCGTCCTGGTGGATGATGGAAGCGGGTCATCGGCAGACGACGTGCTGGCGAGCGCGGCCGAGCGCGGCGCGCATGTCGTCCGGCTGGGCGAGAACTCGGGCATCGGAGCCGCACTCAACGCCGGGATAAGCTACGCGCTTGAACGGGAGGCCGACGCGGTCGTCACGTTCGACCAGGATTCGGTCGCTCCGGCGGGCTTCGTCGCCGCGTTGACCGAGACGCACGCGCGAGCCTCCCGGTTGCGCTCAATAGGCCCGGTCGTGCCGGAGTATTTCGCCGATGTCCGTCAGGTGCATCACGAGGAACCCGACGGGACGCTGGTGGCCAGACACGCCATCCAGTCGGGGATGCTTCTGTCGGGCGAGCTCCTCCGCGCCGTCGGCGTCATGCGCGCTGACCTGTTCATAGACCTCGTCGACACGGAGTTCGAGATGCGGTGCACCGCGGCTCGTCGGCCAACCGTCGCCGCCAGGGGACTGCGACTGGAACACAGCCTGGGACGTAAGTACGTCCGCACGGCTTTCGGGAGGCCGTTCCATCTGCCGGGCATCCCCGCGGTTGTGACTCTGAGTACTCCCTTCCGCTACTACTATCGCGTCCGCAACCGCGTCGTGATCAACCGGGAGTACGGGCGTACCCACCCCGGCTGGGTGGCCCGCGACACGGTCTTGGAGATCGCTCACTACTTCAACGCCTGGGTTCTGGCGCGACCACGGCGCGCGCTCTGGGCGGTGTACGCCGGAGCCCTTCGCGATGCCCGTCACCGTCGGATGGGACGCATTCCGGCACGTGTCCATGCTGAGGCCGCATCGGTCAGGTGGGCGGCTCCTCCAGCGGAGTGACGTGCTCGTGGTCCGCAAGGATCACCCGGAGCGCTCGCCGTGCGGGCAGAACGAGAACGACGAACGCGGTCGCCTCGGAGGCGGCCACCCCGAGGGAGATGATCGCCGCGGAGCCTGCTGCGGAGCCCGCGAGCATCGTGAGAAGACCGACCGCAGCCGCTGCCACAGTCGCACCGAACACGACGCGGTAGTGGTGTGACGGAATCAGGATGTTGCGAATGAGTGGGGTCGTCGTCGACAGGAAGAAGAACGCCACGCCGAACAGAGCGCTCGGCACGGGTTGGGCGGCAACGGCCGCCCCGAACAGGAGACCGGTGGCCCAGGGGCCGAGCAGTGCAAGCGCCAGACCGCCGAGGAATCCGAGGCCGAGATGGCTCAGGATCGCAAGGCGATGCCGGCGCCGGACATCCGTCGAAGCTGGATCGAGCACCCATGCCTGAAAGGCATTGCCGAACGCGATGACAGCCATGATCGCGATCCGGTAGGCGCGATCGGCCGAGGCGAACGAACTGGCCTCCGAGGCGCTGAGCCCGGCCGTTGCGATCGGGATGGCTGTGGCGCCGTAGGCGTTGCCAGTGGCGTCGATCGCCGCAGTGGGTACGAGCGTGCGCAGCACCGACACCACCCCACGGGGCTCGGCGTCCCCGAGCGCGTCGCCGTGGGCCGTGAGCCGAGCGTGGATCGCGAACGCCGGGATGGTGAATCCCAACAGCAGTGCCGGATACCAGAGCACTTGGCCGGTGAGCCCGACGATCGGCAAGGAGATAAGTGACGCGGCGAGCTTCGGCGTCGCATCGAAGAGCATCAGCGCACGCGGATTCCCCTGGCCGATGCAGAACCACGCGGGGGTGAAGCCGCCGATGGTCATGGCGACCGCAACGGCGACCGATTCGAGTCGGAATGAGGGGCCGGAGACGAGGAACGTTGCGACTCCGGCCGCGGGAACGGCGATGAGCGAGGTCAGAAGGCGGGAGCGGATGCTCTCGTGAAGGATCACGGCGCGCTCTTGGATCGACGTCTCGCGGGCGACACGGACAGGACCCACGACTCCCCAGCCGAAGAGCACGCCGACCATGCCGAGGATGCCGACGGACTGACCGGCGGAGAAATTCGCCCAGCCCTCGGGCCCGACGATGCGTGAAATGACGGGAAGTATGATGAAGGGGGCCAGCGCCGAGAGGATCGGTGCCCCCGTGAATCCCGCGAGCCTGAGCATGAGCGACCGCATCGCAAGCAAGTCTATGTGCCAGCCTTGCACTCTCCCGCGTCGAAGGGCGGTCCGGCCACGTGAGTGATCACGTCACAGCAAGCGTGTGCATGGCGACCTTCAACGGCGCGGCCTACGTCGAGCATCAGCTGATGTCGATCCTCGCGGAACTCGAGTCGGGCGATGAGATCGTCGTCGTCGATGATGCCAGCACCGACTCGACGGTGGACGTCGTCGAAGCGCTCGGGGACCCGCGCGTTCGTGTCGTGCGCCAGACGGTGAACCGCGGGTATGTTCGCAGCTTCGAGGCCGCGATGCTGGCTGCAAAGGGAGATGTGCTGCTGCTTGCGGATCAGGACGACGAGTGGATGCCCGGTCGGAGGTCTCTTCTCGTCGGTGCCGCTGCCCAGGCAGGCGTCGCGGCATCCAATCTCGTGCTTCTCGGATCGGACGCACCTCTTCCCGCACCGCTCAGTGGCAAGCCATGGCAGCTCCGCGCCGCCACCTCGCGTCAACGATTTCGCAATGAGCTGCGGATCCTGATGGGTGCGGCCCCCTACTTCGGCTGCGCCATGGCTGTGCGGCGCGACATGATTCCGGCGGTGACGCCCTTTCCGCACTTCCTGACGGAGTCCCACGACCTCTGGATCGCGACAATGGCCAATGTCGCCGGGCGCATGCGACACCTCGAGCAGCCGACGGTGCGGCGGCGAATCCACGCATCGAATGCATCGTCGTCCAGACCGAGGGGGGCACTCAGGGTCCTGACCTCGCGCTGGATGCTCGTTCGAGCGTGGGCCGAGGCGCTACGTCGGCGACGCTTCGTGGATCGAGATCAGGCGGATTGGATGTCGCCCGGCGGCCCGACCGGCTGAAGACGCAGGTGGCTGTCCTTCGGTCTCGCGAGCAGCATCGCCGGACGTTCGATCAGCACCCAGCTCAGCCACGCGAGCGCGAACGTGACCACGATCGTGATCAGGATGTAAACGGGCATGCCGAGCGCTGCTCCGCCGATCAGGATGGTGAGCTGCTGCACGGGCCACGCGTAGATATAGAAACCGTACGAGACGTCATTGCGTGCGATCCAGCCGGGCTGAGCGATCCAGGTCGAGAGGGACAGGAGCCCATACGCCAGGAACGGCGCTGCCGCCTGACCGYCCCACCGGGGGATGAGCCAGATGATGGCCACAGTCACCACCAGTGCACAGATGCCGAGGATGCGATTCGTGCCCCACCTGTCGACCAGGAAGTAGATCAGCGATCCTCCGAGGAAGAACGGGAGCAGCCGCGCGAACAGATCGAATGACGGGTCGAGGCCGGCGCGATGTGCAACTCCGATGAAGGCATAGTTGGCGACGCTCACTGCGTAGAGCGCACCGATGAACACGGGGGAGCGGCGGAACACGGCGATGAAGCCGAGCACCCAGATCACGATGTAGCAGAGGAACTCGTAGAAGAGCGTCCACAGCGACCCATTCCATGCCCCGGGATACGGCACGGTCTGGAGCGTGGCCCCGATGTCGTAGTGGTCGACGAAGAGGGTCAGATTCCCCCACACGTACTGGAACGGCGTGATCGGCGTGGTGAAGAAGCCTTCCAGCGAGCCCTGCTCGATGAGCAGGGCGAGCGGCGCGAACACGAATGCGGTGACCAGGAGCACGACGATGAACGCGGGGTAGATCCGCGCCACCCGGTGCAGCAGGTAGTCGCCCGGGGATGTCCGAAGGCGACTTCGGGTGATGAGGAATCCACTGAGGACGAAGAATCCCGCGACCGCCCACCCCCCGAGGTTCTCGCCCTGGATCGACGGTCCCGAGCCCTGGCCGGCGATGTACCAGCTATGGGCGAAGAGAACCAGTGCCGCCAGAATGAGCCGGAACAGGTTCAGGCTGTTGCGTCGATACGGATAAGG
>NZ_JBFULL010000039.1:0-6208 GCF_056400345.1 Microbacterium sp. P5_B6 | reverse complement strand
CCGTGACTGGTGCAGGCGAGGTTGCCCATCACCATCCCGAAGCAGTGGTAGAAGGGCACCGGAATGCAGACGCGGTCGTGCTCTGTGTAGTGCAGCAACTCACCCACGAACCAGCCGTTGTTGAGTATGTTGCGGTGGGAGAGCGTTGCTCCTTTCGGGAAGCCTGTCGTCCCGGAGGTGTACTGGATGTTGATTGGGTCATCCCCGCACAGTTCGGCCTCGATCGCGTCCAGCTGGGAACACTGATGTTCGCGGCCGCCGTCGATGAGCGATTCCCAGGACTGTGTTCCGATCAGCACGAGATGCAACAGGGTCGGAGCCTCGCGCTGAGCAGCACGGATCATGCCACCGAAGTCGGCGCCTTTGAAGTGCGGTGCGGCGATGATCGTGTTCATACCTGACTGCCGGATGACGAAGGAGAGTTCGTCGCTTCGGTAGGCAGGGTTTACGGTCACGAGGATCGCGCCGATGCGGGCGGTCGCATACTGCACGAAGGTCCACTCCGGGCAGTTGGGCGCCCAGATCCCGACTCGATCCCCTTTGCGGACCCCGAGTTCGTGAAGACCAAGGGCGACCGAATTGACTGCGTCGACAAACTCGTCGTAGCTCCACCGCCGATCGCTTTGCACGTCGACCAGCGCCTCCCGATCTCCATGGAGAGATGCGGTCGCCAGCAGATTTGCACCGATGGTTTCGGGCAGAAGTCGCGAATCTGCCGCACCCGCGGCAATGCTCAGCGTCACGTCGCTTCGACTTGGCCGTTAGACGACGCAGACGATTCCGCTTCACTGTCTCCAGACTCAGCAGCTCGGGGGTGCGCCATGAGGTCGGTGCGGAGGGCGTCATTCAGGTCGCCGTTGTTGACGGTCCGCAGGACCGCGATCGCTTCGTCCCGCCATGCTCGGGCGGCGGGCACGATCTTCGTGAATCCGCTGGAGGGGTGGATGTGGCCGTACTGCATGGAGGACGTGGCGGGCACGCCGGCATCACGCAGCTTCTCCGCGTAGGCGGCGGCGTCGTCACGGAGAAGGTCGAACTCGGAGGGCATGATGTAAGCGGGCGGGAGCCCGGCGTGGCTTTCCGCGAGGAGAGGCGATGCGTACGGGTCACGCGGATCGCCGTCCTCGCCCAGGTAGAACATCACKAGTCGTTCAACATCTGCGCGGTGGAGGGCGTAGTTCGAGCCGAGCTCGGGGTCGGAGTGGGACGGGAGGCTCATGGTGAGATCGACGGCAGGCACTTCGAGGAGTTGAAAGAGGATGGTGGGCCCGTTTTCATCGCGGTTTTTGAGGCACAGGGCGGCCGCGAGGTTCGCGCCGGCCGATCCCCCGCCCACCGTGATCCGTGAGGGGTCGACACCGATCTCTTCGGCGTGCTCGACGACCCAGAGCAGGGCGGCCTGGCAGTCCTTCAGCGGGATGGGGTGCTGGTGCTCGGGTGCTTTCCGGTAGTCGACTGTGATGGCGACGCAGTCCGCGCCGACGGCTCGTTCTCGGCCGATGATGTCGGTGTATACGCTCAGCCCGGTACCGGCCACCCAGCCGCCGCCGTGGAAGAACAGGTGCGCGGGAAACACCGCATCCGCCGTGGGGCGATAGATCGCTAGAGCGATCGTGCCCCCCTCGACGGGAATGTGCACGATGCGTTTCTCAGCAACGTCGGGGCCGGGCTCCGCGAACATTTCGACCAGGGCAGCCGCGTCCGCCTCGCTCTGGGCGCGCCAGGCGCCGAAGTCGATCTCGGCGGGCAGCGGTGGGGTAGGGACGAAGGTGGTGAGGATCGGATCAAGTGCCATAAGAGTTCCTTCTGGGTTAGAGGCAGCGGCGTAGTGCGCGGCAGAGTTCTTCGGCGCGGCCGTCGGGTTCGCCCCCCGGGCGGAGGGTCTGGTATCCGAGAGCGACCCCGCCTTCCAGGCGGGCGAAGCCGAGTTGGCCTCCCGCGCCGTCGTGGCCGAAGCTGCCCTCGCCGGCCATCTGCCGGGTTGCGGAGTTCAGCATGAAGCCGGTCCCCCACCGGTGGCCGGCATCGACACCGACGAACGGTGCCCCGGCGGAGACCGGAAGGCGCGCATCCCGGACGGTGTCCGGTCGCAGCAGCCGGATCCCGTCGACGTCGCTGACGGTCGCCGCGTACACCCGCGCGACGTCGTGTGCGGACGCGACGAGATTCCCCGCGGCGATCTCGTAGGAGAGGAACTCTGGTCCGTTCGCGCTGGCGAAGATGTCCAGGCCGTCGAACGCCCCGTTCATCCCCATCACCCGCTCGATCAGGTCAAGGTCTGCGATGGCGCCGGCGGCCGGAGGGGTGGTGCTCGGCAGCGGCTCACCCAGAGGGGCGAAGTCCGCGTCACCCGCCTCGATCCCGAAGGTCATCGACAGCCCGAGCGGGCCGGCTACCCTGTCCCGGAGCCACTCGCTGGGTCGTTTGCCCGTGGTTCGCCGGAACACTTCCCCCGCGAGCCAGCCAATCGTCAGAGCGTGATAGGCGAACGCGGTGCCGGGCGCCCAGAGCGGCTCCTGGCGGGCGAGAGCATCGGCGACTGGGAACCAGGCCCGCAGATCTTCCACAGTCATGCGCTCGTCCGGCGCGATCAGACCGGCTCGGTGTGCGAGCAGCTGCCGCACGGTGAGCCGGTCTTTGCCGTGCACGCCGAACTCGGGCCAGTACGCCGCGACCGGCGCGTCGAGCTCGAGCAGACCTTCCTCGGCGGCCATCAACAGGCAGATCGCAGTGATTCCCTTGCTGACAGAGAACAACACACTCCGGGTGTCGCGGGTGAAGGGGCCACCGCTGCTGCTGCCGCCCCAGAGATCGACGACAAGTTCCCCGTCCACGTAGACCGTGCATGCGGCCCCCGTGTCACCTCGCTCAGCGAAGTTCTCGGCGAAGGCGTCCGCGACATCCCCGAAACCCGTCGCGACGTATCCGTCGGTTCTGATCAACGTCATGATGTTCCTCCGTCCTCAGGCCGGAACGGGGGTCTCGTCGACCGTTTCGGTCTCGTGGTCGAATTCGTTGATCATCCGGCCGCTGCGAACCCCCCACCAGCCGATCCCGACACCGACCGCGGCGAGCACGGACATCACGATCAGGAACCCGGACAGCGATGTGGTCAGCAGCACCGGGATCGGGGCGAGCAGCAGAGCGGGCACCAGGCGGGCGACGGAGAAGATGACTCCCTGACCGGTGGAACGCAGCAGGGTCGGGAAGGCCTCGTTGACCCAGACCCGGAAGATCGGCTCTCCGCAGAACACGGTACCGAACCCCGAGACGAGGATCATTGCCACCAGGGTGGGGAGGCTCACGCCGAACACCACCGGGATCAGGTACGCGGCGACGAACATCACACCCCCGATGAGGAAGAAGGTGAGCCGAAACCGGGTGTCGACCACGCGCATGAATATGTACTGGATGACGATCGCCAGAGGTACCAGGAGCAGGATGAAGACGGAGAATTGGGAGACCGGGACGCCGGCGAAGTTGGCAGCGATGTACGCCGCGTAGGAGCTGACCAGCGTGATCGGGATGCTCACCAGCGTGAAGAACGCCGTGAGGACGAGGAACGGGAAGCGCAGCGGCGGCTTCATCAGGTCACGGAACCGGGTTCGCTCGGCTCGGATGGTGTGGATCCCACTGCGTCGCTCATTCCGCGCTTGAATCCATGACGCAGATTCCGGGATGCTGAGCCGCAGGACCAGGACCACGACCGCGACGACGGCGATCATGCCGAAGATCGCCTGAGCGCCGGCCCTGCCCATGCCGCCCGTCAATGTTGCAACGAGCACGGCCGCGCCGATGCCGACGCCGGCGAGCAGGTTCGACAAAACAAGGATCTTGCCTCGGTTCTCGTCGGTGGCAGCTTCCGCGATGGTGGACAGCGACACCGGAATGTCCGCCCCGATCGCGATGCCCATGAGGGCGATGCCAGCGAAGAGCACCCAGAACTGCGTGCCGAAGGTTGCCGTCGTGGCACCGACCGCGATCAGCAGCATTGTGGTGATGAAGACCCGCCGGCGACCGAAGCGATCCCCCAGCCGGCCGCCGACGATGGCACCCAACGCGACGCCGAAGGTCAGGACGCTGGTCAGCAGCCCGATCTCCTCCGGCTTCAGCCCGATCGTCTGTTGATAGATCACCAGGGCCAAGCCGGTTCCGACCAGGGCCGCCCCGTCCACGAACGATGCCATCCCCGCGACCCAACCCACCCACCAGGGGTTCACTGCACGTCGCTGTCCTGCTGTGAGAGCTGTCATGTCTTCTCCTTCGAAGCCGGGGCCCCTACACGGAACCCTGCGGTGACCTGCTGATACAGGACGCAAGTACGACCATACGGCAACTTTATCCAAACCGAAAGTATTCGTGGTGGAAAAATTTCTTCGGGGCGAGCCCCAGCCGTGAATGACGTGCTCGCCTCGTGATTGTGTAGAGACGTCAAGACGCTTCTGTTGGCCGGGACTTCGCATCGGGCGCGGTTTCGCGTTCTGGCGTCACTTCGCGGGAAGCTGGGGAAGCGCGGCGGTGACAGGTGCGTACGGGCCGTTCTATCCCTGGAGCGAGCTCTGGAGTGCCGCACCGCGCCCGATGGGTGACCCGTTATCGATCCAGAGTCCTACCGCGGCCGCGCTGAACAGTTGCTCCACCGCGAGGATGGCCGCGCCAACCAGACCCTCGCGGTGGTCCAGAGACGCTGCGCGGATGTGGAGATCTCGATTGGCGATGCCGGTGAGGCGTCCGCGGATTTCGGTCTCGAGCATGTCCACCGTCCAGTTGCCGACACGCAGCATCCCGCCTCCGACGACCACCGTGCGCGGATTGGCGAAGTTGATGTAGTTGGCGGCGGCGGCACCGACCATACGGATGCTCTTAGCGACTTCATCCAATGCCAGCGGATCGCCCTCGCGTGCCGCGTCGCCGACATCCTCTGCCGTGAGTGCTCCCGTTCTCCGGAGAACTGCTGCGAGGAGGGGACTCTCGTCAGCTCGAGCAGCGAGACGCTGCACCAGACTCCACCCTGAACTCACTGCTTCCAGACATCCCGTGAGTCCGCAGCGGCACAGCGCGGCGGGATCGTCTGTGACGCGGCTGTGACCGATATTGCCGGCCGCGCCGGAGTCGCCTCGTACCAGTCGTCCTCCCGAGATCAGTGCCGCTCCCACCTCCTCATCCACCATGAGGTACAGCAGGTCTCTGTCCTCGCGTGGATGTCCCCGGTGCCACTCCCCCAGTGCCATCAGATTGACGTCGTTCTCGACCCAGACGGGAGAGTCGTAACTCTCGCGCAGCGAGGCGCGCACGCTGAAGCCATCCCATCCAGGGAGCATCGGAGAAGCGATGACTCTTCCGCGCTCGAAATCCACGGCACCGGAAATCCCGATTCCGATCGCCCAAGGAGTGCTTCGCGACTTTCGCTCCAGCTGATCGAACATGTCTTTCAACGCGGCAAGCGTCGGCTCGGGTCCGAGTTCGCTATCCCAGATCCGGTGCAGTGATGCGACCAGCTGCCCGTCGAGAGTAGCGACAGCCGCACGCAGCTGTGTGGACTCGATCATCCCTGCGTAGACAACGCCGGCATCTGCTCGGAAGCGGAGAAAGCGAGACGGACGTCCGGGGTCCGCAGACAAGGCGACGGTGCTGTCGTCGATCAAACCGACGTCAATCGCGTGCTGAACACGTTGGGCAACGACTTTGCGGCCGAATCCCGTCTTCTGTTCGAGAGCGGGACGGCTGGTGGCTTCGCCCCGGCGCACCAAGTTGATCACCTGGCCGTGCACGAACCGATCCTGGGGCGATACGAGACCGCTGCTCAAAATACTCACTCCCCGCTCTCACTCGTGCGTCACGATACAGCGCGGCCCACACCTACCAGCGCCGCTGATGCGCGGCATCCGCAATATTTATGTGCGTGGCGAACAAATCTAGCGGATACTGAAGCCGGCCCTCGGGTCGAGCCAGTCAGATCGCTGGCGACAATGAAGTCACGAAAGGTCGACATGTCACAGCACTCCGCCACCCGGGTTCTCCGGTGGCCCCTCCTCGCAGCACCGCTCATCGGAGTCTTGGTCCTCGCCGGCTGCAGCTCAGACGGGGGTGGATCTGGTGGCGGAACCGAAAGCGCTGGCGCCGCGCCGAGCGGATTTTCCATCATGGTTGCCAAGACCAACGACGCTGACGACTACTGGKGGAAGTTCGCGGCGCAGTACTCCGAGGA
>NZ_JBFULL010000038.1:0-6217 GCF_056400345.1 Microbacterium sp. P5_B6 | reverse complement strand
ATAGACCGCGTTCTTGGGCGAGTGGAACCGGGGGTGGGTCGTCGCGAAGACGTGGGGAATCGTGCGGTGGTGAGCCATTGCCCACACCGATCGAGTCGCTGCCATCCCGCCGCCAGCGGCGCAGGCGAGGCACGAGTTCATGAGCGCCAACAGCACGAGGATCCACCCGATGCCCCACAGGTTGTTCGCGATGGCCATCCAGCCGTTGCCCGCCTGGAAGCCCATGAAGCCGACCATCTTGTCCKGGCCGAAGAACACCGTGATCGCATAGACCGTGAGCACGTAKAACACCCCGACCAGCAGGGCTGCGCCGATGATGGCGCGGGGGATGTTGCGGCGGGGGTTCTTGGTCTCAGCCGCGAGGGGCGCTGCGGCTTCGAACCCGATGAAGGCGAGGAAGCCGTAGATTGATCCGGCCACCACTCCCGACCATCCCTCAAAACCGGGCGCGTTCGACTCGGCCGGAGTGAACACCGTGAGGGTGTTGTTCGGGCCCGCCGCCGCGATGAGCACGATCGCGAGAACGACGAACACGACGATCTCGAAGATGCCGAGGATCACGACGACCTTCGTGCCGAACTTGATCCCGAAGAAGTTCAGCGCGAATGCCGCTGCCATGCACGCGGCGGTCCCGACGATCCAGGTGAGCGTGTATCCCGTCCCTTCGGCYTGGGGGAAGATCGTGCTGGCGAGCAGATTCCCGAAAACAAGGCAGAGGTAAGGGCCGGCGCACAGGTAGACGAACGGGTACACCCACGCGGTGACGAAGCCGAGACCGCTGTGAATCGCTTTGCCGACGTAGGACGCGAGCCCCCCTGCCGTCGCCATGTGCTTGGCCAGTTGGCCGATTGCGACGGCCACGAGAAGACAGCCGACGAGCGAGATGATGACGCTGAGCGGAAGCGATCCTCCTGCGAAGCCTGCGCCGGAAGGAATCGCGTAGGCCGCACCAGAGGCAGGCCCCATCGCGGCGATGGAGACGAACAGGACCTCGGTCAGAGTGACCTTGCCCTTGCTCAATCGCTCGGATCCGCTCCCGGCATCGATCCCACCGGTTGCGGTGGAGACTTCGGAGGGCGGCAATGAACTCGGATTTGCAACCACGTTCTCACCTCTTAAGAGAATGTGCTGGCCGTTCGACGGGCGACGAACGGTACTACTGTGCGCTGATAGTACGGTAATACCGTCACCAGTGGAAGCCCTGGTCGGGATCGTTCTTCAAGGGACTCGCGATTCGACACTCTCAAGGGGTCGGATCAAGACGGGGAAGCGGAAGGAGCGTATTGTTCACGCCGGGCGTCGACCCTGTCGAGATGCGCGGCGGTCAGGCCTCGTGACGTCCACCTCTCTCGGTAGTCGTCAACAGTTGCGGCTATTGACTCCGAGCTGCCCTTTCGTCCAAGAATGCTCGCGGCCAGGGCGAGCAGTCGATCGGCGGCGCGCCGTAGCGCCGGATCAGTCACGCCTCTCAGTGCGGCGGTCTCCCATTCGTTCTCGACCTCAGCACAGATGTCTCTGGCCATATCGGTCGCCAGCTGATCCGAAGTCAGCGCTGACAGAACCGCCGTCGGAACGATCCACCCGTTGCCGGGTTGCGCGTCAATGTAGCGCACTTCGAGATAACCACGAGGGCGCACGAAGGGGAACAGGGTCGAGAGATGGAGGTCGAGGTCCGCGTGCGTAGGCCCGCTTCGGCCAGGCACAGCCGCTTCTCCGGAGTGGATCCATTCGCGGAATGTCACTCCCGGGGGCCCGAGCCAGTCTGCGCTCTCACGTCGCACAAGCATGACGGGAGCATCGAGGGCCCAGGAGGCATAGGACTCCTCCATTGACCGACTACTTCGCCGCGGGGGAACACCAGTTCGTGATGGGTCGAGCTGTCGCCATATAGCGAGCCTCGGCACTGTCGCCTCGGTGCCCGGGGCGGCCCGAGAATTGGCGAAKGTGGCCGCCAGCGTAGGACCGACGGCGTAGAGCACATCCCACCTCCGTGAGATCTCCTCGCGCGTTTCACCTGCCTCGATGTTGACCTGGAGTGACGCGGTGCCACACATCATTTGGTGACCGAACGGCGCCCACTGATCGAAGTACCGCTCCATGGCGTCGTAGCGTGGAGAGCTGAGCACGCGGCGGAGCGGCCTTCGCGAATCAAAGCCGACACCGGAAAGCGTCTGTCCGCACGCTTCCATCCGCCGCCGGAGGGTGGCCAGATCGTCCCTTACGGTCGTAAGAAGCTCCGGCAGCGATGGTGCCGGCTTGGAACTGAGTTCAAGTTGACCGCCCGGCTCAAGCGTCAAACTTCCGCTCAGCCCCTCTCCGATAGAGTCGAGTGGCATTCGATGAGCACTCGATGCCCGATCGCCGGTGTCATCGACAAGGAACTCGAGCTCCACACCGATCCGAGATGCCGGTCCCAACGAGAAGCAATCTTGCAATCGAGACTCCGCGACTGTTTCGGTCAGTGTGGAATCATCGATACCCGGCAGGCCGCTCTCGCGGATTGGCGAACGAGCGCGACTCTGCCGGCCCTCACGTCGAGGGCCGGCAGTCGCCACTTCGGTGACGCGGGCTATGCCGGGTTTCCAGTCGCAAAAACCTTGGCGCCCGGGATCGGCGGCACCCACGCCTGCGCGGAGCGGTGCCACAGCTCCTCCGTCGGGCGCAGCCAGGAGGTGTCATTCAGAGTTCCTGCCTTGATGTACAYCAGCCCGGGGGCTGCGTCGATGCGGCTAAGGAGGGCCGATCCGCAGTTTCCGCAGAACGAGCGGTTCGTGTTGCTCTTGTGCTCCTCGCCGTGCGTCACGAACGTCTTGAGGGAGTCGCCCGACACGGTCAGCGCGTCATCGTCAATTCCGATCACCAGCGAGAACGCCGAACTGGTCTGGCGCTGGCAGTCGGTGCAGTGGCAGACGGCGGTGAAGTGCACGTCCGTGTCAGYACTGTAAGTGACGTTTCCACAGAGGCAATGGCCTTCCAGCTTCACGATGTATCTCCTTTGACTACGACTGACGGGCATGTCGCCCACGATGAATACAATACTACCGTAATACCGTCGTTGCATAGTAGGGTATTAGAAGTTAGGAGGACCGACATGTTGCACCGGGAAGCCGCACCACTGCGCGCGCAACTCGTCGCTCAGTTGCGCGAAGACATCATCTCGGGGCGCTTCCGCCCCGAGGACCGCCTTATCGAGAAGACGCTTGAGGCCGAGTATGGCGTCAGCCGGACCGTTGTCCGAGAGGCGCTTCGTCAGCTCGAGAGCGAGCGCCTTGTCGAAATCGTCCCTAACGTCGGCCCACGAGTGCGAGGCCTGAGCCACGACGATGTTGTCCACCTATATCAAGTCCGCGCAGCACTGGAGTCCGAGGCGTGTCGTCTTGCGGCTCAAAGCGCCCCGCTCCCGCTCGTGCATGCCCTTCGTGCGGCGTTCCAGCACCTCGATTCGCGGGCTTCCGCGGCGAGCGTCAGCGAACTCATCGTCGAGAAGAACGACTTCTATGAAGCTCTCATCGCAGCGAGCGGGAACCCGATAATCGGGGAGATGCTCGCAAACGTCCAGGCCCGCATCTCGCAGCTGCGGTCCATCACCCTTGGATCGCCCGACCGCGTGCCGCACATGCTTGATGAGATTCGGTCTGTCGTCGAGGCGATCGAGGCCGGCGATCCTGCGGCGGCTACCGCAGCCTCGCTTGCGCATGTCGACTCGGCCGCGCAGATCGCATTTCGCCACATCGCACACCTGCAGCCAGCGGATTCGATCGCGGGGTAGCAGGGCACCCGGTTACCGGTCATCCGTATGGCTCCGCCGCCGACCTGATCACCGGTGGGTGATGATCGCGTCCAGCGCGGCACGCGATCATCACCCACCCGCAAACAGTTACTTGTCGTACTGGTGGTAGACCTTCGCGATGACCTTCCACTCGCCGTCCTGCTTTAGAAGCGTGTGGAAGTCGGTGTAGTCCGCGCCGATCGCGTCATTCTCCATGTCCACCTTGACGACGGCCGTGGTCGGAGTGATCCCGATGACGTCAAGGCGCACCGCGATCTCCGGTGCATCTCCGTTCTCATCCACGAATTCGTACAGGTTGCGGATCGTTCCGCCGAGCAGCTGTCCGTTGGTGAAGCCGTACATGACGGCGTCCGAGTGGAAAGCTCGTGCGACGTCATCCGACTTGCCGATGCGAAGGCCATCGACATACTTCTGAACTGCTCCGACTACCGCGTCGTACTCCGCGGTCGGAACGACTTTGATGTTCGGCATTGTGCCCTCCTCCATTGATTGGTTCCTGGTTTGAGATGAAGCGGTGCGCCGCGGGGCGGTCACCATGCGGAGCTCCCGCCATCGACGGTGAGAATCGACCCGGTGGCGAACGATGATCGTGTCGATGCCAGCCATGCGATCGCTTCGGCGATCTCTTCGGCACGGCCCATTCGACGCATCGGAGAGCGTCCGTCGAGCTCGCTGCGCAGTTCTTCGGGACTGTCGGACGACTCGATCATCTTGGCGAAGTACGGCGAGTCGATGGTCCCTGGCGCGACGGCGTTCACTCGGATGCCGGCCGCGATGTGGTCGAGCGCCATGGCGCGTGTGAGCGCGGTGATCGCTCCCTTCGAGGCGACGTACGCGGCTCGGTCTGCGATTCCTACAAGGGATGTGTACGACGACGTGTTGACGATTCGCCCGTTCCCTGACTTTTCGAGATGAGCGATCGCGTACTTCGAGCACAGGAATACACCGCGAACGTTGACCGCCATCAGCCGATCCCAGTCGTCGACTTCGATCGTTTCGACGGTGCCGCGGAATCCGAATCCGGCGTTATTGCAGAGGATGTCGAGCCGACCGAATACGCGGACCGCGGTCTCAACGAGGGCCGCAGCTGACGCAGCTTCGGACACATCCACGCCGACGGCGATCGCACCCTCGCCGAGGTTCTCGGCGGCTTGCCTGGCAGCATCCTCGTTGATGTCCCCGATTACGACACGCGCGCCACGGGCGTGAAGCAGCGTTGCTGCGGCCAGCCCGATGCCGCTGGCGGCGCCGGTGATGATGGCGACATCGCCGTCGAACTCCCTCATGACTGAGCGTCTCGCCTCGTCAAGTTGGCGAACTCGACAATCTGGCGGATCTCGAGGCCCTCGTTCAGTCGATCCATTGCGGTGTTGAGATCGTTGAGTTCGGTTGTCCCGGTGATCAGCTTCTCCACTGCGAGCCTGCCGTCGAGATAGAGCTGCGCGTATCGATRGATGTCGTCCTCGGGAATTCCGGAGCCCATGTAGGAGCCGATGACTGACCGGGCCTGGGTCACGAGTGAGAGAGCATCCACGGTGATCGTCGATCCTGGTCGAGACAGTCCGACCGTGACGGTCTTGCCGCCGACGCCTGTCAGCTTCACTGCCGAGTCGAGCGCCGCGGGATGGCCGACGCATTCGATCACCACGTCGAACCTTCGCTCAGCTGCAATCGCATCATCGGGCGTATACGCCGCGTCCGCCACCAGATCTACCGCAGAGGCGAGTTTCCCGGGGTTCGTGTCTATCGCAGTAATGCTCTCTATTCCGATCGCCCTCGCGACCAACGCGGCCGCGAGTCCGACTCCGCCCATACCGACGATGGCGATCGACTGACCAGGACGAGCCTGGGCAGCGTTGATGACGGCGCCGCCTCCTGTGAGGACCGCGCAGCCGAGGAGCGCGCCTACTGCCGAGGGAATCTCGGGGGKGATGATGACCAGCGAGTGCTGGTCCACGACCGCGTATTCGGCGAAGGCCGATACGCCACCGTGGTGATCCACCAGCTCGCCGTCGACGGCGATCCTCCGACCCCCCGTCAGCATTTCCCCTGCAGCATTCGCCGCGAGCCCGCGTTCGCACAGGCTCCAGCCCGACGACTTGCATGCTGCACAGGTTCCGCACCTCGGCATGAAGGTCATGGTCACCTTGTCGCCGACCTTGACACGATCGACGTCCGGGCCGACGTGCTCGACGAATCCGCACCCTTCGTGCCCGAGTACCATCGGCACACGGCATTCACGAACGCCGGACACACGAGAGAGATCGGAGTGACAGACGCCTGCCGCTTCCATCCGCACGAGGACCTCACCGGCGCGCGGCGGGGACAGTTCGACTTCCCGAATGGCGATCGGCTCCGACTCGGCCCACGGGGGCGAGGAACCGATCGTTCGCAGCACTGCAGCTTGCACCCTCAACTGATCGACTC
>NZ_JBFULL010000037.1:0-6277 GCF_056400345.1 Microbacterium sp. P5_B6 | reverse complement strand
CCGAGGGCGGCGCGGCCTGCGAACACGGCAGCGTCGCCGAGCTGCTGTTCGATGCGGGTGAGCTGGTTGTACTTGGCGAGTCGCTCGGATTGCGTGACGCAGCCGATCTTTATCTGCCCGCCGGCCCAGCCGACGGCGAGGTCGGCGAGCGCGGGATCCTCCGTCTCGCCGGATCGCGCGGAGATGATGGTCGCCCATCCCTCGGCTTTCGCCTGCCTGACGACATCGAGCGTCTCCGAGATGGTTCCGATCTGGTTCATCTTCACGAGGACGGCGTTGGCGGAGTGTTCGCTGAAGCCACGAGCGAGCCGCTTGGCGTTCGTGGTGAACAGGTCGTCCCCGATGACCTGGATGCGGGTTCCGAGCCGCTCGACCAGTGTTGGCCAGTGTTCCCAATCGTCTTCGGCGAGACCGTCTTCGATAGACAGAATCGGATGCCGGTCCACCATGCCCTCCAGGAGGTCGATGACGTCGCCGGCGCTGAGATCCCGACCCTCGCTGGCCAGGTGGTAGACATCGCGAGTCTCGTCATAGAAATGGGATGCGGCAACATCGAGCGCGTACCCCACGTCTTCGCCGAGGCGAAGTCCTGCCGCCTCGACGGCGGCGTCCAGAATGTCGAGTGCTTCCTCATGGCCGGAAAGCGCCGGCCCGTAGCCTCCTTCATCGGCATGCAGGAGTGAGTAGCCTCGGCGGCTGAGAACATCGGCGGTGGCGGCGTGGACATCGCTGATCCAGTCGAGTGCCTGGCTGTAGCGCTCCGCGCCGACGGGGATGATGAGAAAGTCCTGGAAGTCCAACTGCTTCCCTGCGTGCAGACCGCCGCTGATGATATTGGCCATCGGCATGGGCAGTGTCACATCGTGGCCACCGGAGAGGTGCCGCCAAAGCGGCCGGTCGGCGATGACGCTCTCGGCCCGAACCACGGCGAGGGACGTAGCCAAAATAGCGTTGGCCCCCAGTCGGCTCTTGTCTTCGGTGCCGTCAAGATCGATGAGGGCGCGATCGGCTCGATGACCGTCGACGGGCATGCCTCGGAGGCGGTGGGAGATCTCGGTGCTGATGGAGTTCGCCGCCTGTCGTACCCCTCTTCCGCGGTGGCGCCGTGGATCACCGTCGCGGCGCTCGACTGCTTCATGGCGACCGGTCGATGCGCCCGAGGGCACGCTGGCGATGACGGATCGCCCGTCACTCAAGCGCACCTCCGCCTCGACAGTCGGGCGACCACGCGAATCGAGGATCTCGCGTCCGATCACAGAATCGATGTGGTGGGTGGTCATTGGGTCCCTCCGAGGGTGTGGAGCGCGCGTGCGACGCTCTCGTTGATCGGGGTGTCGACATCGCTGGTGAGCAGGTCCTTGGCGGCTGCCCGAACGCCGGGGGCGTGTGCGCCCAAATACTCGACCTGGGATTTGCCATCCGCGCGGGCGAGCAGCAGGCAGCCGAGTGCAATGCCAACGTCCTGATCGGCGGCGGTGTGCTCACCGGCGGCGTTCTGGTAGGCGCTCCAGAAGGTGGCTGCCAGGGTGGCGAGGTCGTCGACGCGCGAAGGCAGCACGAGGCTCTTCAGCACAAGGTGAGTGAGCAGAAATGCCGGGTCGAATGCCGCATGGCCGAGGTGGGCGACCTCGAGGTCGATGATGAGAACGCGCTCGGGGTATGCGAGCAGGTTCTTCGGCGCGAAGTCGCCGAGGGTGAGCACGTCACGAGCGGCGACGAGCTGGTCGGCATGTCGGGTGATGATGTCAGCAACGTCCGAATTCTTCGAAGCGGCCGTCAGGTGGTAGGGCCGGATTCGGCCCTGGAGAAGCGGCATCCGGTCGTGGAAGTCGGTCAGCGCCGCGCGATCCGTTCTCGAGGCGGTCTGGATTCGACCGAGGAGTGCGCCTGCCGACCTGGCGGTAGCGGGCTCGAGTTCCCCGCGYATCAGTCGCGCCTTCCACACTTCGCCAGGCGGGGGGGCCATTGTCATCGCGAACGCGTAGTGCTCATCGTCGACCGCGAGGATTTCGGGCACGTGGCCAGGGATGATCGTGGACAGGTAGGAGAGAGCCTTTCGCTCCGTGACGACCCGTGCCCGGTCGAATTCCCACTTGTCTGCCACCCGAAGTTCGGGAAGGGACTGTTTCACGACCGCACTGCGGTCGCCGGAGTCGACGGCGAGGACGACATTGGAAATGCCTCCTGACAATGCTCTCGCGCGCACGCCACATGTCGAGGTGATCACTCCGTGCGCGTACGCCCAGGCGATGACGCTCCCCTCATCGAGCAGGTCACTCTCCCTCGTCATGACGTCCCGCAGTTGCCCAGTGATTGGAGGGACACGGCCAGAACATTCATGCCGGCTGCGCCATCTTCTGGGCCAGCCCGAAGATGAGACCACCGRCGTCGGCGTCGCGGTCGCCGTCGATCTGCCATTGGCCGAGCTGGACGGACGCCTCCACCACGGCCTGCGCGCGAGGCACCCTGCGCTGGTGGAAGTCATCCCACAGCTGCTGRTCGAGAGAGTCGCGACTGAGCAGCAGTTCTGTGAGCACCATCGCGTCCTCGAGCGCTTGAGCGGCGCCCTGCGCGATCGTGGGTGGGCAGCTGTGCGCGGCGTCGCCGATGAGGACCACGCGGCCACGGTTCCATGGGGCAGGCACGAGGTGCTGAGTGAACCAGGTGTAGTGCGCGTGTGCACCAGCTTCGAGGTCGGCCCGAATCGAGTCCCAGGGCCCCTCGTAGGCGCGCGACTCGTCGATCATGATGCGCATGGCCTCCTCGTCCGAGACTCCGACGCGGTCTTGAGCGGCTTCGACAAGGAACGCGTACATCGTGTCCTCGCCGGTCGGGGTGTACCCAGCGATGTAGACCGGCCCGCCATAGAACAACTCGCTGGACTTGACCTCGGAAGGGCGTGAGACAAAGGAACGCCACGCCCCCATCCCGGTAGGCTGCGGCTTCACCTCGATGCCGATCAGACCGCGTACGACGGAGTTGAGTCCGTCGGCCCCGATCAGGAGGTCGTAGACGCCGACTGCCTCATCGTCGACGAACACGTCCACTCCGTTGCCTGTCACCCCCACACGGGTCACGCTCGCGCCGAACCGGACGATCGTCCCGGCTGCGACCGTGTGAGACAGGAGCACTCCGGCGAGCTCGGGGCGGTAGATGCCGAACGTGCCCGGGTAGTCTGGGCCACCGTTCTTCATGTCGGGGAGCTGTTGCAGAATGGGCGCCCCCGGACCAGGGAGTCGCAACGTGAGGCCGTCGACGGCGGCACCAAGCGGGAGCAGATCCTGCCAGACACCGATCTGATCGAGGGCACGCAGAGCGTTTCCCTGCAGGGTGATGCCCGAGCCGAGCGCGCTCAGTTCGGGTTTGGACTCGAATATGTCCACGTGCACGCCCGCCTTGGCGAGTGCGATGGCGGCGGCCATGCCGGCTACTCCGCATCCTGCGATGGCGACCTTGTTGACTGCGGTCATGTCAGAACCTCCTCGTTCTGCTTGGTGATGTGTGGTTTCCCGGAAGGCCACCCCAAAGGCGTCCTTCMCCCGTGCTGGGGGCGAGGGCCCGGGTCAGCCTCTGCCATGCTGGGCGTACGGGTTGACGAGGGCTTCCCGGATTTCCTCGGGTACCCMCTCCTCGGTCGCGCTGGGGCCATCAGCGGCTGGGAAAGACTCCGTCATGGACATCGGCATGGCGCTGTTGCGGTAGAAGTTGTTCGAGCCGAGCGACGGCTTCCAGGTGTTGGGCTCCCAGTCCGGCACGTAGTTGCGGTAGCCGCCCGTGTTCAGCTCGATGCGCAGGCTCGACGGCTCGCGGTAGTAGAGGAAGCTCTGCTCGCCGATGCCGTGCACCGAGGGGCCGTACTCGATGGAGTGACCGTTCTCCATCAGCGTGTCCGCCGCGATGAGCAGTTCTTCCCGCGTGTCTACCCAGAACGCGACGTGGTTGAACCGGCCGGGCATCGTGGAGCCGTCGAGCACGACGCCAAGATCGTGGGACTTCTCGTTCGTCGTCAGCACTGAGAACACCGACAGCGGCGCCTCGTCGAGCACGGTTCGAGCCATGAAACGGAAGCCGAGGACGTCCCGGTACCACTCGGTGAACGCATCGACGTTGCTCGCGGCGATCGTGATGTGGTCCAACTGACGCGGCGCGCCGGCGACCTTCGACCGCTTCTCCGGACGATCGGGGTAGATCGATGCTGCGGCGTCAGAGGGCTGGTGTCGCGCGACGTCCCAGTGCAGCGTCAGGCTGTGCCCCCACGGCCCGATGAAGCGGAATGCGCGGCCAAGCCCGGGTTCTTCGAACCACTCACCGACCACCCCCGCCGCCTCAACTCGCTTGGCAGCTTCCTCGAGCGCGGCAGGGCTGGAAGTGCGCCACCCCATGGTGGACAGCGACGGCGCATCCCCGGCCACGATCACCAGTGAGTACTTGTAGTAGTCACCCCAGCAGCGCAGGTAGACGGCATCGTCGGTTCGGTCGACGACGGTCAGCCCCACGTGATCCTCGTAGAACTTCACAGACGCATCCACGTCCGGCGACGTGATCGTCACAAACGACAGGTGGGCAAGAAGCTTGATCATCATCGATCCTTTCCTCGAGCCCGCGTGGCTCGTTCTGACAGCATCGATCGGATCAGCGGTATAAAGGAAGGTGAATGTTCGCATAGCCGATATCCAACGGCGTTATATCGAAAGGGCTGGCGATGTCCGATGTTCCGAAGCTTTCGCGACTCGACCTGAACCTTCTGCTAGCACTCGACGCACTGATCACCGAGCGGAGTGTCAGCCGAGCGGCCGAGCGTCTAGGGCTGAGCCAACCGGCGCTGAGCGCCTCGTTGCGGCGCATCCGCATCCAGTTCTCAGACCCGATCCTGGTGCGTCGTGGAAACTCCTTCGATCTGACGCCGCTGGCTTCCCGCCTCGCACCTCACGCCGCGATCGCACTTGAGGGTGCGCGGCGGGTGTTCGCGATCCAAGCGGAGTGGAGTCCGCGACATTCGACTCGCGAGTTCACTTTCTACGGCTCGGACTACGCGCTCAGCACCATTGGGCCCCGGGTGGTCCGGGCCGCCGCCGCAGAGGCACCAGATGTGCGGTTGCGATTCCAACTCCACAGCCCCGACATCGTGGACGACGCTCGATCACGACTTCGGTCGGCCGACGGCATCATTCTTCCGCACGGATTCCTCAACGCGCTGCCCTATCAAGACCTCTGGCATGACACCTGGACGATCGTCGCTGCGGAGGACAACGGGGCCRTACAGCAGGGGTTGACCGCCGACGATCTGTCGACGGCTTCCTGGGTCTACACCTACCAGTCCAGGTCAGCGTTCACCCTCATCTCTCGCCAACTCCAGAATCTGGGTATCGAGCCGTCGGTCGATCTGGTGGTCGAGAGCTTCCTTGCCATGGCGGATTTCATCGTCGGCACCCCGCGGCTCGCCTTGGTTCAGAGTCGGCTTGCGGAACGGTTCATCCGGCTGGGAGGCCTCGTCGCCGCGRCTCCACCGTTCGAATTCTCGCCGGTGCTGACCGCGCTCTGGTGGCATCCGCTGTTCAGCAATGATCCCGAGCACGAGTGGATGCGTGGGTTGTTCGCGCGGGCCGCCGCCGAGCTCGAGGCGACTCCGCTGGCATTGGACGCCAAGACGCAGGCAGATGCTTCGCCAGCGAGGGCCTAAGCGGAGAATCGCAGCGGAATCCGCTCCCACCCGCGAAGTGTGTTGTTGAGATGGCGGATCGGCTGACCAGCCAGCTCGATGGTTTCGATCCGGTCCAGCAGCGCGTCAAGGACCGTGACGGCCTCCAGACGGGCGACGTGCTGCCCGACGCACTGGTGGATGCCCATCCCGAAGCCGACGTGACCGGAGGGATCGCGATCGAGGTCGAAGCGATCTGGATCGCTCCACCGCCGAGGGTCCAAGTTCGCAGCGCCGAGGAACATCAGCACCTTTCGCTCCGCCGGGATCGAGACGCCGGCGATCTCGATCGGAGCGGTCGTGGTGCGGAAGAAGGTCTGCACCGGGGACTCCCTTCGCACGGCCTCTTCGAATGCTCGAGGCAGGAGCGAGCGGTCTGCGCGCAGTCTTTCCCAGGCCCCTGGGGTCGTCGCCACCGCGTGCAGGAGGGAGGCAATGCCGGTCACCGTGGTGTCCACGCCGGCAGTCAGGAGCGAGCGTACGACCAGCGGGGCTTGTTCGTGGGTGATCTCACCTCGATCGGCTGCGTTCCAGATCTGCGAACCGAAGCCGCGATCGTCCAGGTTCTCGCGCTTGCAC
>NZ_JBFULL010000036.1:0-6618 GCF_056400345.1 Microbacterium sp. P5_B6 | reverse complement strand
CTCCTTGGTAATCGCGACTCTCGCGACCGCGCTTGGCATCATGAGAGGGAGCTTCGACTTCTCTGGCCTGGTGGTACTTATCGCATTCGTAGCCGCCGCTCTTGCCGAAATCGCTCTAATCCGGTTCCAGCCTGAGCGAGACTGGTACGCAGGTCGAGCTGTGGMAGAGTCGACGAAGACACTTGCCTGGCGCTTCGCCGTCCAGGKTGAGCCCTTCGGGCCGAACGTGAGTGAAGCAGACGCACAGGCGTTGCTTCGGGAGCGGATTGAAGAGGTTCTCGAGCGCGGCAAGGATCGAATCACCGTCGGCCCCGGGGATGCGATCCTCACCGAAAGCATGATCGAGCTTCGAAGGTCGCCCTTTCCGGTGCGAAGAAATGCATACTTGCTGCACCGAACCGAGGATCAGCGCCGCTGGTATTCGTCCAACGCTCGCCAGAACGAGGTTCGGGCGACTTCCTGGCGGTACGGGCTCCTAGTGGGAGAGCTGATCGCTGTCGTCGCAGCGGCAGTCTCATTGGGCCGGGACAAGCCCTTCGACTTTGCGGGGTTAGTTGCCGCAGTCGTCGCTGGCGGAGCGGCATGGTTGGCAATAAAGCAATACTCCCAATTAACATCTGCCTATCGAGTAGCAGCGGCCGAGCTCGCGGTTCAGGCGGATGTCCTCCGACGTGTCGCCGCTGACGATTGGCCGCAAGCCGTCGCTGATGCGGAGGAAGCGATCAGCCGAGAGCACACCATGTGGCTAGCAACGCGCGGCGAAGAAGGCCCGCCTACCAATCGCCGTGGCGCGGGCTGATCCGCGACCCGAGAACCTGCACGGAGCCCCACCGGCGAAGACATGCTGGTCGTTGAAGACGCGGCCCGTGGACTTCTAAATCACGACTGCATGTCGTGCTCTAGTCGGTGTGCCCGCAGACGATCCCGCGCCCGAGCCAAGCGTCGCCACCAGCCGCCCGACCGACGTTCTGCGTCGATCGCGTCCCGCTCGCGCTGCGATTGCTCTTCGCGTTCGCGTTGCTGGGATTCCTGCTCCTCGCGCTCTATCGCCGCCTTGTGGTCATCCCGATCCTGCAGCACAATCCACAACAGATAGCCGAACAGCACGAACACCGACCATACGAACGTCGCCCACCCCGTAAAACCCAGGACTCCGTCGATGCCGTCGGTTTGCACGCCGATGACTGTCACGACGAGACCAATGAGCGCCGCGACCATGCCAGATTCGACGATCCAGTTGAATAGGCGCTGGTGGCGACGTACGTCCCGGATGACGCGACGATGTTCGATCGCCATCGTCACCAGAAGCAGAGGAAAGACTGCCGACAACGCAATGCACGTTTCCTGACTCATCGCGCTGGAACCGCGGGCGCTGCACAGTTACTCATCTCGCGATCGTAGCCAGCGGTGAGGACATCACGCCACGACTGCACACAGCCCGCCTGATTGTCCGCGGGGCGCGCTCCTCCATCAGAACAGGCGAAGAGATGTCACGAAGGAGCTGATGCCCCAGCCGACCCCGCACGGGATAGCCGGCCTGACCGCTTGCCCGTTGAGCACCCGCGAATCGAACGCCGCCACATCCCCATCCCGCGCCCAGCACTCGGCGCCCCAACCACCGGCCCGTTCACCACCTCCGCCAAGTCCCGTGCCCGCGCCGCGCGCCGGATCTCCGCCTGAGCTGCGCGCACGGCATCCTGCATTGTCAGCTCCGGTGTGCCGCGCTGCATCGACTCGGCGAGACATTCGCGCGCGGCGGCATCCGTCCGCGCGACCACGATCGCGATGTTGTGCACCCGCCCGCGAGTGAGGCCGACGTACAATCCCGCGGCGTCCACATCCGGCCCGACTACCGACGCATCGGCTGTCTCGCCCTGCACCCCATGCACCGTGGACGCGTAGGCAAGCTGCAGGTGCTCCCGCGCATACTCGGCGGACACTCTGTGCAACTCGCCGCTGTCGCCAACCGACCCAAGATCGACGAACTCCCCGCGAATGCCGCGCACAATCCACTGCGCACGATTCTCGACGCCTGTGAGCCGATCGTTGCGGCGGGTTTGGACGGTGTCGCCGACGAGGATGCGCTGCTCCTCCATGCCCCACGCGACCACGCCGGGATCCAGCTCGCCATGATCGACTCGCCGCTGCTGGATCGCGTCGTTGATGGTGTCCGCCTCAGCGTTGGTGCTAGAAACCAATGTCACCCGCTTGCCGCGCGCGTGCCACTCGAAGTACGCGTCGATCATCCGCTCACGCGCGGCATCGTGATGATCGACCCGCTCGACGTGACCGCGTTCCGCCAGTTCGCCGGCGACCGCCAGCGCATGCTCGCGATCACCCGCGTCTCGCAGCCGCAGCGTGAGCGCCGCGTACTCGGGATCGCGGAACCGATGCACCGTATCGAGCTCGACCGCGGCATTCGCGTGCCGAATCGCCGAACCCATCGCACCCGCATGCCCGACCGGCAACGCCTGGTGCGGGTCACCGACGAACGCAACCCCTACGCCCTGTTCGATTGCGAGGTCGACAAGGACGTTCGCGGTCTGCAGATCGACCATGCCCGCTTCATCGACCACGATCCGATCGCGAGAACGCAACGCGTACCGCGTCGGCCCGCCATATGTGGCACCCGTGCTGGGATCGACCTCACCCACACGCAGTCGTGTCCACACTTTCGCACCGGCCTGATCGGCGCGCCACCGGTAGCCGTGGTCTGCGAGCAGTGCATGAATACTGGATGCCGCGGCCCCGACCTCGCGAGACGCCACAGACGCCGCTTTCCGGGTCGGAGCGACGACGAGCATCCGCCGCCGTTGCGCCCGCAGCGCTGCGAACGCAACACGTAGCATCGTCGTCTTGCCTGTGCCGGCGGGGCCGGTGACCGTGAGGAGCCCGTCGGTCCCGGCGATCGCGCACGAGGCGACGCTTTGCGAAGCATCCAGTGCCGAGATGTCCTCGTTCGATGCGAAGCGATGCAACTCGTTCGGCAGGAGCGAGCGCCCTGGCCGGGCGAGCACGTCAAGGCGTCCGGCGAGGCGCACCTTGGCCCGTACCGTCTCGGTGGCCATAAAGGCCTTCACATGCGCTGGCGGAACCTCCGCAACCAGCCGGTAGACGGCCTTCGCGGCGCGCGTCGTGATCTCGACGATCACGCCGTCGAGCTGATCGCACGCGGCAACGATGCCAGTGCGTGAGAGGGCGCGCGTTGCGCCGGCGCGGATGTCGAAGGTGCTGAACCGCCCGCCACATGATGTGGACCGTTCGTCCGCGTCGACGATCGCCGCAGCAGCGAGCAGATCCAGATCGAGGGCGTGCAGGTCTGTCGAAGCGACTGCAATCGGTGCACGCGCGGTGATCAGGCTCGCATCGATCGCCGCGATCTCGTCGCGGACGCGCGACTCCCACGACATTTCGTCGAGGTCGGCCGGCTTGTTCGGTCGCGCCACCGCCCACGCCCGTCGGTCGATCTGTTGCAGCACCTCTGCGCTCGGCGCCGATCCGGCGTGGCCCGCCGACCACTCCGCGATCAGACGCGCGCGGTTCGCCTCGATCTGAGCCGACCGGCGCGAGAGTGGGCGGACGGCACGGGCGAGTTCGGCGATCTCGCCCGAGTCGTCGAGTCTGTACCCGTGGCGCGCAAGAGCGACGATCCACGCGGGATCTGTGCGGGCCGCGAGCTCGCCTTCGGCGTTGACCACGGTGTGCAGCTTCATCGCGACGCGCGAGTCGAGGTTCGACCACTTGCCGTCCGCGCCGAGCACTTTGATGTTCAGCCACAGGTGACGGTGGATATGCGGGTCGAGCGCCCRGGATCGGCGGTGCTGCAGCTCGACGACCTCGATGCGCGCGATCTCTTCGCGGAGGAGTCCACCGTGGCCGCGTCGCGCGTTGAGCTCGGTCTGCCATGTGAGCAGGATGCGCTCACGCAGCCGGTCTTGGAGTGCCTCGAACTCGCCCGCGAGCTCGGGATGCAACAGCGCCGCGATGCTGTACGACTTCGGGTGATTGAGCGTCCCGTCGAGCACCAGGTCCGCGTCAGGGATCAGCCGCTGATGGCCTCGCTCCTCCCCAGTGACCGGGTCGTGCCCGGTGAGCCAGACACGAAGGCCCCCGGCCGTGAGTTGGTCAGTCGTGACGACGCCGTTCTCGACGATGAACCGAGAGACGGTTGAATCGGATGCTGCGCCATACGCCTCGAGCGCTTCGGCGCCCGTCGGGTAGTGCATGTGGGCGTCGCACGTGCCCTCGAGAGCGTACGAGATCGCGTGCCGAACCCCGCGGGATTCAACACCCCTCTTCCATCGCTCCAGGCCTCCGCGCATGGCGCCAGAGTAGGCGAGGTTTTCGCGATTATCCAGGGATTTTTCTGGGATGCAGGTAACTGTCGCAAAGCGGTTTCAAAGGGCGTCGCCCACCATGGGTGCCTGCGTGCATTGCTGTCCATTGCTAGTCCTCGATTGCTTACTCGCTCGCGAAGTTTGGATTCGCCTGAACGGCTTGCCGAGTCGGCGCTCGGGTTCGCAGCGGTGAGATGACGGGCAACTTCGCGCTCGGGCGCTGCGAGATTCTGGCCTCGTACCGACATACGTAGGCTGTTTCGGTACGAGGACCCGGCACGCGACTGCGGCCTATTGTCATGGCACTAGCACGGAGCAGAGCCCGGCGACGTTGTGCTCAATCTGCTCGGCACTCCCCGCCAGCGGTATCGCGTGCGCATGAACGCGCACGCCGGCGGTCGGTACGTCCAGGGTGCAGGCGCTCACGTCCCCAGAAACGTAGATGAGGTGCGCCTCGGGAACGCCGAGTGCCAGGGCATACGCGACCGCCTGGTAGACATCGGCGTTAGGAATAGCACCGGTTCCGTCGCTGAGCACCTTGTACTTCGTGTCGGCCACTGTCACGGTTTCGCCAATCTGCGAAATGACGATGTCTGGCCGTAAACTGATCGCATGGTCGGCATCCAGCCACCAGCGCCGGTCCTGCGTGCTGACCTGCAGTCCGCGATTTCCCAGATGAGCGACCAGACGGTTCGCGATGTACCCCTCGAAAACTGCTGCCATATCGACGAGGAAGGCACCACCGCGATACGTACCATCCCGATGGGTCCAGGAGACTGCCTCGAGGATCACCTGTGCGAGTTGGAGAGCCACGCCATAGTGACCATTCAGCCGAGTCAACTGAGGCACGCGAATCGCTACGCCGCGCGGGAGAGTCCCGACCTCAGCGAACTGCACTCCCAATCGGCCAATCATGGTGGTCACTGATGCGGGTAGCCCCTCCATCCCTCGCAGGAGCCGCACCGCCGTGGCAAGCATCCGATTTTCATCGATGTCCTCGGTGAAATCGTCGAAATCAATCTCGAGCGGAAGCGGGATCCCGGGTCGAGTCGCGAGCTGCCGAGCCACGTCCCATCGACCGCGCATCACCGATGCCGACTCCTGAACTTCGCGGTATCCCTTGATAAGCCCGCGCCTAGTCGCGCGATCGACCTCCCCGAGGAACGCGCGAGCTATCGCGATGKGTATGGCCGTGTCAGCGGCGTTACCAATCTCTTTCGACTCGAGGTTGAGCTGAGATCCGCCCAGAGACGCCATGAAGACGATGTTCTCGAGCGGGGTCTTGGGAACCACATGAAGGGCGAGGCCTCCGATCACGGCGACACCGACTTTTGACACATCGGTGATCCGCCAGCGGCCCTCCATGGCAGTCGGCGTCACCCTGCAGAACCGTAGCTCCTGCAGCTCCATCGCCTCAGCCAGCGTCAGGTCGACGTAGTTCTCACCTTTCTCGTGAATCAGAATGCGCTGAAGCATGCGCCCGCTCAGGCGGTCGTCGAGTCGGGCGTGTTGGCGGAGTCGCCGTCCACCGCCACGGCGTTAGAAGCGGCCGCAACTGCATTCAGCAAGGACGCCAGCGCGAATCTCGCCGAGACATCTGTTTGGGTGCCCAGGTGACGTTCTTCGAGCAACGGAAGCAGGCTCTCGCTCCAAATCGCTCTTAGATCCGCCTCGGTCAGGGTCTCCGGGCGAAGTAGGTGGCTCGGGCCGATGCGATCCTCACGATCACGAATTCGGGAGTTTAGCTCGTCGAACAGCGCCGGTAGCGGATAAGTCYGCGGATAGCTCTCTAYCCAACGATCGAGGATGCCGGCAACCGGAGGCGCATCGGGATGCAGCTCGAAGAAAGAGAAGCGGCGTCGAATGGCTGAGTCAAGCAGTGCGATCGATCGATCGGCGGTGTTCATTGTCCCGATGATGAGCACATTAGGGGGGAGAGCGAAGGAATCCTGTCCATCGAACCCGGAGCCCTGGTAGAGCAGATCAATCGCCTCGTCCCGGTACTCGAGGAGGTAATACAGTTCCCCGAACACCTTTGAGAGATTGGCCCTGTTGATCTCATCGATGAGCAGCACATGCGGCTGATCGGGATTCGCCCGCGCAGTTTCGGCAATCCTCCAGAGCGGACCTCGTGTTAGTTCGAAGACGAGCTGACCGGCATCCGATGTCTTGGGTCGATACCCGGCGAAGAAGTCTTCATACGTGTACGACGGGTGAAACTGGAGCTTCCTGACAGTGCCTCCTTCCGCTGTGATCGCGCTCGCAATTGCCTTTGCCACGA
>NZ_JBFULL010000035.1:0-7393 GCF_056400345.1 Microbacterium sp. P5_B6 | reverse complement strand
GAACGTTCTCTGCCGTCCMGAGAACGCTAGGGCGCTCCGCGTGACCGCACAATGCGCATCCACCGTTTTGCGCAAAAGCCTGATCCTCACCTCGTCTCTTCTAGACCTCAGCCTGTAGAACGTTATATTTGCCCCCACGGCCCGCAGTCGACGAGCTGCACGCGGCGACGCGGATGGCAGAGAACGATGGAGTTGACGAGTGAAGATTGAACGCGTCGAGTCTCCAAGCTCTGTGGGCAAGCGGGGCGGCCGAATCACGATCGTTGACGTCGCTCGTCATGCGGGCGTATCCGTCGCCTCTGCTTCGAAAGTGCTCCGGGAGGCACCGGGGGTGAGCGATTCGATGCGCGAGCGGGTGAAGGAATCGATGGAAGCACTGTCGTACCGTCCACACCGACCCGCTCGTGGCATGCGCGGGCGCACCTACACCGTCGGGATGATCGTCTCCGACATAGAGAATCCGTTCGTCAGCCTTTTGCAGATCGGCATGACGAACGTGCTCGCCCAACAGGGCTACGAGATCCTGATCGCCCCCGGTGGCGTGTCAGCGACCAGCCAACGGGTCGTGATGAACGCGCTGATCGATCATCAGATGGACGGGATCGTACTGGTATCTCCTCGGGCGAGCGATGCTGAGCTCGAGACATTCGCGAGCGAGGTGCCGGTCGTACTCGTTGGCCGCCACAGTTCCAGCAGCACCCTCGACTCGGTTTCCGGCGACGACGAGTTGGGAGCCAAGCTCGTAGTCGATCACTTCGTGAGCCTCGGTCATGACCGCGTCGCATTCGTCACTCACCACAACGAATCGGACGACCCCTCCTTTCCAGAGACGCTGCGCATGAACGGGTTCCGGCGCGCTATGGCTGCTCACGGCCTGGAGGGCATCGTCATCCGTGGTGCATGGAGTCTCGAGGGCGGGCGGGAGGCAGCACGTCTGGTGTCAAGGATCACACCTCCGCCGACGGCTGTTCATGCCGGTGCGGACATCGTCGCCTTCGGGATGATCAGCGAGCTGTGGGAACGCGGGCTCGCTGCGCGTGACGCCTTCGCGTTGGCGGGCTACGACAATTCGCCCACCGCCGCGATCGGCCCGATCTCACTCACGACCGTCGACCAGTCGGGCCTGGAGATGGGCTCTATCGCCGCCGAGTTGCTGCTCGAGCGGATTTCCGGCCGAAGTGAATCACGCCACAAACTCATCACTCCGTTCCTCGTCGTTCGCTCGAGCAGCAAGCCGCGATCCCGGGGCGAGAGCTGACGCCGGCGTCACCCGCGACACCCAACCGATTGGAAAGCATATGAGCCAGCAGCTGTCGCAGAGCGCGGACGACACCCTCGTCGCACCCGGATACGAGCGAGTAGCGGAAGCGTTCTTCGCGACGATCGCCGATGGTCGGACATCCGGCGCAAGCCTCGCAATCTGGAAGGACGGCCGCCCCGTCGTTCACCTGGCTGGCGGAACCGCCGACCGGGCCGCAGGCGTCCCGTTCTCCCTGAACACTCTCATACCCGTCGCATCGGTGACGAAGGGTCTCGCTTCGCTTGTGATCGCTCGACTCGTCGAGCGGGGAGAGCTTCCGGGTTACGACACAGACATCGCGCAGGTGTGGCCGGAGTTCGCAGTTCACGGGAAGGGAGCAGTGTCGATAGGCGACGTCCTCGCACACCGAGCGGGTTTGTCCGCCCCCCGGCTGGCCCTGTCTGAGGAGGTGTTTCTCGACTCCATCGCCACTGCTGATGTGCTCGCCGCGCAAGAGCCTCTGTGGAAGCCCGGCGCGAGCCATCAATATCACCCCTTCACACACGGTGCGCTCACCTCCAAGTTGGTATCGTTCGCGGACCCCAGAACCCTCGGCGCCGTGTTCCGAGAGGAGATCGCCGCTCCCCTCGGGGCCGAGGCGTGGATCGGGCTGCCGGCAGAATTCGACGAGCGCGTCGCGCCCCTCGTTCCCGACCCGTCCCCCGCGCCAACTCCGGAGCCCGATCACGCCAACCCTTGGCTGGAACGTGCAATGGACCTCGGCGCCGGCATCGACGTCGTGAGCCTCGTTTTCAGCGAGAGTGGCCGACGCGCGGAGTTGCCAGGCGTGAATGGCATCGCGTCTGCTCCGGCAATCGCGAAGATCTGGTCTGCTGCTGTCACCACCACCGACGGTCACCGCCTCATTTCGGACCAAACCGTTGAGTCGCTGCGCGCGCCCCGCAGCGTGGGCGCGCCGCAGTTTGCTGGACCTCCTCCCTATCAATCGTGGGGGGCCGGCGTCATGATCCCGTCGCACTGGGAGTGGTACCTGTCCGAGTACTCGTTCGGGCACGATGGGGCGAACGGCCAGGTCTCGTTTGCGGATCCGTATCACAAGGTCGGTTTCGCGTATCTGACAAACCAGATCGGCGACTGGGAACGCGGAAAGTCGGTCGTAGCGGCACTGTCCGCTGTGATGGGTTGACCGGCCACGGCCCCAGACGACACTTCAAGCGCAGCATCTGGACAGCAGCCTCTCCGATCGACGTGCAAGCACGGGAAGGGGCAAGGCCGGCATCACTCTGCCGTCAGCTCGGGCACGGATGAGGGACGGACGACGACCAGCAGCGCGACCAGCCCGGCAACGGCGCTGCCCACGACGACCACGCCGAGCGACAAGACGCTGACCCCGCCGAGGAGCGCTGGCCCGAGCGACAGGATGCCGCCCACCACAGAGTTCACGAAACCGCTCAGCGCAACGGCCGTGCCACTCTGCTGCTGGTTGCGCGCGAGGATGAGGACGTTCAGGCACGGTCCGGAGAAGCCGTGAAGCGCGACCAGCAGCGACGAGGCCGCGGCCGCCCACCACCATTCGCCATCAAGAATGCCGACGGCGACGAAAGCAGTCCCGCTCAGCGCCATGGCGGGGAGGGCCACGCACAGGAGGCTGGCCGGTCGGTACCGTCGCAATAGCCGTGCCGAGACCTGCGTCGCCACAAGGAGCCCGACAGCGTTGACGGCGAAGATGAACCCGAAGGTCTGCTCAGAGAACCCGTAGACGTCTTGGAAGATGAACGGCGATGCGGACAGGTAACTCACGATCGCGGCAAAGATCATCGCGCCGACGATCACCGTACCGACATAGACCCGATCGCGTGCGAGTAAGGCGACGCGGTCGGTCCATCTGCGTTTGTCACTTGCGCGACCCGCGCGGGGCAGGGTCTCCGGCAGCAGACTTGCGACGGCCACGAGGATGAGCGCACCGAAGCCGGCCAGCAGCCAGAAGACACCGCGCCAATCCGTGAGAAGGAGCAGCTGAGAGCCGATGATCGGTGCCACGATCGGCGCGAGGCCGCTGATCAAGGCGATGCGTGCCGCCATCCGCACGAGCCGCTTCCCGCCGAACAGGTCGCGGATCATCGCAGCGGCCACGACCGAGCCGGCGGCGGCGCCGAAGCCTTGGCCGAACCGCGCGAGAGCGACGATCTCGATGTTCGGCGCGAGCGCGATCACAAGGCTCGACGCGACATGCAGCGCGGTGGCGAAAGTTACGGGAACCTTCCGGCCAATCGAGTCACTCAGCGGACCGACGACGAGCTGGCCGATGCCCAGGCCGATGGCAGTCGCGCTGAGCGTGAGCTGAACCATGGCAGATGTGGTGTGCAGATCCTGCTCGATCAGCGGAAAGGCGGGGAGGTACAGATCCATCGTGAACGGCCCCAGCGCGGTGAGGCCCCCAAGGACCACGATGAACACGATCGGATGCAGAGGTCGGCCCGCGACGATGGTGAGGATCGACGCGGTCGATGTGTGMTCGCGGCGCTCGACAGTAGATTCGGGCATTCGGATCTCCATGATGACGAAGCATCACCGAGGGGATCGCCCGTGGCGCCCAACGCGTGAAGTGAGGACGGTTTCCGTCTATCCAAAGGGAATGCAGCGCAAACTGCGAACCGTTGCGCAAAATCCAGTTCCTTCGCACCTCGGGTCAGTGTCCATCAGACGGCGTGACCGGCCGGCGGATCGTCGTCTGCGACGATGTCCGAGTTGTGGCCGACGAGGAAGTTGCGCTCACGCGATCGCTGACATGATGCGGCCCCGATGCTTGGTGAGCCTTCGCATTCCGAGGCTTCACTTCGCTGATGAGAGTTCCCGCGACGATGACTGCTGCGCCGACGATCGCGAGCGCGGGCAGCCGGTCGCCGGCGAGGCGTCCGATCGCCCCTCCCCACACGGGTTCTGCGGCATAGATGATGGTCGCGCGGGTCGGTGAGACAGAGCGCTGCGCCCAATTCATCGTGACCTGAATGAGCCCGCTGCTCCCGCCCAGGGCCAGGGCGGCGAGAACCCAGATCCAAGAGAATTCGGGGATCTTCTCTCCAGTCACGGGCATGAGGACGAATGCCAGCGCGCTGGCGACTAACAGCTGCACCACGGTCACTCGGCCCAGATGTACGCGACMGGCGAAAGCGCTGATGAGAATGACCTCCACCGCGATCGGGACAGTGCTGATCAGGGTTGCGATCTCGCCCTCGCCGAAGCTGATGCCGCCCTGGGGGCCGGCAATCAGCAACAGGCCGACGAAGGCGAGGGCGGCACCGGCCAGCGAAAGCGCTCCCGGAGGGCGCCGGAGCAGAACCCACTGCAGCAGCGGCACCAGCGGGACGTAAAGGGCTGTGAGAAACGCCACGGTACTGCTTGGCACCGTCTGAAGTCCAAAGGTCTGGAGCCCATACCCGAGGAAGATCATCGACCCGATCGCCGCTCCCGCGCCGATGTCGAGCCATTTCATCGCTCGAAGCGCTCGATGGAAGGCGAGTGCAGTGATCAGCGCCGCCACGAGGAAACGCGCTCCGACGAAGAACAGGGGGCCGCTGTGGTCCATCGCAGTGTGCACGATCAGGAATGTCGCGCCCCAAAGGGCGGTGATCCCGACGAGCGCCCACTCTGGACGCGAGAAGCGCAGGGACCCTCGCAGATTGTGCAACATTCTGCACACCTTATAGTGCAGAATAGTGCACATGCAACACGAGGAGACTCGGGCCGTGCTGGCCCACGTCGGCGGCAACCTGCGCCGGGCACGCCAGAAGGCGGGGTTGAGTCAAGCGAATCTCGCCGAGCGTTCCGGAGTCAGCAGGCGGACCATCATCAACCTTGAGGGCGGTGAGGCCAACATCAGCCTGACGGGCCTGGACCGGCTTGCGGAGGCACTCGGCACGTCATTTGCCACCCTCGTCGCCGCGCCCGGCGCTGTTGCTACGGCCATCGACGAGATCACCTGGCGTGGAAAGGCTTCGGGGAGCGTGGCCGTGCTGCTMGGGTCTGTGCCAGCCCGGAAGGAGGCTCAGCTTTGGACGTGGACGCTAGGGCCCGGTGACCGATACGACGCGCAGCCTGACCCCGAAGGATGGCACGAAATGCTTCTTGTCACCAGCGGAGCCCTCCGCCTCGAGCGCGCTCCCGGTGACGTCACCCTCACCGCCGGCCAGCACGTCTCCTTCTCCACGTCGACGCCCTACGCGTACGTCAACGTTCACGACGGCGCCACCTCGTTCGCGCGTGCGGTTGTCAACTGAGCGTGAGTCTTCCTCGTCCTTCCGGGGCCGGTACGTGTGCGGCACGGCTCCGTCGTCAGGTAGCGCAACTCGGCGCTGACAGCTGAGTCGGCTCCGGGATACAAGAGACTCGCTGCGAGAAAGTTTTCCTAATTGGCAATATTTCGCCGCTATGCTGTTGGCAGAGGAGGCGGGCAGCATGCCAGAGACCACGCAGCAGGCGGAGCGTCGTCCAATGAGAAGACGCGGGGCGTACGCCAATGGGCAGCAGACACGCGAGGAGTTCACGGCGAAAGCCCTTGAGCTCTTCGCCGCGCAGGGATTCCAGCGCCTGTCACTGCGGAAAATCGCCGAGGCGCTCGGGGTCAGCCACGCCGCCCTCACCTACCACTTTCCGACGAAGGAAAGTTTGCTCGAGGCGGTCTTCAACGAGCAAGCCATGCGTGAGGCACCCGTCTTCGAGCCCATGATCGAAGAGCGCGGGATTCTGGATGCTCTTCCTGACCTGCTCAGCGCCAACGATGACATCCCCGACCTGATCCAGCTCGACGTGACCATCCTGGCCGAAGCGATACGCCCCGACCATTCCGCCCACGTGTGGGCGCAAGAGCGCATGGATGCGATGGTTCAGGACGTCAAGACGGGGCTTGCGCTCGAACGCGAGAAAGGACGGCTACGGTCGGACATCGACCTGGACGTCACGGCACGCCAAATCAGCGCCATGGTGCGCGGACTCCAACTCCAGTGGCTCTACCGGCGTGACACGCCCAGAGTGGACGACATACGCGAGTTCCTCGAATTACTCCGGCCATAGCTCCGAGCAGCAGATTGAGGAACGAGAACACGGCGGGACCCGGTCAACGAGCATGCCTGCGTCCCCGACGGCCGAGGAGTCCATCCCTGCCGCCGCCTATTTCGAGGACGGGCTGTCGGGGAGGCGGCAGCGCGGCCAGATCATCGACCAGTCTCCGMGAGTGATGAGGCGGCGTGGCTGAGGATTTGTGTCGCCAGTTCTCGCATTTGGACCTTCCGCACTTTTCCGGTGATCGTCATGGGGAACTCTTGCGCGATGTGGACGTACTTTGGGATTTTGTGGTGGGACAGTCTGCCTGAGCAGTAGTCGCGGACAGCTGCGGCGTCGAGCGGGCTGGCTCCGTCTCGTAGCCGCAGCCAGGCCATGAGTTCCTCGCCGTACTTTTCGTCCGGTACGCCAATCACCTGAGCGTCGAGGACGTCGGGGTGAGTCATCAAGAACTCCTCGATCTCCCGCGGGTAGATGTTCTCTCCGCCCCGGATGACCATGTCCTTGATCCGGCCGGTGATGCTGACGTACCCGGCGTCGTCCATCACGCCGATATCGCCGGTCCACATCCAACCGTCGCCGTCGATAGCCTCAGCCGTCTTCTCCGGCTCGTTCCAGTAGCCGAGCATCACCGAATAGCCACGGGTGCACAGTTCGCCGGCCTCCCCGCGCGGCAACGTCGTTCGCGTGAGCGGGTCCGCGATCTTCACTTCGAGGTGCGGGCCGACTCGGCCGACCGTCGACACACGCCGCTCGATGGAGTCGTCATCTCGCGTTTGGAGAGATACCGGGGAAGTCTCCGTCATTCCGTAGCAGATGGAAACCTCGGTCATCCCGAGTCGTTCGATGACTTGCTTCATGGTTTCCACGGGGCAGGATGAGCCGGCCATGATTCCGGTTCGCAGGGTGCTGTGATCGAGGGTCTGCACGGCAGGATCGTTGAGCATCGCGATGAACATCGTCGGCACCCCGTAGAGAGAGGTGCAGCGCTCCCGCGCAACGGCCGCGAGCGTCGCTGCGGGGTCAAAGGCGGGGTTGGGGATGACCATTGTGGCGCCGTGACTGGTGCAGGCG
>NZ_JBFULL010000034.1:0-7803 GCF_056400345.1 Microbacterium sp. P5_B6 | reverse complement strand
GGCATAGCCTGGCTGGGCGTCTTCGCGATCGCCTCGATGCAGCTGTTCATCACCCGCCTCTTCGGGGCGATGGGGGTGATCTTCGGAATGCTCCTCCTGATGGTGCTCGGCATGCCCTCGTCGAACATGGCCATGTCGGTGTACACGATGCCGCCGTTTTACCGGGTCTTGCATGAGATCCTGCCGATGGCTGCCATCGGCGAGTCGATGCGCTCCGTGCTCTACTTCGGCGGCAATGGCGTGACCGGGCACCTGCTGGTGCTCGCGATCGGCGCGGTCGTGGGCCTACTCGCGACTGCCGGGTTCGACGCGCTCCAGCGCCGCCCACCCGGCGAGAAGAGGAACGATCCGACGGAACTTCAAAAGCTCGGGAGAGTTCGACCGCAACACGCTGAACGGCAGGTACCCGGCCATCACCAGTGCCGTGGCGAGGAACATCGCCCCCAGTCCCGACATGTCGTTGTCCGGCAACGGCACGAGATCCTCCGACACGACCGTCAGACCCTCGTCGAGAACAACCGGGGCGATCAGGCTGGTGACCTTCGACACCTGCGAGGCGCCGGCGGCGGTCGCCGTGTAGAGCGTGGCGGTGTCGCCGTCGATCACGACCGCCGCGACCGCCTCGCGGTTGATCACCATGTCGCGCGCCGTCTTGGCGTCGTCGACGACCTGGGTGGCCACGGCATCCTGTTCGGCATCCGTGAGAGCTGTGTCGAACTCCCGAACGTCCATGACGCTCGAACCGGCGATGACGATCGGCATGTCGTGCGGCGTGGGCGAATGCATCGTGCCCAGGTAGCCGGTGATCATCATGCCCACCATGATCAAAGGCATCAGGAAGATCGCCACATAACGGCCGATCGACTCGGCCTTGGCGCGCTTCGCGGCCTTGGCTGCGGCATCCGCCTCGCTGAGAGGGGCGTCAGATTCGGGGACCAACGGGTCCCCCTCGACGTTTTCCCGGGCTTCCCTACGGGAAACGGTGTGTGGGGTGGTCACGATCATTCTCCTGACGCGATGGAAACGGGATCGTCATTGATCGTGGAATATCCCCAATCTAAGTCACATGGCGTAAACTGCAAATCCGTAGGCTGAAGTCTCAGCAAATCCGCAACATGCGACAGGAGAGCGCACGATGGGCCAGCACAGCGATCGGGCTCGTGAGGCGCTGTTGGATGCCGCGGAGGAGCTGTTCGCCGTGCACGGCATCGACGCCGTCTCGAACCGCCGCATCGCCGAGCACGCGGGCTCCGCGAACCACTCGGCGATCGGCTATCACTTCGGCACGCGCGACGACCTCATCCGCGCGTTGATCACGCGATACATCGACGGCATCGGCGACCGGGGCAGAGAGCTCATCGCAGAACTGGATGACGAGCCGACCGTCTACGACATCGTCCGCGCCCGACTGCTTCCGCAGTTCGAGCACCTTGACTCGCTCCCGCGTCCGAGCTGGCGTGCCCGGTTCCTCGCCCAGGTGCGTTCCGTGCCGTCAGCAGTGGCGGTGCTCGAAGAGTCGCTCGTGGAGACCGACGGCAGCCTCGATTTCGCACTGCTGAAGACCCACGTCGAGGGAGTCTCCGACGCGGTGCTGCGCGGACGCTCGAGCATCATCGGACACCTCGTCCTCGGCGTCTGCGGCGAGTACGAGGAGCGGATGAACGGAGGCGAGGTCTCCGCCGACTGGATCAGCGTCGGGTACTTCCTCATCGACGCATCCGCAGGAATGCTGTCCGCTCCCGTCACGCACCCGGACGCGGTGCTCAATGCCCCCGCCCGATCTGGCTTGATCTAGCCGCCCGCGGTTGCCCGCGGTCAACACGACGAAAGAACTTTCATGACCTGCACGGCACCCGATTCGCGCGCGCGATGAAGCCCACGAGCGACCTCAACCGGACGATCGACGAGGTCGAAGAACACCTCGGAATCGTCGTCGGCCTGGTCCGGTCGATGTGGAAAGACGCGGCAGCCGACATCCATCCCGGTCTTCAGCCGGTCGGCTGCAAGATCCTCGGCACTCTCGTGCGGCTCGGCGAAGCGAACCCGTATGTGCTGGCCGAAGTGCTCGCGACCGACAAGAGCGTGATCAGCCGTCAGATCCGCATCCTCGAAGACGCGGGCCTGGTCGTCAGCCGCGCAGACGCGAACGACGGCCGCGCACGGGTGCTCTCAGCGACGCCCATCGCGATCGAACGCGTGAGAGAAGTACGAGCCCAGCAGCACGACCGCCTYCGCGACATCCTTCTGGCCCAGCCGGAAACTGAAGTCCGCGCGTTCGCCGCCATGCTCCGCCGCATCAGCGAGTCATGACGGCAGACGAGGTCCAGCGGATCACAGTGAGCTGGTCCACTCTTCGTGCGCCGGCTATCGACGCCGTCAGCAGGCATGGCCACGATCTCAGCGTGTCGCGTTCAGCGGCTGCCGCGGCTTCATCCCTGACGCACGGTAGATGCCATCGATGAGGGTCATCGTCGCGACGGCCTCATCGACTCCATCGAGGTTCGGCTCGCCCGAGACGATCGCGTCGCGAAAAGCTTCGAGCTGGTAGCGATAGCTGCCCTTCCGGCCTGCACGCTCACGTCTTCGAACGCCTGGCCCGTCGATCCGGATCCTTCCGCCGATCTGGGGATGGTACGGCCACGCCACCCGCATTCGGGCATGGGAACCGATCACCTCGAAGCCAGACCCGAGCAGCCGGGACGACCACATCCCGCAGTCCACGACGACGTCGACCCCATCTATGTCCAGGTGGGCGGTCATACGTCGATCGATATCCCCGCGCCGGAGCGCGGTGGCACTGCGAACAGTCGGCTCACCCACGACATCCCGAAGCAGTCGGACGGGGTAGACCCCGAGGTCCATCATTGAGCCGCCGCCGAGCCGTGGATCCCACCGAATGTCCTTGCCCGGCCGGATCGGCGCGTGGAACCAGGCGGACACGCTTCGAACGTCGCCGAGTTCACCCGAATGCACCACCTCYCTCGGGCGACATCGTAGTCGTGGCGGAGGAGGCTCGGGTGTCGGTCGAATTCCCGGGCGGCACCACGCTCGTGCACGCGGACGGGCACCGAGTCGAGGGGCCGGCGCACATCATGTGGCGTCACAGTCCTGCGGATCGCGCAAAGACACCCCAGGCGCTCTCGAGCCCGCCTTCAGCCGCGGCGTTCGGCGCCATCCAGTGAAGGTTGCGGCCGAGGCCAGTGCCACTAATACGCGGCCTCGAGCTGGCTGCGCGCAGGCATTCCGGTGCACCAAGTCGCGAAATGGCTGGGATGTCGGCGACGGCACTCCGTGGGCCATCTGAGTATCTTCGCCGTCAACTCGAATGTCCCGCCCAATGAAGCGCCCGATGTCGGTGCGTCGGGAACCGTTCAAGTTGTATGAGGGACACCACCTGTGCGGGGTGGTGTACTTCAAGCCCGTGAGCCGAGATCGACATCGACATCGACATCCGCGTCCGTCTGGCGGCTGCCTTCGCCTGGACGTAGAACCCGCCCATCAGCGCGGTCGGCAGCGCAGCGACGGAGGGACAGATTCCCTCGGTCCTCCCCAAGAGGATCCGCAGAATGGCGGCCCTGCACTGTCGCCGATGGTGCTTGGTCCGCGTCGAGTGCGTAAAGATTCTTACGCAAATCCCTCTTCGCCAGGCTGGTTGTGAGTCAGTTCACGATCGGCGAGGGAGGTCCTGGGTGTCGATCACTCCAGGGTTTACGACGGCGGAGATCCGCGAGTTCGTGCATGAGTATCAGTTGCAGCCGCATGGTCAGAAGGCGATCTGGTTGCGGGAGCGTGGGCTCACCTACGCGCATTTGATCAGGTGGCGTAAGGCGGTGTTCGGCGGCAACCTCGACCGGGGCCTGGTGCCGAGGCAGGCTAGGGGGATGACCTTGCCCCCGAAACAGCGGACCGACCTGGAGAAGCAGYGCGCCGCGGAGCGTGCCGCGCATCAAGCGGAGACCGAGCGGCTGCAGGCGCGGATCCGAGAGCTCGAGGAGACCAACGTTGCGCTGGGAAAAGCTATCGGGCTCTTGCACAAGGTGAGCGAGCCAGAGCCCGACGCGCCCCAGCCGAAGACCGGTCGGTCTGGTTCCTCGACACCGAGGACACCCTCGTCGGAGAGTTGACTGCCGCGACCGGGTCGCAACGGCAGGCGCTGCAGCTCGTGGGGTTGTCGCGGTCGACGTGGCACTACCGACGGAATCCGCGGCCCAGGATCCACAACCCGGTGCCGCAGAAGGAGCGCGCCGTATCCGTCGCGGATCGACCAGGACGATCGGGACGCGATCGCAGAACTCATCACCGCCGGCTGGGTGGAGGGCGTGTCCGTCGATCACTCCTTCGCCGACGCGTGGGACGCCGGGGTGATGCTCGGCTCCCGCCGGTCCTGGTGGCGTGTCGCCGCGGACATCGAGGACCAGACTCCCCGCCCGGTCGCGCCGACCCGACGCGGCAGCACCCGCCTGCCGCGGGAAGCGCCGGTGCTGGAAGCGACCGGACCCGGACAGGTCTGGTCCTGGGACATCACCGACCTGCGATCGCCATGGCGGGGCGTCGCGTTCAATGCGTACTCGATCATCGACATCTACTCCCGCAAACTCGTCGGATACCGTGTCGAAGACCGGGAAGTCGACGACCTCGCCGTCGAGATGTTCCACGCTGCGATCGCACGCGAAGGGATCCCCGGTGTCGTGCATGCCGACTCCGGGCCGGCGATGCGGTCCGCCGTGCTGAAGGACTATCTCGCCCACCTCGGCGTCACACAGACCCACAACCGACCGCGGGTGTCGAACGACAACCCGTTCTCCGAGTCGGAGTTCCGCACCATGAAGTATCGACCGAACTACCCCGGCACGTTCGCCGACCTCGAGCAGGCGCGAGCATTCATGGCCTGGTACGCGCCCTGGTACAACGCCGAGCACAAGCACTCCGGCATCGCCCTGTTCTCACCCAACGAGGTCCGCGACGGCACCTGACAGCAGGCCTGGGCAAGGCGCGAGCAGACCCAGCAGGCGTACTACGACACCCACCCCGAACGCTTCCGACGACGCCCGACCACACCACTGCCCGCCGGGATCGTCGGCATCAACCTGCCCAAGAACGACAGCCAATCAACGCGCGAACGACTCCCCTTAGCAGGGTGAAATCGGCGCATCGCGGCCGAGTCGGCTCGACGGGCGCTCCGCCGCGGAATCATGCGGATCTTCCCCCTCACCAGGAGATTCGTGCGTCGTGCGGAGTCGCACATCACGCACTCTATGCACTCTAGAATCATCCGGAATCGGCATCCTCGGGATACTCGGGGACCCTTGGACGAACCCGACATCGAACACCGCAATCCGCCAAAAGAGGCTCGACCGATGGAGGATGGCACCGCTTGCAGTAGTGATTGGTGAGCGCATAGCCGCGAACCACGTGATGCGCCGCGACCGCTCCTTGGAATTGGCTGGTGCGCACTTGGTCGAGAAGGCGAACTGATTCACTCTCCGTTCCGTCCCGGTGTCCGTTGCACGGTCACGACGCGTCCGATTCGGTGGTCGGCCGTCTCATTGACGCTCACGCCGAGGACGTGCGCCTGTACTCCGTTGGCGTCATCCCCGTGATGGATCGAAAGACTTTCACGAAGTAGTTCGCATCGAGATACCCTGTCGCTGCCGCGATGTCGCTTACGCGGTCATCGGTTTCGGTGAGCAGGGTTGTGGCGGCTGAGATGCGTTCGCGGGCGAGGAACTGCGAGATCGTGAGACCTGTCTCGGACTTGAATCTGCGGCCCAGATGCTCAGACGAGATCTTGAGATGAGCGGCAAGTTCCGGTTGTGTCGGCGGACCGACTATGTCCGATGTCAGCCTCGAGACGGCTTTCCTCACGAGAGGGGTATAGGGCAGGGCCCGCTGTTGTCGGACGAGGGTGCAGAACTCACGGACCATTCGGTCAACTTCGGCGTACTGGTCTGACCGTCCCGGCGTGAGTCCCACGCGATGCAGCCGCTGGGCAAAGTTCTGAGACACCGCCTCGATTGTCGTTGGAGCAAGGCCGCCGCGCTGCGCAGCGATGCGGCACATGATTCTCAGAATTGTGGGAGCGAGATATGGGATCGAAAGGTAACTGAAAGAAGCGGGAAGGGTGCTGAGACGCCGCAGTTCGGCTAGAGCTTTCACCTCGTCGCCCCGCGAAACGGCGCGCATGAAGGCCTGTTCGCTCGCGTACCGGTCTGCAATGGCACTATACGATCCCGCCGTGCCACGCGACGAGGGGGCTGGCGGCGCAGTGGGGCCATCGAGGGCGACTCGTTCGAAGCCGAGCTGACCCGAGAAGGAGCCAGCGAGAAGAGCGGCTGCGCTCCGCATCACAAACTCTGATTCGACGATGGGCAGACCTGTCCGCCAGATGCGATATCGGGTGCTCAGCGAGGGGGAAGCGCCCAGCGACCGCAACGTCTCGAGATCTTGAGACTCGATGGTCGGCGCATCTGTATAAGGGCCTATCACGACGAGAGAGTCGTCGTGCCAGAAGACGCTGAGCGTGGCGCCCAGCCGGTCGCGAAGCTCGTAGACGGTGTCGTGACGCAGGCGTTGCGCTAAATCGCTGAGGTGCTCCGCCGTCAGGTAGTGCTGAAGCGTGTCGTGAARGCGCAGTGTGTCCTCGAGCTGTGTGAACAGCGCGAGCGGGTCGCGCGTGACGTGGACGCGACAGCCCAGCACGGCTTCGACGGTGCCTTGGCGGGCAGCGAACTCCGCTGACCTTGCGTCCACCGTGTCTCCGTTCTGCTACAAAACACGATCTGATTCTACTGGCGTGGAACTGTCGTTCCTATCCTGAGGCGACGAGAGACAGCGGGCATCGCTGTACGAAAGGACGCATTATGGCCATCGGGCTCCGGCACTCGATGCTTTTCAACGACAGTTGGACGTTCATCCCGGAAGAAGTCGACCCCTCTTCCCTGGGCAGTGCCGATGGGGAGGCGGTGACCCTCCCGCACACCTGGAACGCTCAGGACGGGACCGACGGAGGCAACGACTACCGTCGCGGCGTGTCCTCTTACATCAAGCAATTCGCTGTTGCTGATGACGACCAACAACGATGGTTGGAGTTCCGCGGCGTGAACTCGTCCGCCCGCGTGTTCCTCAACGGCACACTTGTCGGCACTCACGAGGGTGGGTACTCGACGTTCCGCGTCGACCTCTCGGAGGTGGTGGGCCCGCAGAACACCCTCGTCGTTCTCGTCGACAACGGCCCGAACGAGACGAGCTATCCGCAGCGTGCCGACTTCACCTTCTATGGCGGTATCTATCGCGACGTCTACCTCATCGAAGTCCCCCGGGCACATTTCGCACTGGACGACTCGGGTGGTCCTGGGGTGGTGGCGACTGTGCATCTTGACGGAGCGAACGCCAGCGTGACGCTCAACGCGCAGGTGTCCGGCGGCGACGCCGTCCACTTTTTCATCCATGGCGTCGGGGAGGTCGTCGCTCCCGTAACCGAAGGCGTGGCCACGGCATCCGTCGAGATCGCGAGCGTTCGCCGCTGGCATGGAGTGCGTGATCCCTACCTTTACTCCCTCGAGGCGACCCTTCTCGTCGACGAACAGGCCGTCGACGACGTCGCCTTGCGTTTCGGATGCCGAGAGTTCGCCGTGGACCCGGATCGGGGATTCGTCCTGAACGGCGAGGACTATCCGCTTCGTGGTGTGTCCCGACACCAGGACTGGGAGGGTGTTGGCAACGCGATCACCGCCGAGCATATGGACGCCGATCTCGAACTTCTGCGTGAACTCGGCGCGACGACCGTGCGACTCGCGCACTACC
>NZ_JBFULL010000033.1:0-9224 GCF_056400345.1 Microbacterium sp. P5_B6 | reverse complement strand
GGGCGTGTAGGCGACACTGGTCGACTGTCGGATCTGCTCGATCGACTCGGCCATGAACGTCGAATCGCCCATCAGTGCGCGGGCTTTGTCGTACATGATTTGGGGCATCTCCGCCGGGTCGTATCGCGGACGACCTTGCTCAGCGACGGTCAGCACCATGTACATCGAGTCGCCCGTCAGCGGAGCGAAGAGGGCTTTACCCCCGTGGCCCTGGCAGAAAAGCGTTCCCGTCCGGCTCATCTCGTCGGCCATAGGCAAAGCGGTACGCCATGCCACACCCCCGGCCGGTGTCGGGCCGAACTGAGTGCCGAAGTACTCGTTGCGGATCTGCGAGTAGATCCCGTCGAATCCGATCACGAGGTCGTAGTCGGCGGTATCTCCGCTGCTGAAAGTGACGGCAACACTTTCTGAGTCTTGTTCGAGGCTTGCGACGGTGGTGCCCATCCGGATGTTGCACCCCACTTCGAGTGCGCGTGCAGTGACGATCTTCAAGTAGTCGAGTCTGGCCATGAGCAGGATGCTGGGGATGTCGCCATCGCCAGGTCCATAGCTGAGGTCGCTCAGGTGCCGGCCCTTGTTGTCGTAGTAGGTCAACCCGGTCGCGTTGTTGCCGATCTCCTTGCACTGCTCGAGGAGTCCGATCTCGCGAACGGCGCGCAGCGCGTTGACTCTGAGGCCAAAACCGACCCCCGGCACAGTGTTCTCCTCTTTGATCTCAATGACGTCGACACTGGCCCCGATCTGCGCCAATGCGACTGCCGTGCTCAACCCGCCCAGTCCTGCCCCGACGATCAAAATCTTCAACGGCTTATCCATACTCGGCTTCTTTCTCAAAATGAAGTGTTAGCTAGTGATGCAGCGGGGGAACATCCGACGTCGCTKCCGGTTGGGCAGGTATGCGGGAGACAGGCGCAGGTTCGTTACACGATCGGCGCTCCGAAGTGCACGGTATGCCTGCCATGGGGTTCTCGGTAGCGCCGCATGGATGCGTGAAGCGAGAATTTGGACGTTCGCCTCGGCAAGCCGGCCGCGAAGCAAGCTCTGGGCCGGGAATCATAGAGCCGAGACCCTCGTCGGCGGAACCCATGGGAACGAGAGCGTCCGTCCGGGTTCGAAGCAGACGGACGCTCTCGAGTTCGAGAGGGGCTACTGATCCCAGGCCGCGTCCATGGACTGGAGGATGCCGTCCACAGTCGTCTGGCCGGTGAGCAGTCCCTGCATTCCTACGCTGAGCGCGTCGTAGACGGCCGGGTTGGGCCAGCTCAGGTTCGGTTCTGACGAGTAAGAGCCGGCGGAGATGAGATCGGCCACGGGCGAGTACTGCGGGAGCAGTTCCGTGTCTTCCGCGCCGGCGACGGGAATTCCGCCAGACAGGTTGGCGAACTCGACCGCGTTCGTCGGTTCAGCGGCCCAGTCGAGGAACTCCTGGACTGCAAGTTGGACACTCTGGTCTGACTTTCCATTGGATGCCCACGCGAACAGCGGCGACAAAAGCACCCATTCGTCTTCGCCGTCTGCGGGCGGGAAGGGACGCACGTCAAATGAGTACTTGCCCTCGGTAATGCCGCTCAGCACAGCCGCGCCAGTCCCCGGGACAACTGCGGACAGCGCCGTGCCGCCGGTGATACCCGTGGTGATCGTATCGAACGTGCCGCCGGCCGCGCCGTCTTGGAAGCAGCCGCTTTCGTTCATTGTGATGAAGTCCTCAAGCACCTGCTTCCATCCACTGTCGGCGAAGGTGACATCGCCGGCGGCGCGCTGCTGATTCCAGTCTGGATCTGCGGCATAGACGCGGGTCGCCGAGATGGCTTGAGCGATGAGACCCAGGTTCGGCGGGGCGGCACCGGCGAGGACGGTGAAATCCACTCCGGCATCGCGTGCGTCGCCGCAGGCAGCCAAGAGATCGTCGAACGACGCCGGGTACTCATCAATCCCCGTGGTCGTAGCCAGGTCAGGGTTCCAGATCAGGCCGGTGGGTGAAAAGGCCGTGGGCTGTCCGTACACCTTGCCATCGAAGGAGTAAAGATCCTCTGTCCCGGCGGGGACCACCGCTGCGGAAGCGTCGCCAAGAGGGGCCAACAGCCCCGCCTCCGCAAGCTGAACCACACCGGCCGTCTGACCGGCGCCAGGGGTGCCGATAAACAAATCCGGACCGTTACCCGCCTGCAGCTGTGTGGTGAGCGCCGTGTCATAGGCATTGCCACTTAGGKGGAGCAGTTCGATCTCCACACCGGTCTCATCCATGTACTGCTGAGCGATGGCCTGGTAATAGTCCTCGGCGTCGTTTGCCTGCGGGAAGGAGAAGGAGAATGCCTTGGCCGCTTCACCGGGCGTCTCCTCTCCCCCGCCGGAGCCGGAGCAACCGGCAAGTGCGACCACACCGGCAGTGGCAAGAACAAGGGGCGCCCACCGGCGGGGCTTAGGCAAGTGATTCTGTGTCATGTCAGACCTTTCAGGACGTCGTTGTCGACCACATTGAGCGTTGAAGGCAACTCTTTGGTGTCTCAATCGTCCCATGGAATGTCGTTTTCCAACATTGAAGCTACTTATGTCGACAATCCGTTCGGCGGATGGGGTCGAGACGGCGCGACGGAAGCGCGCGTGCGTGCTTGAGAAGATCCGCGTCAGACCGGTTAGTAAATGACGGGCAGGCTGGCGCGGCCGGCGGTGCACTGGCCGATGCTGGGCCTGCCATCTGCGAACCATCGTTGAAAAGTGACTTGGAAGAGCTGCTCTCGGGCAAGCTCCATGCCMCCACGAAGCGGCTCTCGGAGGTCGTCCGCCGAGCGGACGATCGTTAGGTCCTGGGTTGCTGTGGGTAGCGACAGCTCATACACGCGGCGGCGTACCTCGGAGAGAAACACTTGGGCCGCGCCGGCCACGACTCCGCCGAGCACAATGACGCTGGGGTTGAATACATTGACCAGTACGGCAATCGACTCGCCGACCAGGCGCGCCGAGCGCTGCACAAGCGACAGGGAGAGAGGGTCGCCGTCGTCCGCGGCCATGGAGATCAGCCACGCACTCAGTTCAGCACCGGCTGCGATTCGTTCAACGAGCAGGCCCTGGGCTCCGTCGTCGATCGCTTGTTGCGCATCCMTCACAATCGCCCATCCGCTCGCGACGGCCTCCAGGCATCCCGTCTTGCCGCACCGGCAGAGGACTTCTTCTTCGACGACTCTCGCGTGCCCGATATCTCCAGCCGCGCCGTCCGCCCCCCTGTGGATATGTCCCTCGGAGATCAGCCCGGCGCCGATCCCCGTACCGATTTTGAAGTAGATAAGGTCTATCGGTGCCTGATGGCGTCGACGTTCTCCGACAGCAAGGAGATTGACGTCCTTATCGACCCACGTCGGGACATCGAACTGCTTTTCGAACCGCCCTCGGACGTCGTAGCCGCTCCAACCGGGCATCATCGATGAGGCAACGGGACGCCCGTTCCTGAATCGCACAGGCCCCGGCACCCCAACGGCAACTCCCCAGAGGGGCGCTTGAGGCGCCTGTCCGACGACCTCGGTAATCATCTCGAAGGCTGCCGCGACGGTCTGCTCTGGGCCGCGCGCGATGTCCCATTCTCGGTGCACATGAGCCAGAACCTCCCCATCGAGCGCCGCTACGCCGACCCGAATATGGAGAGCTCCCAAAGCGCACGTGACCAACAGTCCGCGCTCGGATCGAAAACGCAACCGCCGAGGTGCGCGACCCGCGACCATCGACGTTCCCTCTAGCTCTTCGAGCAGCCCGACCTGAATCGCCCGGTCGACTCTCTGGGCAACAACGCTTCTCCCCAGTCCGGTTAGTCGGCCCAACTCGGGTCTTGTCGTCGCGACGCCGGCTCGGACGAGGTTGACGATGCGCATGGCGCTCGTGGCCTCGTCGGACAGGCCCGCGGCCTCGAGCAAATCGGTCATGCTTGATATTCCCATAGCTGTGGAGGACAGGGTGCAACGTCGGCACCTGACGGTCGTTTTGGGGCATAATTCGGTAGCGTTCATACACAACGCTGCTCTGCGCGCCGTCGCCCGTGGCCATCACCCCACGCAACTCAAGCCGGTCGATGTGCAGCAGCGCCACGCCCTTCACAATCCTCACACCGGCACTGCTTGGGTAGCCACCGCCGCTTGAGGCCGGAGGCACCCAGCCGGGGGAAGTGTCCATATGGACTCGCGTGGACATTTCGCCTGCGAAATCGACACTTCAGAAAGATCCCTACACTCAGCTTCTGGGGATGTCTGGCGCACCTCTTATGTGAAGTGGATCCACCGCTTCACCTAAGCGAGAGGTCAGTCCCATGGCTCTTCACACTCAGCAGTCCATCTCGGGCTTCATCGCCGCTGATCCGCAGCGGACCACCACTGAGAACGGCGACGCGCGTCTGTACGTGCGGATCGGGCAGCCCCATTTCCGGCGCAACGATGACGGATCGTTCACGGAACTCGAGCCGAGCTTCCACGACATGGTCGCCTACCGCGCCACCGCGGAACGTGCACTCGCCAGATTCGCTAAGGGCGACAGTTTCATAGCCGAGGGCTACACCCGGACATTTCGGATCGAACGCGAGGGTCGAGTCGTCGAGGCTGAAGAGTTCGTCGCAAAGAAGCTCGGCCACGACCTCGCTCGCACCAGCTACGACGTCGACCGCGGCCGACGGGCGGGATCCCCCGCGCGAGAGTCGATCGATCACCGCGCACCCGCCAACGAACCAACGCGGGAAAGCCGCGTCGTGCGGGCCCTGGGATTCTGAGGATCACGATGTCGCCTCACCCAGCTAGCCCCAGTCCGGGGGAGCCTCCGGCGCGCTTCGGCCCCACGGACGCGGAGGAGGACCACGGACCGACGACGGCTGACCCACCCCACCCGGTGAACTGGAACCTGCTGAACGCCGAGGAAGCAGAGACGGCGTGGATCTCACTCAATCGATGGGTGAACTGGCTTCGTCGCACATACGGCCTCCCGGCATCCGTGATCCCACCCCTCTGGCACCGCCACCCTGAGCTCGTCTGGGAACTATCCGCGCTGCACCTGCACTGGCTGTGCGCCTACGACCCCGACCAGCACGGATCCGCACCTATCGGGTGGCTCCGCGACTTCACCGACGCACGCGAACGACTCCACGACTGGGTCACCAACTGCGGAACACGTCTCGACCGCGACCGCGCCACCCGGCAAGCCTCTTGGCCCGGAGAATCTCCAGCCGAGACCGTCGAGGACATCGTCATCACGAACCGCGACGAAGACTTCATCACCTTCGTCGTTGGCGACCTGGAGAAGCGACGCGCGGCGGAGCGGGCGTTCTATGCCGCCATGCCTGACGGCGGAGGGTGAGCGAGTCCGGCGGACCGCCGGCCGTCCCGGTCCGTGGCCGCCGGACCGGCACTCGCCGACCAATGGAGCACCGAGGCGGMCGAGCAGCCACAAGAGCTCGCGCGACCGACCACGGAGTAGAAAGAGGGAGCCTCCAAGGGAGCGCACGGTGGCGGCCGTACAGCCAGCGTCGCGATCCGCACCGAGCAGTTAGTGGGAGAGCTCTTGCACTAGGGCTGCGGCGACAGCGGCATGACCAGCGGCGTTCGGGTGTAGACCGCCGACTGAAACGAACCCGCGCGTCCATGGGTCCGCAGAGCAGGCATCGTGACCCTGGCTGAGCTTGGAGGCGGCCACCAGTTCCACACCGGTCTGCTGGGCTGCATGCTTTGTAGCGAGGCTGAGCTGTTGGGCAACATCAAGCAGGAACTTTTGGCGATCTTGCGGGATCGGCATCGCCTCGCAGGGCTTGCCGTTCTGCGGCAACACGGTGAGGTAGTCGACTAGGACGATGCGTGCGTGCGGTGCTCGCGCTTGGACAGCCTGCACCATTGTGATGAGGCTGTCCTCAATCCCCGTGAGCAGATCGCGCACGTCCGAGTCAGGGCGAGGAGTGCAGAGGCCGATAGGCAAACTCTGTAAGAACACAGCAAACGGGACCTGGGGGGTGGAGGCGAGGCCACCAAGGCATGCCTCCCGGAGAATACTTTGGGTGTAGTTGACGTCGTTTCCACCGATCGTGATCGTGACGAGGTCGGTTTCAGGAGTGACTGCCTCGATTTGCAGCGGGATCGTTTGGCCCCCAGCGACCTGGGGAGTGATCGCGACGTTTCCAGTGGTTGCTCCGCCACAGGTCGCGTTGATCAGCGTGAGGTCGAGCGCGTCCGCTACCAGGTATGGGTAGGCGATGGTGGATCGCCCGCAAGCGACCGCCAAAACGTCATTGGGGGCTAAGGGAGCCAGACCGGCGCCTGCCGCGTAAGAGCTACCCAGGGCGACGTACGTGTCGCCGGGCTGGAGTGCGGGCTCGGCGGCCGCGAGCGCGGGGCTTGCGATCAAGGCGGCCCCGACGGCCGCCGTCACCGCGGTGGCGCTCAGAAGCCGGAGCAGGCGGCGGCGCCTCGGCCTTGTGCTGACATTCGACATGTGGAACTCCTTCGTTCAGTACCGTGGTACTTGGCCAGCGCCTCGGTGCGCAGGCGATCGAACCTAACCCGCCAAATCACTCCTGCACCACACTATTCACCTGATGCGCGACATCAGCTCCGGTGATGAACTGCCCGCCGCTGCGGTAACGAACGAGGACACAGATCCTTCTTGAAGGCGCGTATTTGGCCCGCCTTCCAGCTTTGTCCTGACGGTGAAGGCACCTTGGAGAATGGGGCCCGCCGGCACGGGCGACGCTCTCAAAAGAAGCGACCCAGTTGAACTCGTTGAGGGGCGCCCCGCCGGTTAGCCATGCCCCGTCAAGCTTCCGTCAGCTGGAGCACCTTCACGAGTTGGGCCTCCTCGCTCGTCGAGGCGACCAGTTGGAGTGCACCAGTCGAATCGGCGAGGAGCAAGCCTCCCTCCTGGGTGCCGACGATGTCCGTGCACTCTTCGACCTGCCAGTGCAGAAGGTCGACCCTGTCGAAGTCGGCAATCGGGGTGTTCGCTTCCCGTGTGTCGGCAGTCATTGTCGGAAGGGTTGCTCGTTTGGGCGTAGACCCCCTGGGTCCGTCTGGTACGGGCTGACGAAGCCGATGTCGACGGCATCCATCTGATGGAGACGGCGACGATCGCGCCGACGGGAAGCCGTGTGACCTCCGAGCCGATAATTGGGCATCCCTCGTGCAGGTCGGTGGACACCTCGGAGATCTGAAGGAGGGCGCGAGCCGTGAGGACTCCGACGCTGGGTGGGTCGGGTGCGCGAGGGCGAGGATGCCGCCGGCGGACGTGCCGGCGATGAGGTCGAAGTGATCCACCAGGTTGGTGTCGAGATCCCGCTCGAGTTGCGCGAGGATGTGAGCCGTGAGGAGCGACTTGGCCCCGCCTCTGTCCCGGGCAAGCACCTGAAACGCGCTAGGTCCGCGTGCACCTCATCGCTCATGTGGCCCCATTGCGTCCATCCCGACACCTGCCTCCGACACCCCCTTAGGGATAGTCCCGTGCGGGCAGAGGCTAAGTAGATTTAGGAATTTCGTCCGGCGCGAACCGCTCGAGCACGGCTGCGGGAATGGGGTTCACCGTCCGGTCAGGCTCCGCGTAGTGCTCCTTCGTGGTCTTCGTCGAGGTGTGGCCGAGGACGCTGGCCGCGGTCTCGATGCCGAGTTCGTTCGTGAGCAATGTGGCCCCAGTGCGCCGGAACGCGTGGGGGGTGATCTCGAGCCCTTCCAGACCGGCAATCTTGAGAATCTCCCGAAAGGTCCGTCGCACATTGTGAGGCGCGAGCGGGGTGCCCTTGCGGGTGAAGAAGAGCAAATGCTCGGGCCCCTCCCCCGCGATCAACGCCAGCCGCCGCCGGACGACCGCGGCAGCGAATGGCGGAATCGCGACAACTCGGTTGGATTCAGCTGTCTTCGGCTGGGGCTGCCGCAGCACACCAACGCCCTTGCGGACGACGATGGTCCCGCAGACATGCACAGTAGGCGGACTTGCGGTCATGTCGACATCGCATTTCCGGAAGGCCAGGGCCTCCCCGATGCGAGTGAGCGAGCCGAGCATCAGCTCAATGATGTCTCGCACCTGGCCGTCTGGGCGGGGGCCGAGCACCCCGGACTGGGTTCGCCACTCTCGCGCCGCGGTCCGGATCGCGAAGATCTGTTCCGTCGTCAGCGCCTTCGGCACGCGCTTCGGCTTCCTCAGTCGAGAGGTGTCTTTGACAGGGTTCCGATTGATGATCTCCCGGCGCACACCGAACCCGAGCACAAAGTTCAAGATCGTCCGTGAATGCTTGGCACGGGGATAGGACTTCGCAAGCTGGGTGTTGAGGAAGCGCTCGACACGGCCCACCGTGATCTCGCGGAGGGTGAAGTGCTGGAAGGTCGGTAGTACGAGCGAGTAGAACTCGCGCTCGTACACTTCCTTTGAGCCATCCGAAAGGCCCGGGTCGGTCTTCATCGATTCCAGCCAGGCCGTCCCGAGCTCCACGAATCGCGAGTCCGCAGTGATCGCGGTACTGTCACCGCCGATACGCATCCGGTCCGCAAGCTGGGTCTTCAGCTCCGTCTTCGCGGCACCCGCGGACTTCCCGGTCGCCGTCACCTGACGGGTGTGCCCGTCCCAGTCCCGGAACCGCGCGGACGCACGGAATCTGCCGGACTCGAGCTTGCGCGTGGTGATCTCACCGAACGTTCCGACAGGCAGACGCGGACGGCCAGCCATCAGAGGTCACCGCCCTTCGGTGCAGCGGCAGGCTCGGGTTCGTGTCGCTCATGCAGCCACCTGCGAATGTCGGATGGAGCGAACCGCAGCTCTCGACCCACCGGTATGCCGCGCGGCCCGCGCCCCTCGGCGCGCAGGTCATATATGGCCTGCACACGCAGGCCCAGGTAGTCGGCGAGTTCGCTGGTGGTCAGCAGTCGCTCGAGACCGAGCTCTGCGAGCTGTTCGCTGTTCATATTCAGTAGGTGACCGAGGCCTCCCCAGTTCAACCGAACCGGAGAGAGCACCCCACTTCCGATTGACGGCTCAAGACGGCCGTGCATGCGAAAGCGTTGGATACGGGCTCTGTCAAGCTGCCTGGAGTCGTGGGGGGTGTGGCTTGGTGTCGGGCTTGGGGAGATTGATGCCGACGATGCTGGCGGGCAGTGGGGTGCTCGGTGGGCGTCGGAATCGCTCCGGGTGCTGCTCGTAGTATGCCCGCTGGGTCTGGTCGCGTCGTGTCCAGGCGCGCTGCCAGGTGCCGTCGTGGACCTCGTTGGGTGAGAACAGGGCGATGC
>NZ_JBFULL010000032.1:0-10224 GCF_056400345.1 Microbacterium sp. P5_B6 | reverse complement strand
GCTCGAGCGCCATCCAACGCCCCTCCTTGACGATCACGCCCGCATAGTCGAGGTGGTGCAGTTCCAGCTGCTTCTTCTCCGCGGGGCGTCCGCATCCCGCGCAGGCGAGCGAGTGTCCGCGGTTCGTCTGCTCGGTGAACCAGCGGTCCCGGCGCGCGAACCAGGTCCGCGAGCGCAGGAACTCGGACCGATACAGGTTCATCAACGGTGGTCGGCGACGGTTGCTCATTCTTCACTCACCGCCTCTGCGGGCTCCGCTGGTTCCGCTGGTTCCGGCGTGACGGGGGATGCTGCGCGGTGCGCGTCGTCGAATACGCTGCGCTGTTCGCGCTCGGTTTCGCGTTTTCCGGCGTTGATGGAGCGGGCGTCGGAGCGTTCGTCCCACCCGGCGAGTTCCAGGAGCACGCTCCGCCGGTTCCGGTAGGCGAGGAGGCCTGTACTGGGCGGGAGGCGGCGGATCTCATCGACGGACATGAGGGGGCGGCGTTCGTGGTGCTGACTGGTGGAGTGCCCGGCATCGCGGGTGGACCAGGACCGCAGCTCGCGCTGCGTGTCCCTGGTGCCGAGGAGGGATTCGATGTCGCGGAGATGGTTCACGTGACTGGCGCCGCCGAGGAGCACTTTCGCGGTCGCCGCCGCCCAGATGGTGTCCGCCTCCGCCCGGGACCAGGAGGTTTCGGCTTGGCTGAGGGCTTGCAGGACGATGAAGGTGCAGATGCCGCGACCACCACCGTCGGCCATGATGCGGGGGAGGTTGCCCCAGCGGAACATGTTCGCGATCTCGTCGAGGATGAGGCCCAGGGGATGGGTGAGGCGGGAGCCGGGGGACGCGAGGGCGGTGGTGCGGGCGACTTCGACGATGTCGTCGAGCACCGCGCTGAGCCATCCGCCCATCGCGGACGCCCCCGACGACGACCCGATCAGGTACAGCGTGTTGGCCGCGGTGAGGAACTCTCGCGGGTCGAAGAGCGGGTCGCCGGGCTGTGGCATGAGGGCGTCGCGGATTTGGGGGACGGCGAGGGGTGCGACGGCCCCTTGCACACCGAACCAGATCGAGGAGACGAGTTTCTCGTCCCCGTTGATGGTCGCGTCGAGACTGTCCCCCCATCCGGGTGCCCCGTCGGCTTTGAGGATCTCTACCGCATCCCTGGTTTGGGCGGGGCTGGTGCCCCAGTCGTAGAGTTCGGCGATCGACTTTCCGCCGACGGCGGCGGCGTGCAGCAGCCGGCCGAGGACCATCCCGGATGCTTGCGCCCATTCCCCGTTGGTGGTGGATGCGCCGAGCGCGGTGCCGGTGATGATCGCGGTGCCGCGCTGCATGGCCACGAGGGGGTCGTCGCATCCGGCGATGGGGGAGACGCGGAGGGGGTTTCGGATGCCGGAGAGGCCCTGCGGGTCGAACACGTGCACGTCACCGCGGTTTTGCCGCATCCGCATGGTCGCGGTCAGGTTGTCGTTCGTCGTCGATGTGGTGATGAGCGGCCCGGACCAGTCGACGATCGCGGAGATGAGCACCCGGTAGCCCTTGCCGGAGCGGGGTGGTCCTTCGAGGGCGACGGAGTCTTCGATGGAGACGTACACGTCCTGTCCGCGGGAGCGTCCCACCCGCCAGCCCACATCTGTCGCCGTCGGCTTCGCCAAGTCCGGTCGCAGCTGCCCCGCGCGGCGCAGCACGGCCTTCGCGGACAGGTGCTCGCGGATCTCGGAGGAGGTGGCGAACCCGGGGCGGGTGCGGAGGTCGGTGATGAACGCCTGATCGGATTGCCGATACCTGCGCACCGCGACCAGCACCCACACCACCAGGGCAGCGATCAGCAGCACGGCGGCGATGTCAGCGATGCGGATGCCGATGATGGGGAGCGTGCACCCGTCGGGGGCGGTGTAGGCGGCGGGGTCGCCGGTGATCGCGAGCCAGAGCCCAGCGAAGAGGTTCTCCGGTGTCGGACGGGCACCGCAGACGAGGAGGGTGAGGGCTTCGGCGAGGAACCCGAACGCGAGCGACATCACCACCAGAGCCGCGATAAGGACCGCGATCCCCTTCCCGAGCACACTCTGATTCATCGCTGTGTCCTTCTAGAGGGTTTCGGCGGCGGTGGCGGCGACGCTGAGCCACGCGTCGCGGGTGCGGGGTCGGAGGGCGTCGAATCGGAGCTGCCCGGCTTTCAGGGCCGGGTCGAACGGGATGATCTGCACCGCGCGGACGTGCGGACGGAACCCGTCCGCGATCCGCCGGGCCGCCACCCCGCCGGTCGGTTCGGACTGTGTGACGACGACCACGGCGTGGTCAGCGAGGGCGGCGGAGCGTTCGTCGCGGCCGCGGAGCGCGTCCAGGAGGAGGATGGCGGACTCGGCGGATTCGGGGTTGGCGAGGGTGGGGATGACGAGCTGGTAGGAGTTGTCGACCATCCGCAGCCACCGTTCGGCGGATTCGTCGTTGCCGGAATCGAAGATCACCAGCCGGTAGTAGCGGGCGGCGACCTGCATCAGCAGGTCGAACTCGGCTGCTGCGATCCGCTGATCGGTGGCGAGCAGTTCCGGGTTGGAGCGGAGCACGTCGTACCGGTCGGTGGCTTGGTGATGCACGAACCGGGTGATGTCCGACACCCCGGCACCGGGCGCCAGGAGCACCTCCGCTTGGGGGAGGAGGTCGCGGAGGGTGGTGTCGTACAGGCCTTGTTCGGTGCGCCAGCCGAGGGTGCCGCGGGTGTCGTTGTTGTCCCACGCGAGGACGTTGCCGCCGCCCTCACGGGCGTAGACGGCGGCGAGCATCGCCGTGGTCATCGTCTTCCCCACTCCACCCTTCCCGTTCGCGACAGCCAGGGTGCGGCATCCGGCCCACTGCCGCGAGGCCACTCCGGTCCATTCCGCTCGCCGCTGATCCGCGGCCGACGGGCGCACCGTGATCCCGACCCGGGTGAGGGCTCCCCGCCAGCCGCCGGCGCGGTGTGGGGTGTCGGTGGTGGGGGTGAGGAAGGTGGGGCGGGTGGGGGACTCCACAGCCGGTGCGGGACCGGCGAGGTGTGCGTCCGGCTGTGGAGTCTGTGCTCTCACCTCCTCTCCACTCGTCTCTGGGAGCGCATCCTCGGTTGCCTGGGTGGGTGTGCCGAGGGCGATGGTGTCGTCGATGGGGATCAGGGCGCCGCGGGCGTCGATGAGGAGGTGGTGTTCGCCGCGGTCGCCGGAGGTGACGAGCTCCACGGGGGTGCCGGTGCGGCGGGCTTCGTCGGTGGCGCGGCGGACGACGGCGTGCCGGATGTCCTCGTCACCTGTCGCAGTGACCGGTTCGGTGTGCCCGTCGGGGGTGATGAAGGTCGCGGTCGGGCCGGTGACGGTCGCGTACGCGCGGGGATGGGTGACGGTGCTCATGGCTCAGTGCTCCTCGGTCAGGTCGGGCGTGTTCGGCGACAGCCAGCCATCCAGCCCGGTGTCGGCCGGGGCCGGGATGGGTTCGGGCCAGTAGTTGTCCAGGGTGCTGGCGTCGATGAGGTGCAGGGCGCTGTCGTCGCGGTCGGCGGGGGAGACGGCGTCGTCGGTGGCGAACAGGTCGAACTCCCACGGTGTGGAGGTGGCGAAGCAGTCCACCAGGTAGGAGTACTGGCCGACGTAGGCGAGGAACTCGCCCTTCCGCAGCTGCCGCGCCATCTCCACATGTGGGGCGGGGAGGTTCAGGCGGCTGCGGAGGGCGGTTTGTTCTTGGTGGTTGACGCGGAAGATGAACTTGTTCTCAATGTCCCCGACGATTGAGTAGGCGAGGGAGCGTTCGAGGGAGTCGGCGTCGCCGACGGCGTCGAGGTCACCCATTTTGTGCAGGATCACGATGTTGCTGATCCCGTAGTGCCGGGACAGTTTCAGCCACTGTTGGAACATCTGCAGCGACGCGAGCGACGTCATGTCCCGCCACCCCTCCTCGCGCACCACATATCGGGTGCGCCGCGCGGCCCGGTCACTGATGACGGCTTGGATCCACGCGGTGGAGCACACTTGCGTGAGCTGCGCGGCGAGATCCCCACGGGCGAACAGTTCGCTGGTGTCGGTGACGACGATGGGGGCGTCCTGGTCGAACTCGACGGTGGATTCGTCTTCGAACAGGCCGGACAGGTCGCCTTCCACGAACCGGCGGAGCACGAAGCGGGGCTGGATGGCGCCGCCGGCGGCACCGAACGCGGCATCCGTCATTCCCGCCAACCGGCCGAGCTCCTCGTACACACCTCGGAGCGTCGGCCTGTCCCCGGTCGCGGTGATGCACCGTTCCAGGGCGTCCATGATCGCGGCGTGCTCGACGGCGGTGAGGCGCCCGCCGAGGGTCATCTCGATGAGGGCGATGAGGGTGCCGATGCGCCGCTGCTTCACCATCTGTTCGTGCTGCTCATCGGTGCTGTCGGTGCGGCGCGGGCCGCGGTCCAGGGGGTTCAGGCGGGTGCCGGTGCCGCCACCGAGGCGGATCACCCGCCCACCGGGGATCGCCTCCGCGACGGCAACCCATTCACCTTTCGGATCACTGGGGACGACGACCTGGTGGCCGAAGGCGATGGAGCGGGTGACGAGGGTTTTCACTGTCGCGGATTTCCCGCTGCGGTACGCGCCGAGCACGAGGATGTTGGTGGAGAACGTGCCGCGTTCGGTGGTGTCGACGTACGCCTCCCATGGGGAGAAGTGCCACAGCGCGTCTGCGTTGAGGTCGACGCCGAGAATGGGGCCGCGGTGGCCGAGGCCACTGTCGGCGACGAACGGGTAGATCCCGGCGATGTGCTGACTGGTGGCCTGATGCGCGGGGATCATCGCTGCAGCAAGATTCCAATACCCGCCGCGGAGGATGCCCGGCCCGAACGGTCCCGGCACCGCCGGCTCGGGAAGCAGCCGGTCCTTCCGCGACGACCGGGCCGGCTTCTCCTCTCGCCTGGTCTGCGCGATGTCGCGTTGCAGGTCCTTCTTCTGTTGGCGGGTGAGGTCTGCGGGGGTGAAGGTGGCGGCGTGGCGGGTCATCACTTCATCCCTAGCCCGATCGGCAGCGCGTTGACGAGGAGCGCTTCGGCTTGCTGGCAGTACAGGATCTGCGCCTCCATCCCCGCGCGGCTGAGCGCATTGCGCATTCCCGCGATCGCCTGGTCCAGGCGTTCCTCATCGGGGGCGGTGATGGTCAGGTATGCGCCGTACTGGAATTCGCCGTGCCCGTTCGCGATCTCCTGCTCCTGCTGCTCCAACGCGCGCCAGTCCGCGGCATCCGCCGCCGACCCATCCGCACCCCGCTTCGCCCGGAGGTTCTCGTTGCCGCGCCACACCTTCTTCTCATCCCGAATCCGCTTCAACGCCTTACTGACCGGGACGGGGGTGAGGACGATGGAGAAGATGTGCGTGATCGCCTCCCCGGTGTTCGGGTGCCTCGCGAACACGACGGGGGAGAGGAATCCGACCGGGGAGTCGGAGCGGGGCCACTCGTGCACCCACATCGTGGTGTGCACCCCCGAGTCCGTGATGACGATCCCGTTGCGGCCCTTCGGCTCCTCCAGGAACATCGGCCCCATCGCGACCGGATCCACCCCCGCCACCGGTGCGGGGCGGTTCTGCACGATCGCGGCGAACTCCGGGTCGAACGCGAGCCGGCCCAACGCGGCGACGTCGCGGGGTGCGAGCCATTGGCGCACCTTGATCTTCGCTGCCGTCAGCGCGTCGGAGAGGTTCCCTGCTTCGATCTGCGCGAGCGCGAGGATTGCATCCTTCCCCCCGCCGAGGGCTTTCAGCTGGGAGCCGAGTGCGACCAGGTCCAGGGTGAGGATGAGGTAGTTGCGGTGTGCGACCTCGAACCGCTCGGAGGTGTCCATCACGTCCTGGTAGTTGCGGGCGACGGGGGAGTCGGGGTTCAGGTCCTTGACGCGGCGGACGGTGTCGTAGTGTTCGCGGGCGGCGCGGATCGTGGTCGGCAGGGTCCGCTCCTGCAGGGTGACCCTCTTCACGCCGGGGCGTTGGGTGAACGGGCCGAGGACCCGGTCGAACTGCTCCGCGAGATCGAACCGTTCCGGGAGGTCGTGCATCAAGAACCCCTGCACCTCGAGTTCCGCGATGACGGAGACGGATCGGTCGTGCGGGTTGTAGACGGCGGCGGTGTGGTTCACGTCCCAGAGCTGCACCGACGCGCGCGTTCCGGGCAGATTCAGCGTTCCCGTGAGTCGCGGGGCCTCTGGACGGAACTTCTCCGTCGTCGCACCCGCGCCGTGCCGGACCTGCTTCATCAGCCACAGGCCGCCCATCCGGGGGGTGGAGATCCCGTGGATGCTGGTTAGCGCGGTCACCCCGAACCCCAGGTAGAAGGGTGCGCCGTAGAGGAGGCCGAGGGGTCCGAACCGGTTGATGAAGATCAACAGGATCACCGCCGCCGCGGTGAGGAACGCGAGCTGCCACGGGTCCAGGCCTATCACCACGCCCTGCCCGGAGCGGCGCGCGAGGCGAACGGGACGGGCGTGCTCGGGCGCGGTGGTCATGATGACCTCCCCTCACTCCTCGAAGATCGCGACGGCGAGGGGGGAGGCGACGACGGTGACCCGCCGGCCCCTGGCGCGCGGGTCTGGCCGACGGGAGCGGTGGGGCCCTGTGCGGCACCGGCGGGGCGCGGAGCGCCGGCAACCGCGGTTCGTGCCTGTGCGGGTCGCGCGGATGGGCCGGTGGATCCCGGGGCGCCGCTGGCGGGTCGGATACCGGAGGGCAGTCCGCCCATGCGGGTAGGGATACGGGCCGCGGATGTGGCGGCGCCGGCGGCCATCCGGCCACCGTGGGAGCCGAGGCGGGAGCCGACGTTGTCGGCGGCGACGGCGCCGGCGAAGCTGAACAGTCCGAAGATCGCGAACGGCGCGAACGCCACCAGCACCAGGCCAATCAGCAGCGGCCAGGCTTGCGGATCCCAGATCGTCCGCACCGTCGCGAGCCCGTTGATGATGAGCGTGACGAACCCGATCGTGAGGGGACCGGTGAGGAGCAGGACGACGACGGCGGAGACGTAGCGGACCACCCACTGCGGGCCGATGCCGCGGACGGGGAACATCATCCACGCGACCGGGCCCACCATGATCAGCGCGGCGAGGACGATGTTTCGGAACGCGAACACCAGCATCAGCAGCAGCATCCCAAGCATGAGAAGCCCGTGGATGAGGAACGCGAAGAAGTAGTTCGCCTGCCCACCCGCCCACATCACCGACTGCAGGGTGGAGAACAGCATGAACGACCCGTCCCGGTTCATGATGTACCAGGTCGTGTCGTCCACGGCGTTGAGCAGATGTCCGGTCAGCCACAGGCTGATTGGCACCGCGGGGATGGCGATGAACGCGCGCACCAACGCGCCGACCAGCTCTTCTCGGTCACCGGAGACGACGGCGGCGGCGACGGCCCACACCATGGCCCCGAAGGTGATGATCAGGATCGCCCATTGCCAGAACGACCATTCACCCACCGCAGCCGACCACAACAGCGTCCCGGTGTCGAAGCGCATGTTGTCGGCGACGAGGAACATCATCGCGGTCGCCGACAGTGCCATCCCGCGGCCCGCGTTCTCGAAGGTGACGCAGACGAGGTCGCCGACGCTGCACCCGTATTGGACCAGCAGTGCCCGGCCCCCGTCAGCCTGGATGGCTTCGACGTGACCTTCGTAGGTCGTGCACACCGTCGCACGCTCACCGTTTATGAACACGCCGAGGAAACATTGCTGGGCTTTCACGTTGTTGGGGTCGGTCGGAGTGCAGGTGACCTGGCCGCTCGCGGTCTGGCAGTCGACATCGAACGCGGGTGCCGACCACGGTTCGCCGCTCACTGCCTCCATCGACACTCGGGGCGCGGCGGCCGGTGTGCTCGCTTGCGCGGCGGTGCCTGAAGCGAGCATCAGTGCGATCCCCAGGGCAACGCCGACGCCGAGGGCGCGGAGCGGGTTCATCAGAATCCGAAGTCGAAGTTGACGAACCAGGCGAACAGGCCGGAGGCGGCGCCGAGGACGGCGGCGGCGATGAAGATCCACATGATGTTCTCGCCCGCCCACGTCCGCATCCGATCCGACGCCAGACCCCGAAACGCGAGCGACGCCCCGGCGATGATCAGCATGATCAACACGACGAGCATCGCGCCGGCCAGGATGTACGACGCGATCACCTGGAACCCTTGGAAGAACGGGGCGGAGAAGTCGGGCTGGATGTCGGGTACGTCGACGTCGGTGGGGAGTGCGTGGCTGGGCATGGGGTGCTCCTTGCTCGGGGGGACTACTGCAGGGGGAGGCCGAGGCTGGCCATGAACGGTTCTGGATCTACGGAGGTTCCGGACTTCTGAACTTCGAAGTGCAGATGGCACCCGAACGACCGGCCGGTGTTGCCTTCCGCGCCGAGCGGGGTGCCGGCTGTGATGTGTTGACTGGTGGAGACCCGAAGCGAGCCCCACTGCATGTGGCCGTAGAGGGAGACGAGTCCATCGCCGTGGCTGATCCGGACAGTGTTTCCGTAGCCGGCGTACGAACCCGCGGTGACCACATCACCTGGACCCGCGGCGTAGATCGTCGCGCCGCAGCCCTGAGCCATGTCGTAGCCCTGGTGGTTCGTGGAGCAGTAGCTGCAGCCCTGCACCGGGTTGTATCCGTATCCGCGGCCCGTGAAGTAGTCGCCGCGCAGCGGATAACCCCACTCCCCGCTGACTGCCGGGGCGGCGGTCGATCCGGTGATCGCTGTGCTGGCGGCGGATCTGGCGACGGCGAAGGGGACGGCGATGAGGGGTGTCATCGCGAACGCGATGGCAAGGAGAATGAGGATGGTCGCGCCCGCCAGGATCTTCCGGCCAGTCCTCGAGTTGAGGGCTGTGGCGGCGACCAGTGGGGCACCCATGTCAGGGCTCCAACGGCTCCGTGAAGTAGCGGACTACCTTGCAGTCCCCGGCCTGTTGCGCCGTGTCAGGTGTTGGGACGGAACCGGCACCGCAGAGTACCTGCACACTCACACGCGCCTGCTCGTCGTACGACGTCTCGCCACCGCTGCCGTCGGAGCGGGTGAACGTGAGCACGACGTCGGCGGTGCCGATGGACATGTCGCCCGTCGGGTCATCAGTAACCGGTACGAACACGACGTCGCCAGTGGTCACTGCCACCACGCGACCGTCCTCGTTTTCCAGCGAATCCCACTCCGACTCCGGTAGCACAACTCCTTGCCGCAGCTCGACCTGCGAGTCCTCCATCGCAGCTTGTTGGTCTGSCTMGGACGCGGCCCGGGTGTCGGGCGTGAACCACGTGTCGAGGTAGTCGAGCCACTCTTCGCGGGTGCTCTTCTGCGTGTCGAAGGTGGACGCGGACTCCAGTGCTGCACGGATGTATGGTTCCGCGTCGGTGGTGATCGGCTCGGGTCTCCACCCTCGGTCCGCGGCCGCAGGGTCAACGAACTCGTCGCCCTGAGGCGCGGAGGCCGTGGGCGATGGATCGTTAGGGCCTTGGCTCGAACTGTCGCTCGGGGAGGGAGTTGGTGCGGACCGAGGGAGGACAGAAGCCACGACGATGGCGATGATCCCGGCGACCAGGACGAGACCGCCGATGACCGCCCACAGCACCCCGCGTCGCCCTGCGCTTTGGCTCGCCATCAGTGCCAGCCCTCCTGATCTGTCAGGACGGCCACCCGGCACGAACGGAATGGCACGCGCGATGGTCGCCGCGATCCACACCCAACCACGAGGCGCGACGCTGGAACAGCGGTTGACAAGCCATTGTGGAGAACGGAAGTATTCGCTTCCGCTGTGGAGGAGAGGATGAGGGCGATTGGGAGGATAGCCCCGATTAGGCCGCCGATCAGATCGTTCTCCGTCGATCGACGAGCGGACGTACCCACGTTTCGGCGCAACGGGACCCGTCCCGTCGGTGTCTCATCCCTCGCCATGACCACACTGTATAGACGTATGCGAGGAAAGTAAACAACTAAACCGGATGGTTTGCTAGACGCGACCGAGGCCGGTAGGACAGAATTGGCGCTATGCCTCGACTTGCGCAGCCAGCAGGTTCAGAAGACGCTCAAGATCCCATCGCGTTGCTGGGAAACCTCGTCAAAGCGGGAATCCTGCGATTTCTCCGATCGAACCCTGATGTCACCGTCGGGCCGATATGCGATGCGCTTGAACTCGGACCTACGACGATCCAGCCTCGCCTCAATGAGCTTGAGGCGGCTGGCCTGGTGATTTCCGACCCCCCGATGAGTGAAGCGCAGTCCCGTAAAGGGATTTGGG
>NZ_JBFULL010000031.1:0-12483 GCF_056400345.1 Microbacterium sp. P5_B6 | reverse complement strand
AACGGACTGACKGTGTGGATGCCGAACGGCGTGTACATCCCGAAGTCGACGGAGGGCGCCCAGCTCGACGCGGCGAAGAAGTTCCTCGAGTTCATCACCACGCCGGAAAGCTGCGAGATTCAGGCAGAGTCCACAGCTCCTCAGGGCCCTTTCGTTGTAGAGGGCTGCACGCTGTCTGAGGACGTTCCGGCGATGATCTCGGACCTCCAGCCGTACTTCGACGAGGGCAAGACCAACCTCGCGCTGGAGTTCCTCTCCCCGATCAAGGGACCTGCTCTGGAGCAGATCACCGTCGCCGTCGGATCTGGGATCACGAGCGCCAGTGACGGCGCGGCGCAGTACGACGAAGATGTCAAGAAGCAGGCTCTGCAGCTGGGCCTCGACGGCTGGTAAACCCCCATTGACCTGTCGGGGCCGGGCCCACAGCCCKGCCCCGACTGTCTGGAGACACAATGAGCACCACCACAGCCGGGCGCAAAGAGACCCGAGGGACAAATGCGCCCGCCCCGAAGCCCCCGCATCGGCGCAGGATGAAGAGTCCCTACCCAACCTGGTTTTTCCTTCCCGCAGGCGTTTTCTACGTTCTTCTGTTCCTGGTCCCCACGGTGGCATCGCTGTGGTTCTCCCTCACACGTTGGACGCTGTTCGACGTCGAGTTCATCGGTTTCGACAACTTTGTACAGTTCTTCAAGGAACCGCAGCTCGTCCAGGGGTTCATCAACACCTTCATCTATGCCTTCCTCACTTCGGCGGCAAAAGTTGTGCTGGGGCTCGCGCTGGGCGTGTTCCTCAGTACCCAGATCATCGGGCGCGGTTTCCTTCGGGCCGCGATCTTCTTCCCGGTGCTCGCCAGCACCATTGGCGTCGGAATCATGTTTAAGGTCCTCCTGGATCCGTTTGACGGCCCCATCAACGAGACTCTCGCCCTCATTGGAATCACCGGCCCGGGCTGGTTGACCGATCCATCTCTGGCACTCATATCGGTCGCTCTTGTCGACATCTGGAAAGGCGTAGGGCTCGCGACCCTCATCTTCATCGCCGGCATGGTGGCGATCCCGCAGGAGTACTTCGAGGCCGCGGAGATGGATGGCGCGAGCTTCTGGCAGCGCTTCCGCAGCATCACCCTTCCGCTCCTCCAGCCCGCGACAGCCACGGTCGTCCTCTTGTCGCTCATCGGTGGTTTGAGGTCGTTCGACCTCATCTGGGCGATGACGAAGGGYGGGCCCGGCTTCACCAGCGATGTCCTTGCCTCAGTCGTCTACAAGCAGTACCAGGCCGGATTCTTCGGCCTGTCCACGGCTGGGAACGTGGTCCTATTCATCGTCGTAGCCGCGATCATCTTCCCGCTGTCTCGGTGGCTCAACCGTGGGGAGGCGAGCGCGTGAGAAACAAGACCTGGCGGTGGACCGCCGGCATCATCGCCATCGTGGTCGCGATTGCGGTCTTCGTGGTGCCGTTCGTGTTCATGGTGTTCACGGCGGGCAAGACGCAGAAGGAAGCGTCGGCCCTCGAGTTCAGCTGGCCGACTGAATGGGTATTCTTCGACAACCTCGTAACTGTCCTCACGACACGCGACTACTTGATCGTGCGCGCCTTCATAAACAGCACTGTGCTCACTGTCGTGTCGGTGGCGATCATGGTCATCCTCGGCGCGATGGTCGGCTACGTGCTGCAGCGTCGTCGCTCACGATGGAATCCGCTGATCAACTTCTTCGTGCTCGCAGGACTCATCATCCCGCCCGCTGTCGTTCCCACGATCTGGGTACTCCAAGGTTTGGGCCTCTTCAAAACAATGGTCGGACTCATCGCGGTACATGTCGCGTTCGGCCTCTCGTTCTGCATCCTGCTCTTCCGCGCCTTCGTCGCCGGTATCCCTAGAGAGTTGGACGAGGCGGCAATCATCGATGGCGCCGGCCCTGTGAAGCTCTTCTTCCGCGTGATCTTCCCCCTGTTGAAATCGGTCATCGTGACGGTCGTCGTTGTGCAGGCCGTGTTCGTCTTCAACGACTTCACCTACGCGTTGTACTTCCTGCCAGGGGACGAGAACGCAACAGTGCAGTTGACGACGTACAACTACACGTCCCAGGCGATCAGCTCCTGGAACCTTCTGTTCACGAATGTCCTGCTCATCACCATTCCGCCGCTGGTCATGTACATCTTCTTCCAGCGTCAGATCGTGGCGGGCATGACCTCCGGCGCAGTGAAAGGGTGAGTCACGAGGGTCCGCTGCCGCGGACGGCGGAGGCCATTCGCGCTCACGTTGTAGATCGTTCGCCGCAGCCGTTCGACGAGTCGGAGATCGAGCCGTCGCCGACCGGAGTCCAATGGATGTATGGGGAAGGGCAATGCGAACTTGCGCTCCTGGCGCGACTCATCGACGACGGGTTCGCCGCGAATCGGCACGTCCACTACATCCGGAACTATGGGCGCATAGCGGTCGCGGCGACATTTCGCGCCGGGTTCGCGGGACCCGGCTGCGTTCGTCTGCGCGTCTCGGGCGACGCCAGTGTCACCGTGAACGGGCGATCGGCGGAGCTCGCCGCGGCGCAGGACGGGTACTTGACGTTCGAGTGCCCGAGCGGTGAAGGGGAGATTCGGATCGAGGTAGTGGGCGGCCCGGCAGTCGTCCCCGCGATCGCGGTTGATTCCCCGATGTCTGTAGGCCCATGGACGGCGAGTCTGGAGGGTGGGCCATGGGCGGCCGTGAGGCTTCGGGCCGGGGGTGACATGCCTCCGCACCTCGAGCCTGCTTCCACCGTTCTTCTTACCGCTCGGCACAACGGCGATGGCGTCTTCGACGTCGGCGCCCCGGTTCTGGGGCGGCCCATTCTTCCCGAGGGTGCTGCTCCGATCATCTCGACCGGGGAAAGTGTCKAGGAGGCGCTCTCGGACCCTTCGAAGYACGAAACGCGGCACGACGTCGTCCAACTGCCGGACGGCCGCTGGACGACGCGGCACCGGTTGGGGTTCCGCTACCTGATCATGGACGCGGCAATTACCCCGTCCGAGATTGACATCCAAGCGTCGGTGCTTGATGTGGCCAGACCCGGAGCGTTCGCCTGCTCTGACGATCAACTGACACGGATCTGGGCCGCGGCGCAGTACACACTCCGCACGTGCTCGCAGGGACTGCTGGTGGACGGCATCAAACGCGACCGGATGCCCTGGGCGGGCGACCAGGCGATGAGTACTCTCGCAAATGCTTTCGCGCTGGGCGAAGGCGGACTGGTCGCGGACGGCCTGGTCGCTCTGGGGCAGCCCGGTCACGGATACGTCAACGGCATCGCGGATTACTCGCTGTGGTGGGTCGTGAACGCCGACTTGTACATCCGCTACTTCGACGACCAGCAGTTCGTCGAGCGCTACGCAGAGCTGGTCCACTCCTTTGTCACCGACCTCGCGCAGTACGCCGACGACCAGGGCGTATTCCGGCCGGTCAGGCACCCAGGCGGGTTCGCGGACGCGGGACCCGGCTCAGTCTTCATCGATTGGGGCGTGACGCTCGAGCAAGGCCGCGACTCCGYTGCCCTGCAGATGCTCTGGTTCTGGGCGCTACGCAGTGCCGAGCGGGTGCTACGACGAGTTGTGCACCATGGCGCCGACACGTGGTCTGACCTCGCCGATCGTMTTGAGATGACATTGCGCGCTCGTGGCTGGACGAGTGCGCCCGGTCGCTGGTCCGATTATCTTGACTCTGCCGCGCCATMTCCTGCCCCGTACGCGAACTTCCTGGCCATCCTTGCCGGGCTGCACCCTTCCCCTCCGCCGGGCGTTTATGACGCAGCGTGGAGACACGGTGCCGGCACCCCCTTCATGACCGCACTTCGTCTTCGGGCCCTGATTCAGGCCGGTTCACACGATGAGGTCCTCGACGAGATTCGACGCGTATGGGGAGGCATGCTCGATCGCGGGCCCGGAACCTTTTGGGAGGAGGTGACCACCGACGGCGATCCACACAGCATGTATGGGCGACCATTCGGGCGCAGTCTTTGCCACGCCTGGTCTGCAGGCCCGGCGGCCATCATTCCCGAGGCGGTATTGCGAGTTGCTCCGCTCGCGGATGGCTGGGCGGAGTTCTGCGTCGATCCATGCCTCGGAGATCTCGAGTGGGCTTCTCTCGTCATCCCTGCGCCCGCGGGCGACATCGTGGTAGTGGCGGAGAAGGCTCGGGTGTCGGTCGAATTCCCGGGCGGCACCACGCTCGTGCACGCGGACGGGCACCGAGTCGAAGGGCCAGCGCAAGTCACGTGGCGTCACAGTCCTGCGGATCGCGCAAGACAACCCAAACGCGCTCGAGCCCGCCTTCAGGCGCGGCGTTCGGCGCTATCCAGTGAAAGCTGCGGCTGAGCCCAGTGCGACAAACGAGACAAGCGGCGGGGGGCCGTTCGGGTCAGATGTAGTTTCTCCAGCGCGTCCGCAGCGCCGCAATGTTCGGGGGCGCCTCGCCCTCCTGCCGTCGACGGAAGAGGGAGTTGATGCGCTCGAGGAACAAAATCGACATGACGATCACGAAGAGGATCAGTGCCGCACCGGTCTACGCCAGGCCCGATGCGGGCGAAGCGACGTTGAGCGCGAACACCACCGCTGCGATCATGGYCGTCGCTCCCATCATCGGTTGCAGCGGGTCGGCGCGGTACAGCGACCTGCGGAAGTCGGCCATGTACTGGTCGATCGGCATGCGAGCCCACAGTTTCAGGCGTTCGACCGCATAGAAGAAGATCACGCCGGCACATAGCCCGCAGGCCACCAACATGATGATCTMGGCGACTCGGGCGATGCTCAACATCTAGTTGCTCACCTCGATTGGCTCGCCGATGGTCGGCCGCAGGACGGTGCTGCCGGCCGGTGCTGCCAGCGGCGTGCGAACCTCTGCCTCGACCGCGGTGCATCTCGCGGGGAGGCGGCGCGAGCCGCCGTCGTGGACAGGGAGGACGGTTTCCGGCGCGACTACGCGCCTCTAGTCGATGGTCTCGGTGAGCTTCATCCATGGCGCCTCCGTCAGGAGCAGGAGGACATCGACCGGTAATTCGGGAACGGCGAACGCGTCGCCCGGCGCACAGATGCGCCTGGCGATCAGATAGCCGAGGTCGATCGGAACGGGCACGTTGGGGTACACCTGCTCATACGCCCCTGTTGAAACGGCGACCGAGACCCCGCMAATTTCGCGGTGACCATGCTCGAGAACAATGACGCCTTCGACTCCGGCCCCTGCTGGCGGGCGTCTCGCCGGAATGAGCCAGAAGGCCCCGGCGCGGATCCGCGGCCGCCCGCCCCATCCGGTCAGGGAAACGAATCACGTCGCCGATTGCGGGGCGGAGCACCGTCGTGCAGAGTGGGGCGAACTTCCCGACAGGCCGGTCGCGGAACGCGGCGACGTCCTCGTCCAGGTTTACTCAACGTGAGACTCGAGCCGGGAAACTACACCAGCCAAGGGGACATCACCATTAGCATTCCCTCTGAGAGGACTTCACGGGGTGAAGTACTGCCCGCTTCTGTTCAGCGAACGCCCGTCGAGGCGCGCGCCACGAGCTCGGCTTGGAACACGGTGTGCCGTGGCACGACATCGTGATCCTTCTCCTCTTCGAGCAGGATCCGCATGGCGGTCCGACCGATCATCCGACTGGGCTGGCGCATGGATGAAAGCGGCACCGCGGCTGCTGCCGCGAACGAGATGTCATCGAAGCCGATGATGGCTATATCTTCGGGAACCCGGATCCGGCCGTCCCTCGTAAGCGCCTGGAGGATCCCGAGGGCGACGAGGTCGTTGACCGCGAAGATGGCGTCCGGCCAGTACTTGACCTCGCGAGCGAGGAGCCGACTACCCGACGCAACGCCGGCCTCGACCGACATCCCTTCGAGCGGAATCGAGCGGATCTCGACGTCGACGCTCGACTGGGCTGCGGCKAGTCGCGCACCCGCCAGGCGATCGAGGGCCTGCTGGAACGGAAGAAGACCCCCCACGACCGCGATCTTGCGACGGCCCTGCGCGATGAGGTGCTCGACGGCGAGTCGCCCGCCCTCGACGTTGTCGACCGAGACCGAGGAGAATTCCTTGTCGCCGAACCGATCTATCAGGACGGGGCGAATGCCGCGCTGCGCGAGCGTGCGCAGGCGAGCGTCGATGTCGCCGAACGGCGAGATGAGGATGCCGCGCACCTCCTGGGCCTCGAACAGATCGAGATAGAGGTTTTCGCGGTCCGCGTCCTCGTCCGCATTGCCGTACAGGACGGCGATCCCCCGAACCGCGGCTTCGTCCTCAGCGCCGCGGACGATGTCGGTGAAGAACGGGTTCTGGCCGCTCATGACCACGAAGCCGACGGTCGACGACGGGCCGCCGCGCAGAGCCCGCGCGGCGCGGTTCGGCACGTAGCCCAGCTCGGCGATGGCCTGCTGAACGCGGACGAGCGTATCGGCCGCGACCTCGCCGGGACGATTGATCGCGTTCGAGACCGTCCCGATCGAGACGCCCGAGCGTTGTGCGACGTCACGGATGCTGGCAGCCAAAGGATCTCCCTCAGAGCGGGTTCGCGGGTGCGTGGCCCCTCCGTTGCGCTGTCAACGGTCCGCGGATCGACGGAGCAATTCAATCACTTGCGACGAACGCCGCGCGCACGAAAGCGGCGCCCGTCCTCCGAACGGGCGCCGCTTCCGCGCGTGGTAATTCGCCGACTATTTTGCCTTCGTCGCCTTCGAAACCTTGACGACGGTCACGTTCGTCGTGACCTTGCCCTCGGAGTTGGTGAAGGTCGCACGGTACGAAGCACCACTGTCGACCAGCTGGGCCGGGAAGGTCAGCGTCGCAGACGTGGCCCCGACGATGGCGGTCCACGTCTTCGTGCCCTTCTTCTGGACCTCCCATTGCACGGTGGGTTCCGGGGCGCCCGTCGCCGCGGCAACAAGCACGACCGAGTCACGTTCCGTCACGGTGAGCGTCGCCGGGGGCTGGCTTGACACGACAGGTGAAGCGGGCTTCGCCTTCACGGTGACATTCGCAACATCGGTCGTGATCGATCCAGCGTGGCTCGTGAAGACCGCGCGGTACTGCGCGTTCTCCGTCACCGTGAGACCGAGCGTGCCGCTCGTCGCACCCGCGACATCGGCCCACGTGGACCCGCCATCCTTGCTGACCTGCCACTGCGCCGCCGGAGCGGGCACGCCGCTCGCCGCCGTCGTGAACTCGATCGGCGTTCCCGCCTCCACCGAGGTGGACGGCGCGGGCTGAGTCGTGACAGCCGGAGCGACCTCCGCGTCGAAGGTGAACGAGCCAGGGCCTACCTTGTATACGGCGTACTTCCCGTCGACCCGCACGAACTGGGCGGCTCCACCCTGCACGTAGGCCTTCGCGCCGCCTGTCGGAGCCCAGACCTCGGCGGTGGAGTTGGCCGAGACGGTCACCGAAAGCGTGACAGGCCCGGTTCCCTCGCGGTTCCACTCGCTGCGCGCCTCGCCGTAAGGCGTGACATAGGTGCCTTTGACATGGCCGAGGTCGCCGACGATCTGCGGGCGGATGACGAGATCGCGGTAGCCGATCGAGCTGTCCGCCTGACGGATGCCCGCCAGTCCCGCCGTGAACCACTCGTCAATCTGCAGAAGGATCATGTGGTTCTGCGACTGGCGCAGGTCCCAGTACTCGGGGATGGTCGTGAGGCCCCCTGGGTGCTTCGCGGTGTCCTGCAGGAAGAATCCATAGCTCGGGGCAGTGTCCTCCTGCAGGAGGTCCCAGAGCACCTCCTCGCGACCGTTGTTCATGAGCGCACGCGTGACAGGCCCGAGTCCGATCATGCCGGAGTTGAGGTGAGCGCCTCCGCCATTCGGGTGATACGCGTAGATCATCGCCACGAGGGCGTCCAGCACGTCCTGTCGGTCCTCGTCGCGCACGATGCCGTAGTCCAACGCGATGCCCTGAGCGGTCTGCCCGCCCGTCGAGCTGGTGGGGCTGATCGTGTAGCGCCGCAGGCTCGGGTTCCAGAACCGCTCGTTGTACGTGCTGCGAACGTTGACCGCGAGTGCGACGTACTCGTCGGACTTGGCGTTGTCGCCGAGCGCCCTGGCGAGCTCAGACATCTGGTTCGCCATCTTGAAGTAGGCGCCCGTCGCCGTCATCGCGCGGTTGGTGTCGCTCGTCACTGCAGAGGCCCAGTCGCCGAGGCCGTTGTTGACGAAATACTGGTCGGATCCGGTCGTGCCCGCCGTGCGGCGCGTGCGGATGTAGTCCATGTAGAGGACCATCGAAGCCCAGTGCTMGCGCGCCGTGTCGAGATCGCCGTAGTTCTTGTACAGCCAGAAGGGCGTTAGGACGATCGCGCCACCCCAATTGAGGTCGTTGCCGAGGCCTGAGCCCGACAGACGCACCTGATCGTTCGGCGTCGTCGACGGCACGAATCCCGCGTCGATGCCGACCTTCGTCTGCGCGTCCTCCATCGCCTGCATCATCGTCTGCAGGTAGGAGCGCATGTCGAAGTGCTTGTCGATCGCCGGCATCGACTGAATCATGTCGGCGAGCCAGCCCGCCTTCTCGCGGTTCGGGCAGTCGGTGAAGTACGACTGCATGTTGCTCATGATCGAGTAGTGCGACATCTTGTGGATGCGGTTGATGCGCGCATTGTCGGTTTCGATCGAACCAGCCGACCGAGTCGTCGCCGCCGTCTGCAGGCCGCTGACGAGGTCGGTCGTCGGCGTGTAGCCCGCCGGCAGACCGGTCACCTGGACGTACTGGAAGCCGTCGTAGCCGAACTGGGGGTGCCAGGTCTCGCCATCCGGGTTGCCATACGTCGTGTACGAGTCGAACGTCTGCGTGCCCGTCGTACCGACGCTGCCCTCGACCATGTCGAGAACGGCAATCAAGCCCTTGTTCGCGCCGGATGTCTCGAACGACTCTCCGAACTGCATGCGGACGTTGGTGCCCGCCGGGAAGCTGCTCGGCGTCTTGACCTGCACGAAGCCCGAGAAGGCCTGCCCCATGTCGAACATCCACGTGCCCGGGTGTCCTTCTACCTCCCAGACCCGCTTCGCCTGGAACGTGTCGACGATCTTGACAGGTTCGGCGGTGCGCTCCACGAGGTCGGTGTCGAGGTTCGGAGTGCCCACGATGCCCGCGTCGATCCATCCCGTCGGCGAGCCGTCGCGTCGCGTTGCCGTCGCGGAGAGATCACTGCCCACGAGGTTCCAGCCGACCTGCTCGAGCCGCGCGTCGTAGTCCGAACCGCCCCACCAGTTGTCCGATGTGGTCGGGCCCGTCGCGGTCCGCCAGGTCCGATCAGACTGGATGTTCGTCGTCGTCCCGTCGGTGTATGTGAGCTCGATGCGGGCGATAAGCCGCGGCGTGACGCGCGTGTTGGGCGAGTCGCGATGCCCTGAGCGGGTGACCTCCACACCGTCGGCGTGAGCCGACGACAGAGCAGTCTGGAGCGTGACCGTGCGCGTTCCCGCATCGATCGCAGTGATCCGGCGCTGCTCGAGGCGCACACCGTCGTCGCCCGCGTCGACGTTGAGCGTCTGCCCCACGAGGAGGCCTGTCACGCTCGCGAGGACGACCGAGGTCGCACCGACGGCCGTTGCTCCCGAGAGCGCGGTGGGAACGACGCCCGCGCCGACGATCTTCGAGTACGGGTCCGTGCGGCCGGTGGCCGGGTTGTACATCCGCTGCTCGAACGCCTCGCCGTTGCCGAGCTCGATGCCGAGCGTGTTAGCGCCCGACTTCACGAGATCCGTGATCGCATAGCCGCGATAGGCCGCCGAGACCTGCTCGTTCGTGCCGCCGGGTGCGAGCACCTCGTCGGTGATTGCCTGACCGTTGAGAGACGACACCGCGACGCCCAGGCCCGACAGGTAAAGCCGCGCCTTGGCGAGGGTCTTGGCGGGGTTGACCTCGAACTGCTTGGCGAAGACCGGAAGCGCGCCCGTGTCGCTGCGCGTCGGGTGCTCGATCCACTGCGCGGCGCCCCAGTCGGACAGGTTCAACAGACCCATCTCGAAGTACGCAGGAGCACTCCACTCGGAGGCGACGCCATCCTGGTTCCACGTGCGGACCTGCCAGAACACCTCCTTCCGAGACGTGAGCGGCAGGCCCTTGTAGACGGCCTGCGCGGACTCGGACGAAGCGACCTTCCCCGAGTTCCACAGATCCGCAGTCGTGGTGAGCCGTGCCAGAGTGCTCGCCACGCGCACTTCGTATGCAGTCTGCCTCGCGGCGCCGTTCAGCACCCAACTGAACGACGGCGTCACGTCTCCGAACGCGTAGAGCGCCCCCGCCCGGCCGTCGACCCGGAGGTCTATCGGCGCGGTGGATTCGGTTGCCGCCGTCGACACCGACTGGGTCTCAACAGGCGCCGCCGTCGYCGGCGTGGCAAKGCAAGTCGGCAGCACAAGCGCAGCCGCCAGAACGACGACGGTTGTCATGCGGGCGGTCGCTGCGTCGGTTCGGCGCCAGACGGTTCCTGGTCGACTGGTGGGAGCGTGGGTCATTGTCTCTCTCCTTTGAGGCGTAACCGGTGCGCGGAACCCCGACCCTGATGGCCTCAGTCAGTGTTGAACTGATTTGAATGGATTCAGCGACGTTCACCCTACGCATCCCCGGCATCGGGCGTCAACGGTTTGGCCCCGAAGTTGTTCAACGTGTCCGTTCTCCATGCCGGCCGCTTGGTCAACACCTTCATTCGTGGCGTCGTGCCCCTGATCCTTCAGTGAAATGGGCCTCTCGACTCACTGCTCCCCGCTCTCGATGTGCGTCGCGGGGGTTGAACGAAGAGTTCTGAACAGTTCAACCGCAGAGACTGAACGTTTAGGTGGAGCGAGGGGGAGTTGACTTGAGTAGAGCGGTCTACGTAGGGTGAGCCGACGTTCTTAACGTTTCAACCGATCACAAAGTCGTGCCGGGTTCGCGCGCTGTCGCGCTCCTCCTGTGACGACGATGGCCTAGGAGGCAACAAAGTGAGTTCACATCCATCACCAGGGCGCAGGCTCGGTGCGCTCGGAGCGACAGGCGCTGCGGTCGCTCTGGTCTGCACCCTCGCCCTTCCGATGGGGGTTGCGGCGACGGCCGCACCCCTCACGAGCAGTCTCGCGGCGTCGGCATCCGAGAGGGTGTTCGTCGATCAGCTTCGCGTCGAGGGACGAGCAGACAGCCCTCTGGGCCTGGGGGATCCCGCGCCCACGCTGGGCTGGGTGCTCCACGGCTTCGCCGCTCAGACTGGGTATCAGATTCGCGCGGCGAGCACGGAGCGCGGTTTGAAGGAGCCCGACCTGTGGGACTCGGGCCGTGTCAACTCGTCCAACTCGACGCAGGTGAAGTGGGGCGGGAACCCGTTGAAGTCGCGTCAGATTGTGTACTGGCAGGTGCGCGTTTACGGGCCCGGAGGCGACGCCTCGCCATGGAGCGCGCCCGCGACGTTCGAGCTCGGTCTTCTCGACACTTCGGACTGGGGCAACGCGCGCTGGATCGAGTATCCCGGTCGCTCACAGGACCAGGCGCTCCCCATCTTCGCACGAGCCTTCGACGTGCGGTCCGACAAAGCCGTCAGCACGGCGCGGCTCTACGTATCCGGCCTCGGCGTCGCAGTGCAGACGATCAACGGCCAGGCGGTCACCGACGAGGTGCTCGCACCCGGCAACACGATCGAGATGCGCTCCGCGGAGTATCGCGCCTACGACGTCACGAGTCTGGTGGGTGCCGGCAGCAACACCATCGGAGTCGAACTCGGAAACGGCACCGCGTACTCGCAGCGCGTCCAGAATGCCAGCACCGGGCGGACCGTCCCGTTCGTGCGTTGGCTGACGACCACTCCTGCGAGCAGTCAGAGCACGGAGGCGATCTCGGCCGGAGCCACGTCGGTCGCGGTTCGCAGCGCCTCCGGATTCGCAGTGGGCCAGACCCTCAACATCGATACAGGTGATGGCGGTGACCGTCTTGAAAGCCGGTTGATCACGGCCGTCAGCGGCACCACCATCACCTTCGACACTCCGGTCACAGCGGATCATGCTGCGGGCGTCTCACTTGGCACCTCTGGGCCCGTCACGCAAGCCCACGCAGGCGTCACGCCCCGGGTGATCGCGAGGCTCGAAGTCACCTACGCCGATGGTTCATCGGACTCGATCGTCACCGACCGGTCTTGGCAGACGGCACTCGGTGCGACGACCAACGACAACTGGTTCTCGGGCAGCGACTACGACGCCCGGCGGGAGCAGGTGGGTTGGAACAGTGCATCTGCCGACCTGAGCGCGACCGCGACCCGCCGCAATGGCGAAGCTACTGGGTGGGTCCCTGCTGGCATCGCGCCAGCCCCGAGCCTCTCGAMTGACCTGATCGAACGCTCCGCGGAGACAGTCAAGATCGTCGACTCGTTCACCCCCGTCAGCGTCACGCAGGCGACGCCCGGAGTGTGGGTGTTCGACATGGGTCAGGCATTCGCCGGCTTTGCGCAGCTGAAACTCCCGGGCTCGATCCCGGCGGGCACGACGGTGAAGATGTGGCCCGGCGAGATGCTC
>NZ_JBFULL010000030.1:0-13588 GCF_056400345.1 Microbacterium sp. P5_B6 | reverse complement strand
CGTCTGAGCCAGCGACACGTTCTTGATGCCACGCTGCATCCGCTCGAGGTTGGCGAAGTCCTGGCGGGGGATGAGGCCCCAGTGGTCGTCGTCGTCCTTGTCGTAGCGACCGCTCAGCGTGAGGCGCCCGCTCTCGTGGCCCTTGGGGTAGGTCGTCAGAGACCACACCTCGAAACGGCACCAGTCCGGGTCATCGTTGTATGGACGCACGCGATAGACCAGGCAGTTCGTGTACTGCGGCAGCATCAGGTAGTTGGGGAACATGTGGATGTCGCCGCCCCACTGCTTCATCACCTCAGGGGTCAACTCCGGGGCTGCGATTCCCGCGCTCTCCCAGAAGTCGAACAGCGCCTTCAGCGCCCTCTGGATGTACTCCGGGGTGCTGGTGTCCATGTCTCCGGCGACGGATTCGAAGATCGTGACATCTCGCTCGAGCGTCATGGCATCCTGACCACTCGCAAGGGTCTTCGCTGCTTTGAGGAAATCGAGCGCGCCTCCGTAGCTCGACCGTGCGTCGCCGCTCTGGAATCGGCCGTGGCCATTGATGAACGGCGTGTACGCGGTGTTGACCATGTTCTGCTCGCTGTCCGGGTCACCGCCGAACATGTACAGCTGGGGGTGGGTCTGCTTCAGGTGCCACCCCTCGAAGAACGCTTCCTGTGCAAGCTTCCAGTTGCAATTGATGATCGCTTCTTTCCACCACTTGGCCTGCATGTTCTGCACGCCCATGCGCTCGAGGATGTTCGCGGCGGGAAAGAGCGCCTCGAGGAGAGGCGGTGCGTCGAGGTCCATGTTGATCCAGACCATGCCGGCCCACGTCTCACAACGCGCCTCGCGCAGGTTGATGTCCGTCGGGTCGATGGTGCTCGAGTCGAACCCTTCACGGCCGAAGACATGGCTGATCGAGCCGTCGGTCTTCCACCGCCACCCGTGGAAGGGACAGACGATCTGGTTCCCCGGGAAGCGGCCGCATCCCTTGCCCAGCTCGGTCGCACGGTGGCGACACGCGTTGTGCAGGGCCTTGATGCTTCCGTCCGCCTGACGGACGATCAGCAATGACTGGCCGACAATCTCGTACTCGACGAAATCGCCCGGGTGCGGGATCTCCTCCTCGCGGGCGGCCATCTGCCACACCTTGGGCCAGAGATGCTTCTTCTCGAGCTCGAAGAACTCCCGCGAGTAGTAGCGCTCGGCTGGCACGTGCAGCGAGTCCACCATGTGGAACGGGACCTTCGCATTGACGTCGTCGCCGTTGGGACCGGTGGCGATTGCCGACTCGATGTCCGTGGCGGGAAGATGCTCGGTGACTGTGCTCATCAGTGAACCTCTCTTGTGGTCTATCGCCGGCGTCACTGCCGGGAACCAAATATTTGCTCTCAGCCTATGTCAAGTATGGTTCCTCGACAAGCACCGGCGACCGAAGCCCTCCTCCTCAGCACGTGCACACCCGCGTCGATGCGGCAGCCGGCTCCGGGTTGCACCCGCGTGGACTGATTCTTCCTGTAGACCAAACTATTGCTCCGCATCTAGCACCCAAGGCCCCATTCTTCTTCCACGGCGCTCACTGCTCAAGAAGCTCGAGAAAGGCCGGGACGGCGTCCAGCCATGGATCGAAGATGCTCCCCAACCCGCGTCCCGGGCTGCMTCCCCGCGCTCCCAGGCATCTTCGGGCCATGGCGGGCGATCAGCGTGGACCCCGCGTTAGGCGAAGGTTCTTCGAAGGATGTCCGTCTCCAGACCCCCTCGATCGCGCGACGGCGCACCGTGCGAGTCTGGTTCATGATGTAGACGCCGGCCAGACTCATCGACGAGAAGGCGCCGCCCAACGATCGACCACCGATGAGCTTGCGGACGAGTTCCGGGTGACGGATCGCGAAGACGATGGAGTCACGCCATTGCAGCTTTCCTTTCAGTGCCGACCATTCATGCTCCGCACCTGATAGTTGCTCCGAATCGAAGGGCAAGCATGGTGATCGTGACTGTGGATGAACCGCGTCGCGCTCCTCCGGGCGTCACGGCATGGATAATGTGCAGATGGACGCGCCCCAGACCGTCGCCGTGACTGCCCGATCCAGCAGCCGCACGGACGAGATCCGACGCGCAGCTGCGAAGCTGTTCGAGTTGCGCGGCTACTCATCGACCACGATGACCGATATCGCAAACGCCGTCGGCGTGCTCCCGGGGAGCCTTTACCACCACTTCGCATCGAAAGAGGACGTCGCCCTCGAGATCGTGGCCGAGTTCGAGCGGGAGGCGGGCGAACTCGCCGCATCGCTCGCGGAGCGGCTGAACCCTGATGCCCCAGGCGACGCTCGCTCCCACCTCACGAGGATGGCCGAGGCCGTAGCGGAATTGTCGGTGCACAACCGCGCAGCCCTTCGTCTGACGGCCTTCGCGGCGCCGACGACTGCCACTGATCGTTTCCGTGAGGCGCAGGAGTTCAAGACCCCAGGGCTGTCACGACTGTGGAAGCGCCTCGTCGACGACCTCGTCCCCGACCCTGCCCCCGACACGCAGGACGTTGGCCTTCTGCGCTTCACATTGGAACGCCTCACGATGCACACGTCCGTCAACACGTTGGACTCGTCGATTCCGCGCTCCACCGACGCTCTCCATCTTCGGATGCTCCTGGACGGCATCGCGCTCGACGTACCTGCAGACGACGAGCTGGACAGGTCCGAAGCCATGTCCGCCGCGCGCCATGCGATCGCCGCATGGGGCTCCTCAGTCACGGCCGCAGACCCGAACTCCCGGGAACACATCATCGCGATAGCTCGCGCCGAGTTCGCCCGCCGCGGTTTCGATTCGACCACCGTGCGCGACATCGCGGAGGCAGCACAGGTCCGCATGGGGACGCTATACCGACGCGTCAGCTCGAAAGAGGATCTGCTGAGCGAGATCGTCAGCACCTTCGACGCTCACATGGACGCTGCCGTCCGCGCCGTGCTGACGGTGGGGACCTCCGAGGTCGCCTCACTGGACGCCTTCACCTACGTCATTCTGGTCGCGAAGCGACGCTTCAGACTCGAGACGGACATCGTCAAGCTCGCGAACCCGTCGACCTCGCCCGACACACCTGCGCTGAAGTCGTACTGGTCGAGCACTCACGCGCGCGGGCGCCTCCTCGAGGACACCCTCGCGCGAGCCGCGCGAAGGGGCTCACTGCGCACCGTCGGAGCGCCCGCCGAGGTCGGACCGCAGATCCGACTCATCAGCTGGGTGCCATACCAGGACTACGCGCGCACAAGCCCTGAGCGCGCACACAGATTCTTGCGCAACTCGCTTCTCCGAGGCTTCATCCGCACAACGTGATATCGGTGGTCACCTCGACCCGCACCTCGGCGTTGAGCGCTGCTTCGAGCGCCGTGTGAAGCCGGCTCTCAGGCACTCGCCGCATGTCTTCGGCCGCCACCGTGACGACCACGACTTCACCTTCTTCACCCGCCTCGCGTCGAACACGCCCGTCGAGATCGAAGCGTGCGAGGACAGATTCGGCGTCGGCATCGGTTCCGCGGCTCACATAGGTGACAACACCCGGCCGCGCGGCCACTCCGAAGGCCTCGATGCACAGCCGCGCCGCCTCGTCGTCGGTCCAGCGCTCGCCGTCCTCCCGAAGGAGCGAGATCTCCGTCAGGGGGACATCGCCGACCACCGCCGTGTACTCGACCAGCGGAATTCCTCGGGCGCGCAACATCGCCACACCTCCGGAGAAGGCAGTCGGTGAGACCGGGGACACGAAGTGGATCCTGACGACAGCGGTAGGCATCCTCGAATGGTACAGAGATCCGCAGTTGGAGCAAACCATTGGTTCGCGTAAGCTGTGGGCACTTCCCGACGATGCGAGGACGACTCATGGATTCGAAGCCATATGCCGGTGTCATGCTGGTAACCACGACACCCCGCGACGGTGTCTCCGAGCTCGACTTCAACAACTGGTACAAACACACGCACATCCCGRAGATCCAGGCACTGATCCCGGGGGTCGAGTCCGTTGAACGCTTTCGACAGCAGGAACCCGGCCAACCGATCCGATACCTCACCGCATACCGCATCTCCCGCCTTGCCGCGGAGATCCTCGCCGACATGCGCGCCGCTGACCTGGAGGGTGCGGGCCTGATGCTCGACCTGGCAGGAAACCCCCCGTTGATCGCCTCCTACGACGCGCTCGACTGAGCCTGAATCATGACGATGCGAATCGAACTCGATGAGCCGAAGTGCGTGGCTTCAGGGCTCTGCGTGATGGTGGCGCCGGACGTCTTCGATCAACGTGACGACGACGGTATCGCCATCGTGCTGGAGAGCACACCCGCGGAAGGTGCCCTCGACAGCGTCCGACAGGCAGTGACGCTGTGCCCGGCCGCTGCACTGCGTCTGACATCCGAATGACGGGCATAGTTATCGTCGGCGCCGCGGCCGCGGGCCTCGCCGCCGCCGAGGAGCTGCGCCGTTCGGGCTTCGACGGAGCCGTGACGATTGTCGGCGGCGAACGCCACGCGCCGTACGACCGGCCCCCGCTGTCCAAACAAGCGTTGCACGGGGCATGGGATGCCGAGCGGCTGCGCCTGCGCGATGATGGCGATCTCGCCACGCTGAACGCGCGCTTCATCATGGGGCGCCAAGCGGTCGCCGCAGACTCGACGCGACGCACTGTGACCCTCGACGAGGGTGAAGCCTTGCCCTTCGATGGTTTGGTCATCGCCAGCGGAGTGTCTCCGACATGCCCCGAAGGCGCCGACCTTCACACACTGCGCACGAGCGAGGATGCCGTCCTCCTGCGTCAGAAGCTTCTYCCCGGAACCCGAGTCCTCATCGTCGGCGCCGGTTTCCTCGGCACTGAGCTGGCGGGGGCGTCTGCGAAGCTCGGCTGCCACGTCACCCTCCTCGATCGATGCGATCGACTGCTCGACCGCCTCGGTTCAGCTGTCTCGCGCCACGTCGCGTCCCTTCATGCGGCACACGGTGTCGACGTTCGGTCGCAGGTGCGCATCGCCCACCTCGATGCCACCGGCGCCGTCTTGGCCGACGGCACCGAGCTGCGCGCCGACGTCGTGATCGCGTGCACTGGCTCGCGGCCGGCGACCTCCTGGCTCACGCACAGCGGGCTCACCATTGATGACGGCGTCGTCTGCGCCGCGGACTGCTCGGCCGCTCAGGGGGTGGTCGCCGCCGGCGATGTCGCCCGATGGTTCAACCCGGCGTACGGCGTCTCAATGCGTGTCGAGCACCGCACGAACGCCACCCAGCAGGGCGCGCACGCAGCTCGCACCCTCCTCGCCCAGCTCTCGGGGGGCCACGGAGATCCCTACATCTCGGTTCCCTACGCATGGTCGCACCAATTCGACAGCCGCGTGCAGATCCACGGGGCGATCCTCGAGGGCGACGAGTCGGAGCTCGCCCAGGGCTCGGAGAGCGAAGGCAGCTTCATCGTCGCGCACCGCACGAAAGGTCGCCTTGTCGCCGTCGTCGGTGTGAACGCTGCACCTCGAGACCTTCGCAGCTGGCAACAGCAGGTTTACGCGGAAGCCGCTCGTCTGAGCTCGCTGGTGGGATGACACGAAACGAAAGTCCCGGCWTGTGAAGCGACTGCAGCATGGCTGCGGGACGACGAAGCGGTCCCGCCTCCAACTGGAGGCGGGACCGCATTTCTCTTTCAGTCGCGGTCGCGGACGAGGCTGGGTGCTGATTCCGGCGCCGGCGCCCCAACGGCGGCAACCGCTCCCCCGACGGCGGCCGCAGTCGCCGTGGCAGCGGCAGCCGCTTCCTGCTGTTTCACCGACTGCACGTCGCCCGGACGAGGACGAAGCACTGTGCCGGCGAGTACCAGAAGAATTGCGATGAGCGCTGCCGAGCCATACAGCCAGATGTTGAACCCCGTCTCGCTGTAGACGATGCCGCCGGTCGAGGAAGGCCCGATGTACGGAGCCATCAGCGCGAACATGACGACCGGAGCGATCGCCCCCAGACCCGTTTGCACGAGCTGAACGGTGCCTGCTACCGACGCCTGATCGCCAGCGGGCGATGCCTGGATCACGACGTTCGGCAGCGACGCGTTGACCAGGCCAGTGGCCGCACCGACGACTAGTGCACAGAGGGTGAGGGTCAGCTGCGTGTCGTTCATCGTCGCGAGGAGGATCGCGGCAACTCCCCACAGCGTCATGCCGGTCACCATGAACACGCGCGGGGAGCGACCTCGCGCGATCAACACTCCGAGGATGACACCTGTCAGCGCCGCCATGAGGGCCTTGGGGGTCTCTATACCTGCGTACTGAACCGTGGTGAGGCCGAGGCCGTACGTGACGCCGTCCTCGCGAGTCGTCAAGGCGAGAAGCGGGATCAACTGACCAAGGGTGGCCGCCATCGCGTAGCCGACGCCCCCGAGCAGTGCCGCGAAGAGGATCGCGCGCCGCGTGAACAGCCTGACGTTGATGATCGGCTCGGGCACGCGACGGGCGCGGATGATGGCCGCGGTGAAGAGGATTGCGCCGCCGATCAGCAAGGACAGCGCGAGCGGTGAACCCCAGCCGTAGCTCCGGCCGAGACTCACATAGATCAGCATTCCGGCGACACCAAAGCCGAGCAGGAAGCCACCTAAGACGTCGGGGCTCGCCTTTTTGCGCAGAGGGGACTCGGGTACGAAGATCGCGATGAGGATGAGCATGCCGAACGTCCAGATGACGTCGAACCCGAACATGCCACGCCATCCGAACTGGGCAATGAGCCACCCGATCAGGATCGGAGTCACGATCCCAAAGGCGCCCATTCCCGTCACCGTGAGGCTTGCCGCGAGCGCGGCCGGCTTGGGCGGGAAGATGTCACGGATCAGCGAGTAGGTCAGTGACAGCGTCGCGAGGATCACGCCCTGGAAGACACGACCGACGATGAGTACGCCGAACGACGGGGCGAACAGGCAGATCAGCGTCCCGAGGCCGGAGATCGCAAGCGCGATAACAATCATCCGCTTCTTTCCATACAGGTCGGCGCACTTCCCCAGCAATGGGGCCGCGACGGCGCCCGCGAGGAAGTAGGCCGAGGGCAGCCAGCCCCCCTGGTCCGTCGGCCACTCCTGAAGGATGCTTGGCAGGCCGATCGAAATCATGGTCGCCCCGAGCGCGATGGCTTCCAAGACCAGCGCAAGGAGCACGGTGGTTACCACCATGCTCTTCGTCCATCGATCATTGGGTATGGGCAATGCCCCGGAGAGGGGGCTTCCTGTGGACGGGTTCATCGTGCTCATGGGATTCCTTCTCCGTTGAGGGATTCATTGGCACCGCTTCACGGGGGAGGCGTGCGGGACTTTGACCAAAGCTTTGCTCCGATCGAGGCAAAACTTTGTTCCGTGCCTGGATGGTAACAACCCGGGGACCCGGGCCACAAGAGCTTTCTGAGCCAGGGCGTGCAAGCGCCGTCGGCGAGCGGTCGAATCAAATCTTTGTTCCGTGATATACATTCCCTGTGGCCGAGCTCCTCACGACAAATACGACCGACACAGGTCGACGCGTCAACTCCCCGAGTGGGCCGTCCGCGGCGCCGGCACCTGGCATCCCCTCGAGGCAGCGTCGCGGCAGAAGTCCAGTCCGCAGCGGCGCCGTGGTCGCCGTCCTGGGGTCGGCAGGCATGGTCGCGTCGTTCATGCACTCTCTGCTTATCCCGATCCAGTCGGAACTGCCTCAGCTGCTCGGCGCAGAACGCGCCGAGACTGCATGGGTCATCACGATAACGCTCCTCGTGTCGTGCATCTGCACCCCGATTTCCGGCCGACTGGGTGACATGTTCGGMAAGCGCCGGGTGATCCTGATCCTGCTCACGCTGCTGGTCGCGGGATCCGTCCTGTGCGCACTCTCCGTGACCGTGGCGCCGCTGATCGTCGGACGCGGACTGCAGGGCGTGGGAATGGGCGTCATCCCCCTGGGCATCGCGCTGCTCCGCGATACCGTCCCGGCACGACGCCTCGGCTCGGCGATCGCCTTCGTCAGCGCCACTATGGGCGTCGGAGCCGCGATCGGACTCCCGATCGCCGCACTCATCACCTCGGTCAGCGACTGGCATCTGCTGTTCTGGGTCGCGACCGGCCTGGCGGGCCTGGTGCTCACACTTTGCATCCTGGTCCTCCCCCGGAGCCTTCCGGGAACCGGCGGGCGCGTTGACGTGCTCGGCGCCGTCGGTCTCGCCATCTGGCTCACGGCGCTTCTTCTCGCGCTGGCCAAGGGCAACGAGTGGGGATGGCTGTCGCCGTGGACGCTGTCGTGCTTCGCCATCTCTGCCGTGACCCTCGCCCTCTGGGCCTGGTACCAGTGGCGAAAGAGCGATCCTCTGGTGGACGTGCGCGTGAGCGTACGGCGACCGGTCCTGATGACCAACATCGCCTCGACGGCGATGGGCTTCTCGATGTTCGTCCCGAGCATCGCCTTCCCGCAGCTCCTCGGCCTTCCGGCGGCGTCAGGGGGATTCGCCCTGCCGCTGCTGATCGGTGGACTGATCCTCATGCCATCGGGGTTGGCCATGCTCGTGATGTCGCCGATCGGGGGACGGCTCATCGACCGATTCGGCCCCAAGCCCCTCCTTGTCACCGGCAGCGTCATCCTCACAGTCGCCTATCTCATAGCTTTGCTCGTCCCTGTCTCTTCCTGGGGGGTCGCCGTCGTGATGACAGTCGTGGGCATCGGCATCGGGCTCGGGTACGCCGCCATGCCGGCGCTGATCATGCGGGCGGTGCCGGATACCGAGACCGCGGCGGCGAACGGGCTCAATACGCTCGTGCGCGCCCTCGGCACGTCAATCGCTTCGGCGGTCGTGGCCGGCATCCTCGCGCATTCCGCCACGACGTCGGCCACCGGTGACCCGACGCCTGAGGCTTTCCGCCTCGCGTTGCTTCTCGGCGCCGTTGGTGCGACCGTGAGCGCCGCCCTCGCCATCGCGGTTCCACGCACCGCGAAGTAGCCCGCAGATACCTCATTCCACGCCGCTATGTCATCGAAGCCGGTGCTGGCATGTACGCATTCGCGAGCATCGAACGCAGAGACGGCTGGGCGGTCGAGGTTGCGTTGCTGTCGCGCCCGGCGCAGCACGCTGATCACGCGGGCCTCGGTCAACGCCTGCTAGGCGCCGCGCAGGGCGGTGGCGAGCGCTGCGGCGATGTCCGCCCGCTCGAAACCTTGCGCCTCCGTGGCGACCGAGCCGAAGCTCGACTCGTCCCATCTGAGCCCAAGCGACTCGTTCGCTGAGGTCAATACCGGCACGAGTTGCTCGACGCCCCCAAGGGGCAACACCCCGCTCAGCAGTCGCGCGCCGGGCACGGCACGTTGCGATGTGCCGACAAGCTTCACCTCACCACGAGCGTTGATGCTGAACTCGCCGGGGCAGTGCTCCCCTTCGACAGGGCCGACCCGGGCGTCGACGCCGAAATCCCTTAAGACGCCAGCGATGCGAGACGACGTCTCCTCGAAAAAGGGGCGAGGATCAAGCACTGCGCGCTCGGCGACCACAAGATCGAAGATGAGACACGATTCGTCGTACGCCGCAGCGCGGCCGCCGGTCGGCCGGATAGCTGGGTCGAATCCTTGGGCGCGCCGAGGTCGCTGCCTTCTGGAATCCAGGTTGCCGGCTCTCCCATCGACTCAGCGCCAGCGTGGAGTCGGTGTGTAGATGCGGACCAAGAGATGAGGGTCGAGCTGACCCTTTGCGATGCTCCGCAGCAACTCGAGCGACTCCGCGAATGCGGCCGCAGGTTCCACGGGCTCGGTGGGTAGAGAGACGTCCCTGCTCACGTTCACGGATGAAACCTACGCTCACCTGAGGTCCCGTCGCGCTCACCACAGCAAGACATCGTCACGTCAACGGCCAATCAAGCACCCTGCGGCCATCTCACCGAGCTCCTCGAGCTTGGGTCGCAGCTGGAAGCAGAACGGCACCAACACGAAGTGGACCTCGATGCCGCGCTCACTGGACCAATCGGGCTTGCGGACACCCGCGATGCCCCCGCCGTCGCGCACCGCGGACAGCAGCGCCGGACCCAGTAGCGCGGCATCGACGATGCCGCCCAGCTGCCGCCCCGCCGCCGCGATCAGACGCGCAGCGGTGTCGCCGCCGCGCTCGATGATCTGGTCTGCGCGGAGGCTGGTCACCAGCTCGACATCCGTCGGCCCCGCGTCTGCGATCACATGGAGTCCACGCGACTTGGCCAGCGCGATCRCAGAGCCACTCACCACACCGCTTCGCATCAAACCTTTGTTCCGCGCTCCCGCTATGCTCGTGATACAGCCGCACACCCACTCGAAGTGGTCCAACGTCGGGTGCGCCAGCCCCTTTGTCGTCCGCTGTGCATCGGTTCGCCATGTGTTCTCTCACTCCGATGTCTCTCTCGACAATCGACTCAGTTGTTCTGGGGGAATCCGAGGTTGATGCCGCCATGGGTGGCGGGGTCAAGCCAGCGGCTGGTGATGGCCTTCTCGCGGGTGAAGAAGTCGAAGCCGTGCACGCCGTAGGCTTTCGCGTCGCMGAACAGCGACTTCTTCCAGCCGCCGAATGAGTGGTACGCGACCGGGACGGGAATCGGGACGTTGATCCMGATCATGCCGACCTGCACCTCATTCTGGAATCGGCGGGCGRCTCCCCCGTCATTGGTGAAAATCGCGGTGCCGTTGCCGAACTCGCCGGAGTTGATGAGATCGAGGCCTTCGTCGTATGACTCGACCCGCACGACGGAGAGCACCGGTCCGAAGATCTCCTCGGTGTACGCGCGGGAGGTCGTGGGGATGTCGTCGATGAGGGTCGGACCGAAGAAGAATCCGTCCTCGAGCCCGTCGACGGTGTAGCCGCGGCCGTCGACGACGATCTTGGCGCCATCCTGCTCGGCGATGTCTACGTAGCTGGACACCTTGTCCCTGTGCACCTCGGTGATCAGAGGCCCCATGTCGGGCTCGACACCGTCGACCCCGGCACCGTTGCCGATGCGCAGCCCCGCGATGCGCTCGGTGATCTTCTCGATGATCTCGTCCGCGACCGGCTCGACGGCGAGTACGACCGAGATCGCCATGCACCGCTCCCCCGCCGCGCCGAAGCCGGCGTTGACGGCCTGGTCGGCGACGAGGTCCAGGTCGGCGTCCGGCAGCACGAGCATGTGGTTCTTCGCGCCGCCCAGCGACTGCACCCGCTTTCCGTGCTTGGACGCGGTCTCGTAGATGTACTGCGCGATCGGGGTCGACCCGACGAACGAGATCGACTGCACCACGGGGCTCGTCAGCAGCCCATTGACCGCCAGCTTGTCACCCTGCAGCACCGTGAACACGCCGTCCGGAAGCCCGGCCTCCTTCCACAGTCGCGCCATCCACAGAGCAGCGGACGGGTCCTTCTCGCTGGGCTTGAGGATGACGGCGTTGCCCGCCGCGATCGCGACGGGAAAGAACCACATCGGCACCATCGCCGGGAAGTTGAACGGCGAAATGATGCCCACCACACCGAGCGGCTGCTTCAACGAATACACATCCACACCGGTCGAGGCGTTCTCCGAATACTCACCCTTGATCAGGTGCGGGAACCCGGTCGCGAGCTCCACCACTTCCTGTCCGCGCAGGATCTCACCCATCGCGTCCGAGACGACCTTGCCGTGCTCGGCCGTGATGATCTGCGCCAGTTCGCCCTTGCGCGCATTCAGCAGCTCCCGGAACGCGAACAGCACGGTCTGACGCCTCGCGATCGAGAACCCGCTCCACACCGCGTACCCGCGCTGGGCGGACGCGATCGCGTCATCGATCTCGGACTGATCCGCCAGCGCGACCTTCGCCTGCACCGCACCGGTCGCAGGATTGAAGACAGGAGCCGTCCGCCCGGACGTCGACGCGCGCGCGGCCCCGTCGATCCAGTGGGAGATCACTGCGACTCCCGTCTCCGGGTCTGCGGGGACGAGGTCGACTTCAGCTGTGCTCACGGATGATGCCCTTCTCGACGGTGCGCTGATGTTGTTCAGCCTCTGGTGGCACCGAGACGGAACGCACCGTCTCGCGCTGAACCTGGAGCTCGATGATGGCGTGCACGGGGCAGTCCAGCACGGCGCGTCGAACGTCGCCCTCCCGCTCCGGGAGAATGTCGCCACGCGTTTCGAGTGATGCGTACCCCCACTCATCGAGCGAGAACACATCCGGCGCGTACAGAGCGCAGGTTCCGAAGCCGTCGCACTTCGTGCGGTCGAGCTTGATCTTCATATCAGTCTCCAGTCCGTGAGATCGCGAACGGCGGATCCGAGACCTCGGCTCCCGCGATGCAGATCTCGCATCGTCCGCTGAGGTGGTCCGCCACTTGGTCGGGGAACTCGCGCAGGAGCTTGGCCGCAACGTTGGTCGCCCCGTCGAGGGTGCCGCAGGCCCCGCGGCCGCGCAGGAATCCGGCCCAGTGCTGCAGCCGATCGATATCGGACGACTCGGCTTGGTGACGATGCAGGGCATCGAGCACCGCACTCATCGCGGCCGTGCCGTTGAAGCATGACCCGCACTGGCCTGCGTTCTCGCGTGCGAAGTACGCCATGACACCGGCAGAGACAGCGACTGGACAGCTGCGCTCCGTGATCACCCCGATTGCGCCGCACCCGAGGCCGCTGCCCACAGCGGACACCGAGTCGTAGTCCAGGGGAATGTCCAGCGCCTGACGGCCGAGTACACCGGCGAAGTACCCGCCCATCAGGAACCCGGTGATCGCGGCAGTATCCTCTCCGAGCTCCTCGAGCACCCGACGGAGTGTGACCCCGTAGGGCGCCTCGTAGACCCCGGTCGCATCGATGCCGGTGATCGTCAGAAGGAACGTCCCCGGAGAAGTGTCGGTGCCGAGACTCCGGAACTCCGCCGCGCCGACGCGGTGGATGATCGGGAAATTCGCGAGTGTCTCGACGTTGTTGATGAGTGTCGGCGCACCCCCGACGCCCTGCTCGAAGGGCCGCGGAGGCTTCTCGTTCGGGAGAGCGGGCCCACCGTTGAGCACCTGTACGACTGCGGACTCCTCCCCCGCGACATAGGCGGGGTCGACCTTCGTCACATGCACCCCACTCTCAATGATCCCGGTCCCCTCGAGCTCATCCAGCGCACGGATCACGCTGTCGTGGGAAGCGTCATCCGAAAGATAGAGGTGCAGCGCTCTTGCACCGACCAGAGCACCGGCGAGGCGAAGCCCGTCCAGCACTAGGTGGGGACGATTGCGCAGCAGCCAGCGGTCCTTTGCCGACGATGGCTCACCTTCCTCACCGTTTCCCACGACTACCGGAGTGCCGCTGCCGTTTCGCACGGAGTCGATCTTTCGGGCGGTGGGGAACGCGGCACCTCCGTGACCACGCAGTCCCGCTTCGCGGATGGCCTCGAGCAAGGCCTCCGGGTCCTGGAGGGGTTCGTAACCTCCTTGGGCAAGGTAATCCTCCAGCGTTTCGCGACCGGGCTGAGCTCGTAGGAGACGTGGCAGGGTACCCAGGGCTCCGATTCGCAGGCGCGCAAGGGGATCAGCTATGAGACTCATTTCTGTGTCTCCTCTTCTCTGATTGGTCGGCGTGGGCGTCCGCCACGCGCTGATTCGTGCAAACGGACTGTGAGGTTGGTGGAGTGGTGCGCTGGGT
>NZ_JBFULL010000029.1:0-14004 GCF_056400345.1 Microbacterium sp. P5_B6 | reverse complement strand
CCTCCATAGAACGGGATCGTGAACAGGCTGCCGACCACCTCGACAGGTGCGGTGCGCCCCAGTTTCACGACTCGGAGGGTCAAGTAGCAATTTCAACGAGGCTAGCGAAGACGATAGCCCAGGCTCCGATCCGAATGAGCACATACGGCCGACCTGCGAATGGCTAGAGAGATGCGACGTCCGCTACCCAGCACCCCCGTCGCGGTCGAGCAGTCGCCGCGTCCGCAACCTGAGTGCCTGTTCTGCAGCGAAGCGCAAGCGGCTCAACTGCTCGGTATCCACCGGACGACTTTGCGGGCGCTTGCTCTCGCCGGCCACGCACCGGTGACGCCCGTTGCGATCACGGAGCACAGGCGGATCTACTCTCGCGCCGAGATCTTCCGCCTCGCCGGCCTGGAGCCATGAGCATCGAGCGTCGGCTCAATCGTTCCGGCGAGCCGCGGTACACAGTCCGCATCAAGCACATGGGCCGCTCCGTAGCGGCAGAGACGTTTGCACGCAAGGCGGACGCCGAAGCGTGGGAGCGTGAGCAGTATCGCGCAATCCAGTTCGGCGAGTTCATTCTGCCCACCCAGAGCAAGAAGACCTTTGCGGAGGTTGTCGATGAGTTCCTCGCGGCTCGGCAGGGTCAGGTTGTTCCGCACACATGGCGCACCGACAGAGACAACCTCGCCAACACTCCGGCATCGTGGGCGAGGATGCCGATCGGCGCGATCACCGAGTCGGACGTATTGAATCACCTCACCGAGCAGCTCGGCTCGAAGGCCCACTCCACGGTTTCCCGAGCCCGCACTTCACTGAGCGCCCTCTTCCAATACACCGTCCGCGAGAAGATGCGTCTCCGAAACCCGGTTCGCGAAGTCGCGATGCCGTCGGGCGAGCAACGCAATGAGGTCTTCGACGAGATCAACGCGTTTACCGACGCAGAGTTGGCCGACACGCTCGAGCGACAGCGAGAGCTGAATGCCGCAATGGCTGAGGTGACCGAGTTCCTCAGCCTTACCGGGCTCAGGTGGTCAGAGCTGCGCGCGACCCGGATCAGGCATCTGCAGGACCTGCCGTACCCCCTGCTCCTTGTAAACCGGGCTCAGTCAGACGGGTATGAGGAGAAGGGCACGAAGACGAAGCGCAGCCGCAGAGTTCCCCTCACACGCCGCGCTTTCGAGATCGCGAAGCATCGGGCCGGCGACCGCAGCGCCCGCGAGCATCTCTTCGTCTCCAAGAGAGGACTCCAGCTGCGCGGAAACCTGTTCCGCAGGTACGTCAAGTGGACGCACACCTCAAACGGCCACACGATCCACGATCTCCGCCACTATGCCGCGTCGACGTGGCTGCAGGCGGGCATTCCTGTCCACCAAGTTGCGGCGTGGCTGGGTCACAGGAACCCGAGTACAACGCTCCGGATCTACGCGCATGTGCTCGGCGCAGAGCAGGAGATCGCGGCGATCTCACGCTTGGACAGCAATTCGCCGGTACACGCTGAGTACACAAGCGATGCAGTCGATCCGAACCTGAGAGCCGCCCAAGGCAAGAAGCTGGGCAAGGAAAAGGGTAGCTGATCAGGGGATTCCGTGGCGGAGACGGAGGGATTTGAACCCTCGGTCCCCGTAAGGGGACTCCACCTTAGCAGGGTGAAATCGCGGCCGCACGGAGGGACAAACGCCGTCAAATCCGCGAAATGACGCACTCCACACACTTCACGCTCACCGAGAATCGGCATCCTCAGGAGGCTCGGGGTCACCTGGGGGTCACCTCAATGGATCTCAGTTCCGGCGACCCGGCGAACTCGATTTGCGCGAGGAATGGTTGCGCTCGGCTTGTCCACCATAACCGGCCAGGGTCCCGCATCACGTGTCCGAGCTGACGACGTCTTCTTGGCCGTCGGCAGATTCAACGCGATCGGCTACCACGCCTTCGGCATCGACGATGTCCGGGCAGACAGCCAGCTCTTCGACGGCATGAAGCAACTCGTGGCTTTCGCGCGAGATTGTGGCCGCTCAACAAGATGGTCGAATCATCGGGTTTGCGCTGGCCGATGACGCGCATGCCACAACGTTTGCGCTGCACGGTCTCACGGTTGTGGTTCGGAACGCGCCCAAGCTCTTCGCCCGGATGCTCCTTGACATCGGGGGCCAGATGCCGGCTCCCACTCCTCTACCCAACGAAACGACGTCGAACAGTCGTAGCGAGCAGCCCGGATACGCCCGCGCCTTCGGCATCGTTCTCGCCACTGGGCCCATGGAGTTCATCGCGATCGGCCAGAACGCGATGATCGACTTCTCACGTGAAGGCACCGAACTCGAGATCGACAGCGTCCAGGAGCTCCGACTGATCGACGGCTCCTGGACCGACGGACGTATCCTCAACGGCGACGAGCGGCTCAGCATCCTTGGCAACAACACCATCACTGCCGCACGAATCTGCTCAGCCCCTAGCGGACAACACGGCTGAGGTGAATCATCGACCACGCTTAGGCCGGCCCCTATGAAAGATGTGCGGAGCGCGTGATCGTACTCCGCGCGCGGGGGCTGTCAGCGGGCGGGCGCACTGAGCACGCTCGCCCCGAAGGACTACAGCTGCGCAGGTCCCCGCCAAGCACTGTAAAGGCGACTCGTCGATGATCAGGCGGATGCTGCCAGCGGCTCAGCGGACTTCGCCACGGCGCAGGCGGCGGAACGCACCTGTCACCTCGTTCTCCTGATCGTTCGTACGTGGAGCTGCTCAAGCCCGTGGTTCATACCCGATCAGCCGCGAGCTGAAGAATGGATTCGGCGAGCGCCCTGATGCCGCGCGCGACGTCAGCGGTCGACACGGCCTCGTCGGGGTGGTGACTGATGCCATCGGGGTTGCGCATGAAGAGCATCCCGACGTCCGTCACCGCACCGAGCGCCATGCCGTCATGGCCGGCGCGGCTGAAGATGACGGCAGGCGGGTCGGCGCCGGCCGGAAGCGTAGACATGATCCCCGCCCGGATGACGTCCTGCAGGAGCGGCGCGCAGAATATCGCGGGCGCTGAGTGCACCTCGCGCGATTGCCACCGCAAGCCCCGCCGTCCCATGATGGAGTCGAGCTCACGCTCGATATGGAGCCACACGCGATCCCGGGCGCCGTCGAACTCGCCGCGCAGGTCCAGGGACAGGTGCGCTTCGCCGGGCACGACATTGACGGCTCCTGGGAACGCTTCGATTCGGCCGACGGTGCCGATGATGTGGTGCTCGCCGCGGCAGATCCGCTCCACCGCGAGCGCGGCCTCCGAAGCGCCGAGGAGGGCATCGCGACGCATGTCGTAAGGTGTGCCGCCGGCGTGCCGCGCCTCACCCTCGACGACGAGCTGGAGCCGGCGGGCTGACGCGATTGACGACACTACGGCGAGCGACTCACCCCGTCGGTGAAGCTCAGGACCCTGCTCGATGTGGGCCTCGAGATATCCCACGAGCTCGTCGGGTCGACGTGCGGCCTCCCCGATCCGACCAGGATCGAGCCCGAAATCACGGAATGCCTGGCGAAGTGATATGCCATCGGCATCCGCCAGGTCCCACCACGACGGGTCCCACTGGCCGGCGACCGCCGACGAGCCGAGGAGCGCCTTGCCGAACCGCGTGCCCTCTTCGTCTGCGAACGCGATCACCTCCAGCGCGAACGGCAAGGCGATCTCCGCCGGGTCTCGGTGCGGCCCCGGCCGCCGCAGCAGGCGGATCACCTCAAGGGCCATGAGCACTCCGACGATCCCGTCGAAGCGCCCGGCGTCGGGCACGGTGTCGAGGTGCGATCCCAGCACCAGAGCGGGTCCGTCGGAGTCGCCCGAGGACGAGGGGATTCGTCCGGCTTGGTTTCCCGCGGCGTCCTGCCACGGCTCGAGTCCGACCTCGCGCATCCAGGCGGCTGCTAGCCGATTCACCCGGGCGTGCTCGGACGAGAGGTACACCCGCTCGATTGAGTGGTCAGAAGCCGATACCGCTGCGAGCTGGTCGCACCGCGCCATCACCCGCCTCGCGGCGGCCGCGAGGAGGTCGCGGTCGAGGGCGAGGCGGGATGTCACGATGTCACGCCCCCAGGAAGACGTCGGCGGCGCCATCCGCTCCCCCGCCTGCGGGAACGGCCATACCGAAGCGGCCGAGCACGGACATGAGCGCGGAGAGCGTCCTCACGACGGTGTCCTCGCGAGCGTTGTGGCCCCGCGTGCCGATGCGCCACACGCGGGTGTGTGGCGGGCCGAACGACGTGCCGATGTACCGCTGCCCTGCTCGGCGCGGCTGGTGTCGGGCATGGTTTCTCCGTGGGTTTGTGCAGTGGATGCTCCGGTACCGCCGGTTGTCGGTATCAGCGCGACAAGCCGGTCGGCGCTCAGTTGGGGTGGTTCGTCGTAGACCTCTGGCATACCGGCTGGCCGGGTCAGCAGGCGAGGTCGATGAACTGCGGCGCTCGCTCGACATCGTCAGCCGCAGATAGAAGGAGGTGGGCCATGGCGAGATCCTGCAAACCGCTGCCGAGCGAATTGAACAAGGTGATGTCGTCAGGACTCCTGCGCCCGGTCGCGGTGCCGCTGAGGACCTCGCCTAGCTCGGGACCGAGGTCGGCAACGTTGAGTAAGCCTTCACTCAATGGGATGACGATGTCGCCCGATTCCTTGAGAGCAGCCGTGCGGCTGTCGAAGAAGACACGGGAGCGAACGATCGCGGCGGAATCGACCTCCCGGTGATCGGGGCGCGGTCGTGCGCCGACCGCGTTTACATGCTGACCGGGCCGCAGCCAGTCGCCCTGAAGGATCGGAGTCCGCGACGGTGTGAGCGTACAGATGACATCAGCAGCCGCCACGGCGTCCCGCGGCTCGGCCACCCTGCGTGCGATGATGCCGCGACCAAGGAGGTTCGACACGAATTCATCCGCGCGTCCCGCGGTGCGGTTCCATACGAGCACCTCGTCGAACGCCCGTACGCGGCGCAGCGCGTCCACGTGGGGTAGGGCCAGACCGCCCGCGCCGATGACACCGAGCACACGTGCGTCCGGTCGTGCCAGTGCATCCGTGGCTACCGCCGATGCGGCCGCCGTGCGGATCCGGGTCACCGCCGCACCGTCGATCAGCGCGAGGGGGCGCCCGTCGACAGCCGAGCTGACGAGGATCACCGAGCGCTGCGTAGGAAGGCCACGTGCCGAGTTGGCGGGCACATCGGCCAGCAGTTTCACGATGCCGATGCCGAGGTCGGCGTCGGCTGCAGCCATGCCGAGGAAGGTGGCGTCAGAGCCCGGAACCGCCGCCGAGAGGGGGACCGGGACCGTCGTACGACCAGCAGCCATCCTTAGATGCGCCTCAGCGACGGCCACGCGGGCGGCGTCGGGGGTGAGCAGCGCGGCGACCTCAGACCGCGAGAAGATGCGGATCACCGCGCGCGGCCCGATCGGGCGCCGACCTTCGAAGAGGCGCGAGGCGACCTCAACGTTGGATCGTGGTGAACATCACTGCGGGTCATCAAGTGGTCCTTTCCGCCCTGTGGCGCTGTGGGAATGGAGTTCGAGGGATCCAGCGTCACCACCGGTATGAGGCGCCGGCACATGCGCGGCCGCGGCCAGGTCCCCCGCACACGCTGGACGCAGTGCCAAGAACACACCCTTCGATGCGGCCGGCGGCCACGACACGACCGCCCGCAACGACGCAAGCATGCGTCGTCCCCGGTCTCCTTATGGATCCACGATGTGGGATCGGGTGGCGATGTCATTCAATGGCTCGCAGCCGTTCGCCGTCACCAGGACCGCCCCGCCCACGCACACCTGCCGCAACCCCAATAGCGCGGCAGGTTGGAATGCGAACGTCATGCCGGCGCGAAGTTCGAAATCGCCGTCGGCGGGAGTGACAGCGGGAATCGGGTACCCCTCCAGGTCCGGACGTCTGTGTGCGTTCACCCACATCGGGCTGTTGTATATGCCGGGTGAAACCGTCTGGATCACCGGCGGTCGGATCCACAGGTCGGCTTGCACGATCTCCGCGTGCATGGCCGTGTACACCTCGGAGAACATCGCTCCAGGGCGAGTAGTCGCGATACCGGATTCATACGCGGCCCGGGCAGCCTCGGCAAGGCGCCGGTAATCGCTGTCGCTGCCGAATTGGACGTGCATCTGTTGTTGGGTCTCGAGCCCGGCATAGCATGCGAATATCTCGGCTCCGATGGACTCGCCCGGGCGGAGGATAGGCGGCTCACCTCCGGCCCAGCCCCATTCGATCGGACCTCCGAAGGCGGGGTTGCCGCTGCGCAGGATCATCCCAGGTCCCGCGCTGTGGCCGCCGTGCCTCGTGATCTCAGCCTCGACCGCTGCATACACGTCGCTCTCGCGTGCGCCGACGCGCGCGGCATTTAGGAATGCGATGCTCGCGTGTTCACCGATCTCTGCTGCCCGACGGAACAGCTCTTGTTCCTCCGGGCTCTTCACCAGCCGCGCCACGGCGAAGGGCCGGGTGATGTCGACCCACTCGACGTCCGGCGTCGCTGCGGTGATCATCTCCCAAGCCCCGTGCGGCACGCCGCCGCCGAAGGGGGAGGCGCCGCCGAGCCCGATCACCCCGGCCCTGATGCGACCGGAGTGACCGCTGAGCAGCGTCTCGGCGATGAGCGGCGGCGGGGGTCCGGTGCGCAGGTCTGAAATCCATCGTGCGTCGGCGAGCCGTTCGCCCTGGTCGTCGAACCTCAGCAGAGCAACTGCGCCCACGCCGGTGATCAGCGTGGGGTCTCCGTCGCGTGGAATCAGGACGATGCCGCCGGGGACCGCCTCACCGGCTAGGTAGACCTCGGTGCGGTCAAAGGCGCTGCCGAACGCGACGACACCCGAGAGGTCCTCGGCATCCATCAGCTCCCGCACGACCGCCCATCGGCGGTCGCGCTCCTGGAGGCTTGGTCGAGGAAACGATATTTGCGACGGTGGCATATCGGCATCTTCTCTGGAGTATTTGGTGCGGGAACGGGCGAGGAGAGGGCGCGTTGCCGCACCCTCTCCTGGCGGATCAGCCCCAGGCGGAGTCCATCGACTCAAGCACCTGCGTGATCGTCAGCTGCCCGGTGAGGATGCCGGTCACGCCGGAGCCCAGCGCGTCGAACACGGCGCCGTTCGGCCAGTCGACCGGAGGATAAGGACGCGTGCCCTCTGAGGTCAGGAGCGTCTGGGAGCTCTGGTAGGCCTCCGGGAAGTCAGCCGTGTCGCCGCCCAGCGAGAGCGTGCCCTGGATCTCGGCCATCATCGCCGTCTGCTCGGGCTCGGCCGACCACTGGATGAAGTCCTTGACAAGTTCGGGGCTCTTCGTCTTGGCGTTGCCCGCGATCCCGTCGGTGCTGGTGAGAAGCAGCTTCGGGTCGACGCCTGCAGGTGCCGGCATCGGCAGCACGTCCATCTTCAGGGCGCCGCCGGACGCGTTCGACAGGGTCATCGTTGCGCTGCTGGGCGCGGCGAACGCGAGCATTGTGCCGCCCGCGACACCGTTCGTCAGTGCGTCGAAGCCGGCGCCTTCGGCGCCGGGTTGCATGCACTCGGCGTCGTAGAGGTCCTGAATGGCCTTCAGCGCGTCGTTCCAGCCTTCGGATTCGGCGAACGTGGTCTCGCCGGCCGCGCGCTGGTCGTTCCAGTCGGGCTCCGGACCATAGACGGTGCTCGCCGCGAAGCCGAGCGCTGTGATGGCGGGGGCGGTAGGAACGGCGCCGGCGAGGCCGAGCACGGCGAGGCCGTCCTTAGCGGCGTCCTCGCACTGCGCCGCCAACTCTTCGACGGTGGTCTCGGCGCTCCAGTCGATCCCGGACTCCTCGGCCAGCGGCCCGTTGACGACGAGACCGTTCACCTGCACGGAGGTCGGCACGCCGTAGAACGTGTCATCGAACACCCACCCGGGCTGCACCGCCTCGGGCAGGGACTCTTCCAGCACCCCCGTGTCGAGCGGGAGGACCAGCCCGGCCTCGGCGAGCGGGCCGACTGATGGGTTCTGGCCCGTGCCGGAGAGGACGTAGAAGACATCAGCGGCATTGCCGGCGTTCAGCTGCGTGTTCAACAGCGACGGGTAGCCGTCGAGGCCGTACTTCTGGAGTTCGATGGTGACATCGGGGTGGCTGTCCATGTAGCTCGCCGCGAGCTGCTCGTACCAGTCCTGCCCCTCTGCCGCGATCGAGTACGCGAACGTGATCGTCTGTGGTTCCTCACTTTCCCCCACATCGGCCGAACCGGCGCAACCGGCGAGGAGAACGCCCGCGGAAACGGTGGCGGTGAGCGCGAGCGCCCGTCGTGCAACGTGTTGTCTTGCCATTGTTGTGCCTTTCGGTCGGGTGGAGCGCTGGGATGTTACGGGTTGTTGGGTTTCAGGCGGCCGCAGAAGCCCGCGGTGTTCGGGCGGACACGAGGTCGCGGAGGCGGCTTGCGCTGTCCACGATGAACGCGGTCGCAGCCGCGTCGGTCACCGTGGCACGCAGCCTCTCCTCAACACGAGCGGCGTCAGCGGTGGGGGCGTCAGCGTGGCGGTAAGCCCAGGAGAGTTCCTCGTCGCTCAGGTCATCGTGCGAGGAACGCCACTCGGCGTCGTCGACGAACAGCGACATCTCGCTGCCTGGCTTCTCGCGCATGCCGGGGAAGACGCCTTCGATCGAATAGTGCTCGACCGGCGCAGATGCCAGCGCTGCCAGCATCTCGTCCCAGTCGATCACTCCCTCGCCGATCGGTGCGATGAGCCGGCCGATACCGTGCTCGTTGCGCACGAGGACGACATCGCGCAGATGGGTCTGGCGGGTGTACGGCGCGACCCGGCTGGCGGCCGCGACGGGATCCTCGCCGCGGACGACGACATTGGCGGAGTCGAACGTGATACCGAATGCGTCGGGACCCGCTTCCTCGACCAGCCGTACAACCTCGAAGCTCGAGATCTCCTCGTGGGTCTCAAGGTTGAGGTGAAGCCCGAGGTCCAGCAGCACCGGCGCAAGCATGTTCAGCACTCCCGCGGTCGCGGCGAGCTGTTCCGGCCACGACACATCGGTGCGGAACCGGTCGCACGCGCGCAGGCCGGAGAGACGGAACTGGTAGTTCGTCGTGGCGGCCCACACGTCCTCGATGGCGCACGCCGCGGCGGCCTCCAGCTTGCGAGTCATGCCGGTGAGCCAGTCGCCGTCACCGAGTCGGCGCGTCGTGGCGTCCTCCGGCATGGCGAACGGATTGACCTTGCCGGCGCCGGCCTCGAGGTATAAACCGCGTTCACGTGCCGCGGCGGTCACGTCGGCGAGCTCGCCGGCGTCCAGCGTCGCGCTGAGGTCGAGGATGTCGCGGAAGAAGACGCCCTCCAGCCCCAGCTCAGCCACCCGTTCGATCACCCAGAGCGCGTCGTGTGTGAAGGCACCCGGCAGCTTGGTGGAGTCGGTGCCAATACGGATGGCCGTCATGCGTCCGCGCCTGCGTCATCACCGGGGTCCGACAGGTCCACCAGGCCCCGGCGGAAGACGTTCTCGGGGTCGTAGCGCTTCTTCGTCGCCGCGAGGTCCTCGTACTTCTCGCCGTAGACAGCGCGGGCGACCGCGTCATCGCCCTGCACCGAAGTGAAGTTGATGTACGTGCCCCGGTTCGAGGGAGCGAGTGCGTCCGAGAATGCCCGCGCCCACTCGACGAGCGGGGCCTTCTCGGATGGGTACTCCCAGTCCGCCCCGATGTTGGCGGAGTAGTTGAGTACACGGCCGCTGGGCAGTGAGTCGTCGCGCGACTCGCGGGCCGTGCCGGGCCCCGCGATGATCTCGAACGGGCACATCACCTGGTGTGAGATGTACGCGCTCGAGTTGAGCGTGCGGCCCGGGTAGAGGTCCGCGTGCTCGATGATCGTGTCGATAGCGTCGTCAGTGAGCTCCTCAATGAAGGTGTGCTTCCAGTAGTGGCGAAGCCCGTAGCGGAACTCGTCGTCCGTCTGGTGCTGCAGCGTGACGTGCGGCATCGTGCGGACGTCCAGGTAGATGGGCGTGAAGCCTTCGAAGATCGGCGCAGTCGCGGCAGGCTCGTCTGCAGGGTCGCCGTAGCGGATGGTGGCCAGCGAGAGGATCGGCTTCCCCCTGTGTTCAGCGGGGATCTGGCTCCAGAACTCCGGCGCACGGTAGAGGCGCAGGTAGGTGCCGACTTCCGACGGCATCCCGATGCCGCGCTCGGCGAAACGCTGCATGATGCTGCGGCGGTCGTCCGCGGCGAAGAGCGCCAGGCGCACCGTCGCCAGGCCCGCGAGGCGCTGTGGCCGGAACGTGAAGCGGGTTGCCACGGAGTAGTTGTGGCCGGCGCCTTTCATGGCGCGGAAGAGGTCGGCGTGCGAGGTCGCGCTCACTTCGAGGATGCTGCCGTCCGCGACGACGACCTGGATGGACTCGAGGTGGTCGACCGTCGCTCCGTGCTGACGGGCGAGGTAGCCGAAGCCTCCGCCGAGGGTGAGCCCGGCGACACCGGTGTGTGAGACGACGCCGGCGGGCACCACGAGACCGGTACCCTCGCATGCACGGTCGACCTGGCCCCAGTTGCAACCGCCTCCGACGTGGATGAGCCCGGCCCGCTGGTCGATCTCGATGTCATTGATGAGGCGGGTGTCAATCTGCACCGCACCGTCCATGGCGGCGGTCCCGGCGAGATTGTGGCCGCCGCTGCGGACGGTGATCGGGTACCCGTTGGCGGTCGACCATCGGAGAGTGCTCGACACATCTTCCGCGTTGCGCACGCGCACTATCGCGGCGGGGATGCGATCGATGTCAGCGTTCCAGAGTCGACGGGCGAGGTCGTACTCAGGCGAGCCCGGGTAAAGAACTACGCACTCGACGGCGTCTGAAAGCTGCTCGATGGGGATGAGGGTGAGGGTTGAGGACATGATGCTCCTATCGGGAGGGAACGGATGCCGTGTGCCCGGCGAGCACCGAGCGCAGATGTGCGGCAGAACGGGCGATGAAGGCGTCGTGCGCCGCGCGCTGATCGGGGTGGAAGACGTCGAGGTCGGAGAACGTCGGCCCACGGCCCTCCACTGCGGCCTGCACAGATTCCTCGGCGAGGTCCCGGAGCACCGCAAGATCGCCGTCGTCCAGGTCGGGATGCAGACTGCGCCAGAACGGGTCCGAGAGCGGAACGTCGCTGCGTCCGGACCAGCCGCCGACACCCTCGATCGTGAGATTGAGATCCGGGCGGGCGGTGAGCAGGATGCCGAGGGTCCCGCTCCAGTCCAGTTGCCCCTCGCCGCAAGGGCCGAGGAAACGGGTGAGTCCGAGACCGTCCGGAGAAGGGAAGATGCGAATGTCACGCAGCTGCGTGCTCACGACGTGCGGGGCGACGCGGTCGACCGCGGCGCGCGGGTCTTCACCTCGGGCGATGGGGTTTGCGGGATCCAGGCAGATGCCCACGTGTGGATCGTCGGCTGCTTCGACAACCCGCAGGAGCTCATGCGTTGTGATCTCTTCGTGGGTCTCGACGCCAAGCACGAGATCGTAGTGCCGAAGCGCGGGAAGCAGCTTGTCGAGAAGGCCGCTTATCGCCCGCAACTGGTCGGGCCACGGCGCCTCCCTACGGGCGCGGTCGGTGTCGTAAGGTGCGGCGTACTCCTTGACACCGGCGCAGGCCGTCCACAGCGTGGTCCACCCCATGTCGGCACACGCCGCGAACATCCGCTCCATGCCGGCGAGATAGTCTCCGTCCCCGAGAGCTCGCACCGCCGGCAACTCGGCGGTCATGTACGGGTTGATCTTGCCGACACCCATCTCGACGTACATGTCGAGTTCGTCGGCGCGCTGACGGAAGTCATTCAGCTCGCCCCTGTCGAGAGTGGGCGACAGATCTGTGAGCGTACGGATGTTCACCCCCTCGAGTCCCTGTGCGTGCAGCGCGTCGAGCAGCGCTGGGCCGCGTCCCCACATGTCGCCGATGCGGCTGAGACTGATGTCCGAGCCGATGCGGGTCATCGCGGCACCTCGACGCCGAGGCGGCGGCTGACGTGGGGAAGAATGCGCAGAGCGTTCTCGCTCGACACCGCCGCCACCTGCTCAGCCGTCCAGTTCTCTCGCACCTCGATCGCGTAGTCCCGCTCGAGCGGCAGGATGGACTCGTTCGCCCACGGAATGTCGGTTCCGAAGAGAATGCGATCGGTGCGCTCAAGCTCGAGGAGCGGCCCGAGGTTCAGTGTCGTGTCGTAGTAGAGCCCGTCGAGCTTGCGGATCTCGGCCTCCAGGCCCTCCGGCGTCACTTCCACGTTCCAGTCGCCACGCTGCAGGGCGTACATCGCGATTCGCCATTTGATGTACGGCACCATGCCGCCCGTGTGCGGGAAGATGAAGCGGATTCGCGGAAAGCGTGCAAACGCATCCGCGGCGGCCAATGCGGTAACAGCCCGCGTGGTGTCGAATGTGCCCTCCAACAGCGCCGGCGATAGGCCGGCCGGTGCGTCCCTCAGGAGGATGGGATGCATGAACACGACCGCATCGCGCGCGTCGAGCTCTTGCAGGAGGTCGGTGTACTCAGGTTGCGCGAGATATGCCCCCTGATAGCTCGTCAGCATGGAGACGCCCTCGAAGCGGTCTCCCTCGAGGGCCGCCACCGCGACGGCGGTCGCGAGCTCGGGATCGGGCAGTGGCAGAGTGGCGAATGCGCCGAATCGAGTGGGCGCGTCACGCACGATCTCTGCGAGCTCGTCGTTTACGTCCTCAGTGACCGCGGCGATATCGCCGCCGGCCCACGATAGGTCACCGGGCGTCGAAAGGACCGACAAGGTGATCCCGGTGATGCTCATCTGCTCAAGTGCGATCTCGGCGTTCCATGCGGGCCCACCGCGGAAGACCGGGATCCCCCGCCGCTCCTGCTCAGCGATGAGCCCGGGCAGGGTCGGGTGATGGTGGACGTCGATGAGTGTCATACGACAGCTCCGCTCTCAAGGGTGTGGACTGTTGGTATACAACATGCCACAGGTGCCCAGCGTGGACAACATCGACGGAAGTAATGAGAGCTATACGGTGCATCGACAACGCTTATAGCGTGCTCGGTCATCGGGACCGCTTCGGCCGTCGTGCTACTTCATGGGCTCCCTCGTCTGGGTGGAGGTGAATGTTCGCGATCGCTTAATTTCCGACGGCTCCCATTGGCGGCTTCTCACGCTTCGCAGAGGACCCTGACACGGGGCATGCCGGTCTTCTCGCCGTCAATCGCCCGTCCTTCGCTGCTGGAAGAACGGGGACGCCGCGATGATGAGGATGAGGATCAGTTCGACCGCAGACGGGGCTCGAATCACCGAGCGCGCGCAGCGCCCGCCGACCGCGCGACCCCAGGACCCCCGCCGATATAGGACGCTACAGATCCGAACGGGAGCGCAGCTTCGGTCCTGCGCGAGATGGCAACCTCTACAGGAACCCACCGGGCGGTATACGGTATTCCGAAAGCCAACAGACCGCGGCGCTTACGCAGGGGCCTTGGGGGAGACATTACGGATCGTCGCCGGCAGGATCGCGACTGGTCGGAAGCCGATTCAAACGTTCGGCAGCGGAGGATGCGTCCCACACGCCGCCGACTCCACGGGATGTCAGGCGGGAGCTACCGTGGCGGGGTCCGCAGGCTTGGCGGACTGGGCCGGGCTGCGGCCGCCATTCGCCTCGGTTGCATGAGAGAATTCCTTCGCCAGCCGAATCTTTTCCAGCGATGGCAATCGCCCGCTGGCGACATGGGCGAAAGCGAGCGATCCAGCGAGCTCGGTTTGGCCGGCCTTGACCGCCCTGAAGAGGTCCTCATGCTCCTCGCACTGTGTTCGCATGTCACGGTCCACCGTGAAGCGAAAGAGCCATTCCATTCTTCCGAGGATGCCACGGACCAGGCCGATCAGCAGCGCGTTGCCAGTGAGCTCCGCCATCGCCTCATGGAAAGCGACGTTGGATTCCACGACAGCTCTCTCATCCCCTGAACGCATTGCCTCGCGGGCGCCCAGAAGCACCTGCTCAATCCGATCAAAGGATGCCTCGTCGGCGCGCTTCGAGGCAAGACGAGCGGCAAGCACCTCGAGCG
>NZ_JBFULL010000028.1:0-14005 GCF_056400345.1 Microbacterium sp. P5_B6 | reverse complement strand
TCCGTCATACCGAGCCGGTCGATGACCTGCTTCATGGTTTCAACAGGGCAGGGTGAACCAGCCATGATCCCTGTTCTCAGCGTGCGGAGATCCAGCGCCTCCACCGCGGAATCGTTGAGCATCGCGATGAACATCGTCGGCACACCGTAGAKCGAGGTGCATCCCTCCTTCGCGACAGCGGCGAGCGTCGCTGCGGGGTCAAAGGTGGGGCTGGGGATCACCATTGTTGCTCCGTGACTCGTGCATGCAAGGTTGCCCATCACCATCCCGAAGCAGTGGTAGAACGGCACCGGAATACACACCCGGTCGGCCTCTGTGTAGTGCAGCAGTTCACCGACGAACCACCCGTTGTTGAGGATGTTGCGGTGCGAGAGCGTCGCTCCTTTCGGGAACCCTGTCGTGCCGGAGGTGTACTGGATGTTGATGGGGTCATCGGGTCCGAGGTCCGCCTCGATCTCATCCAGCCTCGATGTCTGATGTTTCCGCCCGCCCTCGACGAGCGAATCCCACGATCCTGTTCCGATCAGCACGACGTGCAACAGGGTTGGTATGTCACGCTGAGCATCACCGATCATGCCGCCGAAGTCAGCGCCCTTGAACTGCGGTGCAGCGATGATCGTGTTCATACCCGACTGCCTGATGACAAAGGAGAGCTCGTCACTTCGGTAGGCGGGGTTGACAGTGACAAGAATCGCGCCGATGCGCACCGTCGCATACTGCACGAATGTCCACTCCGGACAGTTGGGCGCCCAGATCCCGACTCGATCCCCTTTACGCACCCCAAGCTCGTGCAAGCCGAGCGCGACCGAGTTGACCGCGTCCACGAAGTCCTCGTAGGTCCACCGACGGTCGCTTTGCACATCCACCAGCGCCTCCCGGCGTCCATGAAGGGACGCGGTGTCCAGCAGGTTCGCACCAATGGTTGCCTCCAGCAGTGGCGAATCTGTCCCACCTTCGGCAAGACTCAGCGGCACCGCTTTCATGGCTGCAGGTTGCGGTGGCCGGAAAGAGCATCGTCCAGGTCGCCGGTRTGGACAGCGCGCAGGACTGCGATCGCTTCATCGCGCCAGGCTCGCGCGGCAGGCATGATCTTCGTGAACGCGCTGGATGGGTGAATGTGCCCGAGTTGCAGAGAGGTCGTCGCCGGCACCTTCGCCTCATTCAGTTTGCCGGCGTATGCCGCGGCATCATCGCGGAGCAGGTCGAACTCGGAGGGCATGATGTAGGCCGGCGGCAGGTCGGCGTGGGTTTCGGCGAGTAGGGGTGATGCGTACGGGTCACTCGGGTCGCCGTCCTCCCCCAGGTAGAAGGTCACGAGCCGTTCGACGTCTGCGCGGTGGAGGGCATAGTTCGAGCCGAGCTCCGGGTCGGAGTGGGACGGCAGGCTCCGAGTGAGATCGACCGCCGGCACTTCGAGCAGTTGAAAGAGGACGGCGGGGCCCTGTTCATCACGGTTCTTCAGGCACAGGGCGGCCGCGAGGTTCGCGCCGGCCGATCCGCCGCCAACGGTGATCCGTGACGGGTCCACGCCGATCTCTTCGGCATGCTCGACGACCCAGAGCAGTGCGGCCTGGCAGTCGTTCAGCGGAATGGGATGCTGGTGCTCCGGCGCTTTCCGGTAGTCGACCGTGATCGCGACGCAGTGGGCGCCAACGGCTCGTTCCCGGCCGATGATGTCCRTGAAGACGCTCAGCCCGCTACCGGCGACCCAGCCACCGCCGTGGAAATACAGGTGCGCGGGAAGCACCTCATCCAGAGTGGGGCGGTAGATTGCCAGAGCGATAGTGCCCCCCTCGACGGGAATATGCACGATGCGCTTCTCAGCAACGTCGGGACCCGGTTCCGCGACCAGTTCGACCAGGGCGGCCGCGTCCGCCTCGCTCTGGGCGCGCCAGGCGGGGAAGTCGATCTCTGCGGGCAGCGGGGGAGTCGGGACGAAGGCGGTGAGGATCGGGTCGAGGGCCATGAGACTTCTTTCCGTGGGGGTGTATTCAAAGGGATTCGCGAAGGGCGGCGCAGAGTGCTTCGGCGCGGATGTCGTCGTCGCCACCGAGGGCGATGGTCTGGTAGCCGAACCCGAGACCGAGTGAGGGCTGCGCGAAGGCGAGTTGCCCGCCGGCGCCATCGTGTCCGAAGCTGCCGGGGCCGGCCATGCCACGTCGCCCCGAGTGCAGCATGAACCCGGTGCCCCACACATCGCCCTTGTCGGGGCCGATGAACGGCTTGCCGTAGGAGAGCGGCACGGTCGCCCGAATGATGGCGTCATCGCTGAGCAGGCGAGGACCTTCGGTGGGGTAAGCGGTGGCGCTGTACAGGGCAGCGATGTCCGCCGCGCGAGTGACGATGTTCGCGGCCGGGCTTTCCGCGCCGAGGACGGCGGCCGTGTTCGCTGCGGTGAACAGGTCCGGGCCGTACGCGCCATCCATTAGCATCGCCCGAATCACCAGAGCGGTCTCATCTGCGGACAGCGGAATTCCGCCACCGGGACCATCGGGTGGCAGCACGGGTGCCAGGTCGGGGTCGTTCACATCCGCGCCGTAAGCGATCTGCAGCCCGAGCGGACCCGCGACATTCTCCGCGAGCCACTGACTGGGGCGCTTGCCGGTCGTCCGTCGCAGCACCTCTCCCGCGATGAAGCCGACCGAGACCGCGTGGTAAAGGAACGCCGTTCCGTGCTCCCAGAGCGGCTGCTGAGATGCGAGGTCATCGACAACGGGAAACCACTCCCCGAGGGCCGCCGCATTCCAGGGCTGCGAGAACGACGGGATTCCAGCGCGGTGCGCTAGGGCTTCCCGGACCGTGATGCGGTCCTTGCCGTGGACTCCGAACTCGGGCCAGTAGGCCGAGACCGGCTGATCCAGATCGAGCAGACCCTGATCAGCGGCCATCAGCAGGCTTATCGCGGTGACGCCCTTACTCACCGAGAACAGGATGCTACGGGTTGCCGTGCTCCACGGGATGCCTGCACGGGCCTCCCCGCCACGGATGTCTACGACKGTGGCGCCTTCGATGACGATCGCACACGCAGCACCGCGATCTCCGCGATCGCGGAGATTGAGGGCGAAGGCGTCCGCGACGCGTCCGAACCCGGATGCGACGTGACCGTGCACGGTCTGGTTCCCGGTCATTCAGCTCTCCTCCGAACCGTCATGAATCCTCTTCGATTAATCGTGTCGACCGCGCCGTCGTTCGCTACCGTAAGGCCGCGGGTTAATCGTGTCAAGCACTTCGGCGCAAGAGCACGCAGCAGGTGGCCAGCGGTCGTCTCGCGCGGCGCATTCGGCTGCTCGATAACGCTTGTGCAACCGGGCAGAGATTGTGCTTGACACGATTAATCAATCGCCGTACTGTTGGCCTCGACAGCGTGGTTGACACGATTAATCAAGGAGGATTTCGATGCCGAAGTTCCGCATACTCGAACAGGCGTCGCTGGTCGGCTCCGCTAGCCAGGGTCGGAGACGATTCAGCCCTCGCCGCGCGGGAGCTGTTCTGGCGGGTGCCGTTGCGATCGTTCTTGCYGCCACCGCCTGCACCCCAGGAGGCGGCGGTACGTCCCAGTCCGGAGCGCCATACGACGGTGACACGCTCACCTTCGCGACGGCAGCGGCGCCTCCTTCGATGAATCCCGCGATCGGCGACCCGGCGTACGGCCTGCTGTACCAGTGGGCGTACGACCCCCTTGTGATCATGAATGGCGACGGAACTTTCTCGCCGGGTCTCGCCGAGAAGTTCGGTTACGTCGGCGAAGGAAACCAGACGTACGAGATCACGCTGCGAAAAGGCGTCAAGTTCAGCGACGGAACAGACCTGGATKCCCAGGCGCTGAAGGGATACCTCGACTACGCACGCAGCCAGACCATCGGCTCCGCAACTACTCTGCTCGCGTCCGTGGACTCGGTCGACGTCACCGAACCCCTCACCGTCCGACTCACCCTGAAGCGTCCAGACCCCGGCCTGACGTTCGACTTCGCACAGGCTTTCGGCGTCGGCTTTGTGATCAGCCCCGACGCGATCGCCGATCCCGCGTCGCTCGACACCACCACCGCCGGCGCCGGTCCCTACACCCTTGACCCGAAGAAGACCGTCGCGGGTGATCACTACACGTTCGTGCAAAACCCGAACTACTGGGACCCCGAGCGGCAGCATTGGAAGAGCGTGATCGTCCGCGTCATCGGGAACGCGTCCTCGACGATTCAGGCGATGCAGTCCGGCCAGGTTCAGGCCGCTTTGGGCGACGCGACCACCATCCCCGCCGCCCGCAACGCCGGCCTGGAGGTCATTGCTCCGCCACAGGCGTTGTCCGGCATCAACCTCGCCGACCGGGGCGGTGAACTGTCGAAACCGCTCGGTGATGTACGCGTGCGGCGGGCGCTCAACATGGCTGTCGATCGCGACACCATCGCCAAGGCGCTCTACGGCTCGGAAGAGCTCACGCTCTCCCAGTACGCGCTCGAGGGGCAGTCGGGGTACACGAAGGATCTCGCGGAGGCGTACCCCTATGACCCGGAAGCGGCCAAGAAGCTGCTGGCCGAAGCCGGCTACCCGGAAGGGTTCACTCTCCCTGTGCTCGCCACGTCGTTGTCAGGTTTGGACAAGCTCACCCAGGCGGTCGCCGGTCAGCTTCAAGAGGTCGGCGTGACCCTCGACATCACCACGAAGGCCACCGCCCCGGACTACTTCACAGCGATGGTGTCGAAACAGTACCCCGCCGCAGTCATCGCGTACGGGCTGGCCAACATGAACTCCCTCTGGGCGGGGTTCGTCAACCCAGTCGGACCGTTCAACATGTTCGGCACCGTGGACCCGAAACTTGATGCGCTCTACCAGCAGTACTGGACGGCGGACGAGAAGTCGGGCGTGGCCCTGCAGCAGCAGATCAACCAGCAACTGGTCGACCAGGCCTGGACGATTCCCGTGGTCGGTGCGCCGCTGAGCTATTACATCGGTACAGGACTGACCGGGCTGGACGCGACACCCGCGAACTCCGGTGTTCCGATGGTCACCGATCTCCAGCCCACCAAATAGCTGAGGAGTCTCCGTAACCGTGCTCCGACTGACCCTGCGACGGCTGGCGCTATCGATACCGCTGGCACTGGTCGCCTCCATGATCACCTTCTTGCTGATCCCGTTCCTGCCGGGCGACGCCGCACGCGCGCTGCTCGGCCCGAACGCCACAGCTGAGCAGCTCGCCGCCACCCGAGAGGAGCTGGGACTGAACCTTCCCATCTGGCAGCAGTACTGGAACTGGTTGACAGCAGCGCTGCACGGTGATCTCGGAACATCGCTGATCAGTCGGCAGCCGGTTGCGGAGACCCTCAACTCTCGCCTCGAGCCCTCGCTGTCCCTAATCATCGGCGCCACCCTGGTGGCGTCCGTGATCGGGATAGCGATGGGGGTTCGCGCCGCGAAGCGGGGGTTCTTCGGCCGATTCGTCGACTCCTCGTCCATCGTGGCCCTGGCTATCCCCGACTTCTGGCTCGGACTGGTCCTCGTCGTCGTCTTTGCGGTGCAGCTGAGGTGGTTCCCCCCGACCGGGTATGTCCCGATCGGCACAGACCCGCTGCTGTGGCTGCAATGCCTCGTCCTGCCGGTCATCACCCTGTCRTTGCCGGCACTGGCCCGGATCTCCAAGCAAACCCGTGACTCGATGAGCACGGCCTTGGACGGATCCTTCGTACGTACCCTTCGGGCAGCATCTGTCCGAGAAGAGTCCGTCGTCTACCGGCATGCCCTGCGCAACGCAGCCGTGCCGATCCTCACGGTCATCGGCCTGGTCTTCGTCGGGGCCCTCAGCGGGACGGTCGCGGTGGAAACGATCTTCGCCATACCCGGTCTCGGGAGCACGGCTGTTCAAGCCACCGCCTCCCGGGATCTTCCGCTCATCCAGGGCGTCGTCGTCTACTTCACGCTCATCACCATCGCGGTCAACCTGATCGTCGATCTCGCGTATGGCTACTTCAACCCCCGTGTGAGGGCGAAATGACCACCACAACCCATGACTGGCGGCGCGCAGAACGCGCGGCCACGCCGAAACGCAACCGACTCGTCCGCGCCTGGCGCAGTCAGCCGCTCGGTGTCATCGCCGCCGCATTCATCCTGCTGGTGGTGATCCTCGGGATCCTGGCCCCGTTCATCGCTCCGTACCCGGCCGGAAAGCAAGACCTGCTTGTCACGCTGAGCGGTCCGACCGCGGAGCACTGGCTTGGCACAGACACCCTAGGCCGCGACATCCTCAGCCGTCTGCTGTTCGCAATCATCCCGTCCCTCGGGTACGCGGCCGTCGCGACAGTTGTCTTCCTCGCGGTGGGGATTCCGTTCGGCATCCTCGCCGGCTACCGCGGTGGACGCATCGACAGCATCATCAGCCGCACCGCGGAACTGGCTATGTCGATCCCCGCGATCATCATCCTGCTGGTCGTGCTCGCGGTCTTCGCCTCCAACCCGGTTGCCGCCATGATCGCCCTGGGCATCCTCGCCTCTCCAGGGCTGATCCGAGTGGTCCGCGGTTCAACAATCGTCGTCAAGGAAGAGTCCTACGTCACCGCGGCGACCGTCGCCGGCGTCCGCCCCTCCCGCATCATGGCGACGCACATCATCCGTCGCGTTCTCGGCCCGATCCTGGTCCAAGCCTCCGTGTTCCTCGGAGCTGCCCTGGTCATCCAGGCAGCTCTCGCGTTCCTCGGCCTGCTCTCCCCCAGCGGCGACCAGCCCACGTGKGGCGGAATGATCGGGGAAGCCTCACAGGTCATCTCCTTCACGGCCTGGCCCCTCGTCCCCCCGGGCTTCGCGATCATCCTGATGGTCCTCGCCTTCGGCCTGCTCGGCGACGCGATCCGCGATGCCACCGCCGATGACGCCGCTCTCCTGGCACCGCGCAGGAAGCGGAAGGCCGCCCCAACTCCTGAGGCACGCACGCCGCTTGGTCTGGACACGCAGGGCCACTTGCTGCGAGTTGAAAACCTGCGCGTCGGGCTGGACAGTGGCGTCACACTCGTCGACGACGCCACCTTCACCGTCGATAAGGGTGAGATCGTCGCCGTCGTCGGCGAATCCGGCTGCGGGAAATCTGTCACGGCCCTGGCGACCCTCGGTCTGCTCCCACCGGGATTGCACATCGAAGGCGGCACGGTGATCTTCGATTCGGTCGACCTGCGCGCTGGTGGTGCCGCCGCCTACGCTGCGATCCGCGGCAGCGGGATCGGCTATATCGCCCAAGACGCCCTGGGCAGCCTGGACCCCACTCACACGGTCGACAGCCACCTGCGAGAAGTGGTGGCCAGGCACGAAACAATGAGCGCATCGGCCCTCAAAGCGCGCACACGTGAACTGCTCCAGCAGGTGCAGATCGCCGACCCGGAACGCGTCCTAAAGCTGTACCCGCACGAGATCTCCGGCGGCATGGCACAACGCATCAACATTGCGATCGCCCTCGCGGGGCGCCCGCGACTGATCATCGCCGACGAGCCCACCACCGCCCTGGATGTCACCGTTCAGTCCGAGATCCTGCAACTGCTCCGCCACCTGCAACGCTCCACCGGCATGAGCGTGCTCATCATCACCCACAACTGGGGAGTAGTGGCAGACATCGCCGACCGCGCAGTTGTCATGTATGCCGGTGAAGTCGTCGAAATGGGCGACGTGTACACCGTCTTCGAGGCACCGGGCTTCCCGTACACGGCCGCGCTTCTAGCCGCGGACCCCAGCACCTCCCCGCTCGGAGAACCACTCACCACCATCCCAGGACGAGTCCCCGCCCCCGGCAGCTGGCCCACCGGCTGCCGGTTCGCCACCCGCTGCCGCTTCGCCACCGACGCCTGCACCCAAGGTCCACTGCCGCTGCGAATCGTCCCGCCCGGGTCGGTCACCCGCTGCATCCGCGCAGAGGAACTCATCGCCGAAGGAGCGCTCACCCGATGAACGACCGTGCGCCCGTCCTCACCGCCGACAACATCACCGTGCGGTACCGGCGAGGACGCCAAGACTTCACCGCCCTGAACAACGTCAGCATCTCCATCCCGCACGCATCCACCGTCGGATTGGTCGGAGAATCCGGCTCAGGAAAATCGACCCTGGCAAAGGCCATCCTGGGGTTGGCGCCGATCGCGTCGGGTCGCGTGGAGCTCCTCGGGCAGGACATCACCTCGCTGACCGGCAGACCACGACGACAGCTGGGGCGGACCATCCAGGCAGTCTTCCAAGACCCCAACACCTCCCTGAATCCGTCCTTCACCATTCGGAGCAGCCTCATCGAGCCGCTTCGCGCACAGAACATGCTGGGGCAGGTCGACGTCAATGCACGGGTAGACGAGGTGCTCACCGCCGTCGGCATGGAACCGGACGCCGCGAATCGCCGCCCCCGCCAGTTCTCTGGAGGGCAACGCCAACGCATCTCCATCGCTCGCGCGCTGATCACAAACCCCCAAGTGGTGGTATGCGACGAAGCTGTCAGCGCCCTGGACCTCTCGGTGCAGGCTCAGGTCCTGAACCTCCTCAACGACCTGCAACAACAGCACGGTCTGAGCTACCTCTTCATCTCCCATGACATGTCCGTCGTCAAACACATCTGCCACCAGGTCACCGTCCTGTACCGCGGCGAGGTGAAAGAGGCCGGACCCACCGGGAGGATCACCACGCAGCCAGCCGAYCCGTATACCCGCGCCTTGCTGCTGGCCGCGCCGATTGCCGACCCCCGTCGCCAGCGAGAGCGCCGCGCAGCGCAGGACGCCGAGGAGCTGGAAGCCCGCTAGCTGTACCGGGTCCTGACCCGGTACAGCTAGATCTGCTCGCCCCGACAATCCACCCCCTCTTTTCACACCCCGAAGGACATGCAGTGCTCAACCCCGACGACCGATGGATCTGGGACTTCTGGCACATTCAGGACGGCGACATCCACCACCTCTTCTACCTGCAGGCACCCAAGACCCTCGGAGACCCCGAGCTGCGGCACCGCAACGCCACGATTGGCCATGCCACCTCCCCTGACTTGACCGACTGGACAGAACACGGCACCGTGCTTGGTCCGGGAGGGGCCGGTGCGCCGGATACCACCGCCACTTGGACCGGTTCGGTCGTCCGCGACGACGACGGCCTGTGGCGCATGTTCTACACCGGATCCACATTCCTCGACTCCGACAGCATCGCGAACGTGGAGATCATCACGGCGGCGGTCTCGAACGACCTGCACACCTGGACCAAGGACGGGGACGTGTTGGTCCGCGCCGATCCTCGCTGGTACGAAGTGCTGGGCGACTCCACATGGCCGGAAGAGGCATGGCGCGACCCGTGGGTCTACCGGGACGTGGCGGGGCTCTGGCACATGCTCGTCACCGCGCGAGCCAACACGGGAGAGGTCATGAACCGTGGGGTGGTCGGCCACGCGACATCCGACAACCTCACCGCGTGGACCGTCGAGCCCCCTCTGGCAGGGCCAGGCAGCGGATTCGGCCACCTGGAGGTGTTCCAGCGGGTGCAGGTCCACGGGCAGAACATGCTTGTCTTCTCCGCTCACGACGCAGTCATCTCTCGCGAACGCCTCTCAGGMGGCGGGACTTCGGGAACGTGGCTAGCTCCATGGAACGACCGAATAGATCTGGACGCGGCGAGAAACCTGACTGGCCCCGAGCTTTACAGCGGCAAGATCATCGACACGCATGCCGGACCGGTGATGCTCGGCTTCCCTATAGCGGATGGTGATGGAACATTCCTGGGCGGCATCCGCGACCCGCTGCCACTCATCCTCGAAGGCGGCACGCTCGCGCTCGGCAGCGCAGAGGGTAGGAAGTGACGGATGCCTTTCACGCCCTCGGCATGTACTGGGAAAGCCACGGTGCCGGTGAGGACCCGCCATCGTCCTCATCGAGGGGTACACCACAGCACGGCACGCCGCAGTCGCGGACGGAAGGAATCTCGACTACTTGTGGGGGAACGCCGAAGAGAGGACGCGGCCCATACCTTCAGGATGCGCGGCGGCCTCGATGCTCCCTCAGCGCAACGACGACCTGATCCCGCCAGGCAGCCGATTCAGCGAGCAGCTTGGTGAACTGAGAAGACCCATGCACCTGTCCTTCCCCAAGGGTGAAGGTCACCGCAACACCGGCGTCTTCCAGTCGGTTCGCATACCGTGAACCGTCCATTTGCAGCGGGTCGAACTCCGAGCTGATGATCAGGGCCGGTGGGAGGTTCGACAAGTCTTCTGCCAGCAGGGGCGAGGCATACGGGTCGGTGGCATCGATCGGTGAACTCAGGTACGCCTCGATGCACATGTCAAGATCGACCTTTGAGAGCGGGTAATCGCCGCCGCCGTACATCGCAATGCTGGCGCTTCCCAGTGTCAGGTCCAACGCGGGCACTTCGAGGATCTGGAATGTGATCCGCGGACCCTTTTCGTCACGAGCCTTCAGAGCGACGGCGGCGGCCAGGTTCGCCCCGGCGGAGCCACCACCAATGGTGACTCGTTTCGGATCGCCGTCGTACTCAGCGGCGTGCTCGATGATCCAATTCAGGGCAGCGTACGAATCCTCCAAAGGGATAGGGAACTTGAACTCCGGTGCGAGCCGGTACTCGACCGCGACGCTCACGTATTCAGCCAGAGCGGTGCGCTCTCTGCAGACGACATCGACGAACGTCTCCTCTATGGTCCCAGCCACCCAACCGCCACCGTGATAGAACACGTGGATCGGATGCGGCCCCTGACTGGCCGGCCGGTAGATCCGCACCCTTATCTCACCCCCCTGGACGGGAACCTTCACCGTGCGCACCGCCCCMACCTCGAGGGGTTCCAGCGCGACGAGCGCGGCGAGTGCTTCGGCGCCTTCCAGGCCTCCCTGACGCAGCCGCGGGAGGTCGCTGAGATCCAGAGGGGCGGCCGGAGGCGCGCTGTCCAGCAGTGCCTGCAAAGCCGCGATCACGGGCATGTCGGTATCGCTTCCAGGTCGGTGGCTGTCCACATCACCTGCGTGAAGACCAGCATCTTGCCGCGGTTGCTGTCCTTCGCCGCCTCGGCGATCGTGGCCAGCGAGACTGGCAAATCCGCGCCTACGCCGAGACCCATCAGAGTCAACCCGGCAAGGAGGACCCAGAAGTTGGTGGAGAACGTCGGCGCGAGCGCGCCGACGGCAATGATGATCATGGTCAGGATGAACAGCTTGCGGCGTCCGTAGACGTCCCCAAGTCGTCCACCGATCAGTGCACCGATGGCCCAGCCTGCGGTCACGACTGCCGCCAGCAGGCCCACTTCACTCGGGGTGAGACCGATCGTCTGCTGGTAGATGACGAGAGCGATCCCGTTGACAGTGAGGGCGGCTCCGCCGACGAATGAGGCAAGTCCAGCGATGATCGACACCCGCCACGGGTGTTTGTACACACCCACCCGAGGGGCTGAGCCGACCGTCTCCGCATCGGGCCCGGCTGTGACGGGCGTGTGCATGGGATCGTCCTTGATTAATCGTGTCAACCACACTGTCGATCCTTACGGTATGCGCTACGTTTAATCGTGTCAAGCAAAGGAGACAAGATGAGTTCCGTCCCTCTGACAGTCAGTGACGTCGCGCGAGAGGCTGGCGTCTCTCGCGCCACTGTGAGCTATGTCCTCAATGATCGCCATGACATGCGCGTCAGCGACGCGACCCGCGGCCGCGTGATGGAGGTGGCCCGCCGTCTCGGGTACGTAGGCTCACCCGCGGCCCGCGCACTACGCAGCGGTCGAGGCGACGTCGTTCTCCTCCTCGTCCCGGACTGGGAGGTGTCCGGCCAGCTCGAACTCCTGCTCGAGGAAATCGGGCGGCTCGTTGCCAAGTATGGGCTCGTGTGCCTCCGTTACGAAGGCGAACACTGGCAGGGCTCTCTTCATAGGCTGCTCTCCCGCATCCCATGCGCATGCGTGGTCACCTTCGACCCGCTTCATCAGGACGACGAACACGCACTCGAGTCAGCCGGAATCCCGGAGATCTCTGCCCGACTACTCGACCGCCCGGGCCTTCCGCACACAACCGCCATCGGACAGGACGCGATCGTTGCTGCTCAGGTCGATCATCTGCTCGCCCAGGGTTACTCCCGGCTGGCCTATCTGGCAATCGATGAGCCCCGCGGACGCGCTTTCACCGAGGCACGCGTGACAGCATTTCATGACATCTGCATAGCCCGAGGCGTGGACAACGCAGTCTCGGCAACAGTCCCCGGAGATCCCGCTGCGATCGCCGAAATGGTGCACCGTTGGACGGGGCAATCAGCGGAGCCACTGGGGATCGCTGCGTGGAACGACCTGGCAGCTCTGGCCATAACGAGCGCGGCAGCCGCTCAAGATACCCCGGTGCCGCATCGCCTTGGGGTCATCGGCGGCGACAACACCCCTATAGCCGCCTTCGCGCGCCCAGGAATCAGCAGCGTCAAGTTCAACTTGCCATCGGAAGCACAGAACATCGCCGCCCGGGTTGCCGAGACCATCGGACGAGACCCCAACCTCGAGCCCGCTGACAGCTCCCCGACGGTCGAAGTCGTACCGCGCCTCTCCACCGCCCTCCCCTGAATCAGGGGGCGTCACCACCGACTTGCCGAATCAGCTCCACGGGTGCACAGCCCGAGGCTGCGAGGTCAACCATGATCTGATCGCAGACTGAAACACCTCAGGGTCAACGTTCGCCTCCCATCCGTGTGGGGCCGCTTTCGTATGAACCAGCGTGACGTCCGGCTGCGCGGCGGCGTAAGCCTCCGTAAGCGCGAACGGGATCTCCTGATCGCCTTTGGAGTGCACGACGAGTGTCGGGACGGTGCCGACATTTGTCCGGCTCCAGTCGAGCCGGGTGAAATCGAGTGGGCAGGCGCGCCGATAACCCGACTCAGAATCCGAGACGCCAAAGCGTATGTCACGACCGGCGCGAAGAACCCCGGCAGCCCACCGCGCTCGAGACCGTGACGGATGATCTGTTTCCAGTTCGTTGCTGGGGCAATCAGCACCAGGCTGTCGAATGCTCGCGGGTCGCGGCGGAGCAGCTCGAGCGCGAGTCCCGCGCCCATCGACCACGCCACCACGTGGACCTCGGACGCTCCGTGGGTTCGGGCATAGGCGATCGCATCCGCGAGGTCGCTCCATTCGCGCTGACCAAGGTTCGAAACAGTCGCGGCCGGTCCGTCGCCGGCGCCGCGATACGTGATTGCGAGCGAGGTCAGCCCGGCGCGCTGCGCCACTTCTACCGAGCGGAGGGTGACCAGCCGTGACGTGCGGATGCCTTGGACGTGGATAACCCAAGCCCCTGTGCGAGCGTGACCGGGAAACAGCCAGGCCGGTGCTGATGTCCCGTCCCGGAGCGGAATGGTGACGTCCTCCCAGTTGCGGTCGATCTGTGCCGGGCTGTGCATGACATGACCGGTCCACTGTGCTGGAAACGGCTCGGTCGGAACTGGTGCCGTCGACTCGAGCAGCCGGCGGACAACCACCTCCCCGTCGGAGTGAACAACAGCACCGACGAGCGCGTGGTCCCGGAAACCGTCGCCGAACCAGAGTCCGTAGTCGCCCGCTGCGGTGGTCAGCACGGTTCTCGGCAGCTCAACTTCGTCGCCGATGCAACGTGCAGTGATCACTTTGCGGCGTGGCTTCACGCCGACCACGCGGAGAGTAAGGGTTCGTACCAGCCACGCGACGGGTGCGAGCAGAATCACCGCGCCAACCGCAATCACTATGCGGATCACGCGATGACCGCCCCGTCCGCAGTACTGGTCATCCGCACGACGACAGGCGCGCGCATCTGGCGGTCAAGCAGCCCGGCCGCCGCACGCAGCAGCATCCGCTCGCGCCTGGTGAGCTCCTGACTGTTGGCGATATCGGTGAGACGAACAGCGAGTCGGTAGGTCTCGTGCACGGGGTCCTCATCCGGGACCGTGGTCAACATCATCCCCCGGTCGACGTTCGCCTGCGTGAGCAGCCGCCCGAGCGCACTGTTCATCCATGCTCGGCCTGCACGTGTGACGGCGAAAGCGATGATGCCGGAGCACACCAGCACCACTCCTCCAT
>NZ_JBFULL010000027.1:0-15340 GCF_056400345.1 Microbacterium sp. P5_B6 | reverse complement strand
GGTGGAGCCGATCAAATCCCCACCCGAGTGGGCAGGTGAGCGCGGTGACAGCCTCGTTCGTCTGACTCGCGAACAGGCAGCCGCGGGCGTCGGCGACCCGCGTTTCAAGAATGTCGACCCGTTGGCTGTGCTCACGAATTGGTTCGGGCCGGGTGACCCTCTGACCAAGCCAGCGTTGGAGCCCGCGATGGACGGTTTCGACGACCGTCGGGTTCGTGTGTTTCGGCCCTCATGGGGTATTCGGCGGTTGCGTTTCGACACGGCCGTGGCGCGGAGGCGGGACGTCACGATCACCTACACGGTCGACGGGATCCGGCCTCAGACCACGGCCCTTGGCTCGTTCGATCACCGGCTGCTTCGCACGGTGCGGCCGATGCGGGACTTTGCTCGTCGCCTGAAGCAGTCGAACAAGCCTGTGGCGCCGTGGTTGCACACGGTCGGTCATCACGTGGGCGCTGAGTCGCATCACGAGCGCACGCTCATGATGCTCGCCGATTACCACCCGGCGGTGCAACACATCTCCGGCCAGCCGTTCACGCTCGTGTGGCCGACGGGCGATGGCTGGGAGTCGCACACACCTGACGTGTGTCTTCTCGGCAATGACACGTCGCCGTTGATCGTCGACGTACGGACGCCGGACGGAGCGGTCGACGAGGAGTGGGCGGCGAAGGTGCCGGCGATCCGACGCGCCGTCGAAGCCCTCGGGATGGGGTACGTCGTGTGGACCGGGATGTCGCGTCCCTACCGAATGAATCTCGAGAACCTCAMCGAAGCGCGCGTCCCGACGGAATCGTACGCGTTCTGGTCGCTTGTGGCGCTCGACCTGTGTACCGAACCGATGACGGCTGGGGAGCTCGCAGATCATCTCGACGCCACAGGCTACAAGCGACTGCTGGCTCTGATGCTGCTAAGGCGCATGCTCTGGCGCCGGGCGCTACGCACGGACATGTTCATCCCTTACAACCCCTCGTCGAGGGTGGAGCGTGCTGATGGCAAAGAATGAGTCGCGGAAACGGATCGCCGTCGGTCATCCAGTTGTCCTTGACGGAGTCTCGTACATGGTCGACGACATCGTCGGCGGATGGGCCACGCTGCGGGCATTGGACGGCGCCGCGAGTCGGATGCCGATGCGTGAGCTCTCGAACCGCCTTGCCGGCGAGGCCGCGCCACCACCGCTCAGCGAGCGGTTCCACGACGTCGAGCACCGCTTGTCGACGAGTCAGATCGAGAAGCTCATGGAGCGCCGTTCCATCGTCCGATGGTTTGAGAGCGGTCTCCAGCCGGAACAGCGTGCAGGCGCCATACCCGCTCCCTGTTACGACCCTGAGCTTGTACCCGATCGTGGGGTGCGTATCCGAGCCATGGCTGAGGCGATCGCGGAGCAGCGTGGCACCAAGGTGGAGAGCGCCATGAAGCTCATCCACCGAATCTTGGAGAAGGCCACGACAGGGGAGGCAGGGCTCCTGGATCCGAGGCTGGTGGCACCGCTGCGTGTTGCAAAGCACGATGAGATCGAGGGACTGGTGCGCGAGTTCCTAATCGACGGGGTGTATCGATCCACGACCACCAACCTGTCCAAGTACGTCGCGTTCTGTGCGTGGGTGCAGCGGGAACACGGCCTGGAGCCACCGGCGAAGCGCACCTTCGAACGCGCTCATTCCATCGTCCAAAGGCGGTACCCGCATCTCACCCAGAAGGCGAAGAGCCGAGAGTCGACCGCTCAGGCACCCAAGGTCGCGATTGAACGTCGGTTCGCGATGCGCCCCGGTGAGTATTGGTTCATCGACGCGACCCCGTCGAATGTGATGCTCCGGGATCCGTACGCGCCGGCCGATAGCGCACGACAGTACCGACTCAAGTTCGTCAAACTCATGGATGGTGCCACGAGACACGTCGTCGGTCGCTCGGTCAGCGAAGCGGCCGACGGGTATTCGGCCGGATTGGCATTGGCGGATGCCTTCCGGAGAATGATCGAGGACCCGGAGCCCGCCGTGTCGGGTGTGCTCGGACATCCGTGGCCGATCGTCGGTCTTCCCAGTGTGGTGTCTCGCTGGCCGATTCCGCCGAGGCGATTGCTGCTGGACAACGGACGAGAGTTTCTCAACAAGCACGGAATGTGGACGCTGCACCGTCTGGGCATCGATGTCGAACCGCAGCGTGTCCGGGACGGACGTGGAAAGGCGCGACTCGAGCGGTTCTTCGGCACGAACAAGACCAACTTCGAGGAACAGCAGTACAACTTCATCGCCGGGTCGGTGGAGGGACGCGGATCAGAAGCCGACTCGGATGTGATTCTCACGTGGGATCAATTGCTTGCCCGTGACGATGCGTGGACCGAGTCGTACAACGTTACGGAGCATGCGGGTCTCTTGTCGGAAACGGGGCGGCGGATCAGTCCGGCACAACGGTGGATCGAACTCGCGGAGGAAACCGGAGCCATCGAGGTGGTGGCGTGGCGGAACGAGTGGATCCGGTTCCTGCCCAACCAGGTTGTTACTCTCAACCGCTACGGGGTCGCCCGGCGCGGAATGGTCTATAACGCGCCCATCATCCGCACCTTGATCGACGTCGACGGGGCGGCGCCCAGCGGCAAGGTCCGCCTCTTCTGGGATCCGGCAGACCTGCGACAGGTCTACTGCTTCGATCCTGCCGGCAATGCCTACGAGGTCCCCTGGGTCTATCGAACCGAGGACACCCAGCCATTTACCGACTTCACGCTCGACTGGGCCCTCAGACGCCTCGAGGGAACAACCCGGTCCAAGGCGGATCATCAGAAACACCTCGTCGACCTCGTACGCCACTGGCAGAGCGAAGACATTGTTCTGATCGTGGAGACCCGCAGCCGCAGAAACGCGCAAGAGATCCTCGCCTCGCAACTCGACGCGATTCGCAGCGCCGACAGCGGCTCCATCATCGCGGCCGCGAGTTTCGTCGGGCAGGAAGTGATCGATGCGCTTCAGACCCGGGCGGAAAGTCTCGAGCTGGACGAGGAAGGACTCGAGCTGCTCGGAAACGAAGACGAGGACGACCTCTTCAGTGTGTACGACGACTAGTGGCTGGACTCGACCCGCGCATCCGCGCCTTCTTCGGCAAGGACGAACACCCCGAGCTGAGCTGGGACTACCTGCACCCCACCGACCGCGCCTGGATCGAGACGGTCGTTCTCGCCGAAGGGGACGACCCGGGCGTTCTGTCGCCCGCCGACTTTGAACGCCTCGGAGGGGACGACCAGCGTCGCCGACAGCGGAAGGTTGATGACTGGCACAAGGCTTGGCCCCCCGTTCGCACTGAACAGGTAAAGAGCGTTGAGCGGCACCTGGCGATGCTTCCGGAAGCGCGGCCGCACCGCGACCACGAGCTTCTCGACGTCCCACTCATCACGGGGCGCCCTGGCGTCGGAAAGACGTACCTGTTGAAGCGCGAAGCGGTGAAGGCGTTCTGCCGGGCCGCTTGGGACCGTCGGCTCGATGACGAAGACCTTGCCCCCGGTGCACCCGGTCTCGTGGACCCGKACTGGCGACCGGTGGTCTTCAACTCCGAGGACTCAAACGTCTCGGTCAAATCGTTCTTCACGCACCTGTGCGAAGTGATCGGCGTTCCTTCCGGCGGTGACCCGCAGGCGGCCTTCCGGCGGGCTGTGCCGCGCCACGGCATCCAGACAGTGTTCATCGATGAATTTCAGATGATCAACTTCGACGGACAGCGGGGCATGTACCTGCACAATGCCGTGAAGGCACTGCAGAACATGAATGTKCGCGTCATCCTCGCCGGTCACAACGTCCGTCAGCTGCTCGTCCGACGGCAGACAGCTGCACAGAACATCACTCAGACACAATCGGTTGCGCGATGGGCATTCCTAGAGCTCGAGCGATATCCGCACGCAACGCAACCGCAGGTCATCGAGTGGCGCGCCATGCTCCGAAGGCTCGAATCGCACGTTCGCCTCGCGGGCCACACGCCGAACGAACCCGTCTTCAGCAGAACGTTCGAACAGCATCTCTGGGTTCTCACCCTCGGATACATGAACTCACTCGCAAGTCTCCTGACCGAGGCATGCACGACCGCCTCACGCACGCGCGACCAAGCCATCACCGAGAAGATCCTGGACTCGATCGTCCTCAGTGACCGCGTCGAGCTCGGCAAGGCCACACGCGTTAAGTCGTGGCGTGCAGGCTTGTTCGACTGGTCCACCGACACCCCCGAGGACGGATGAATCCGCGTCGGACCACACGGATCCGCCTCGAGGAAGTGCGTCCCCTAGGCGCGCGGCTTACCTTCATCGAGAAGGAGTGGCTGCCCAGCATGTTCCGGCGCATCGGGCACTCGTTTGGAACGTCGTCCGAGGACATCGCGGACTGGTGTGGACTGCGTTGCCTCAAACCCGGCCCATTCGCGCAGCTTGGCAACGCTCTCCCGAGCGAAGCATCCGCAGCGATCGAGGTTGGCCTGGGATTCACGACCGAGCAACTCCAGACCACCGTCATGGGGAGCCTTCCACCGGAACTGATCAGTCTCAGGGGATTAGGGAAACCAGTCCAGTCGAAGGACTGGACCCGCGGGGGCGGCACCCGCTACTGCGTCGAATGCCTCCGCGAGCGACCGGGGGTCCTTTACACCTATTGGCGGCTCTGGTGGAGCTTCATCTGCGAGCGACACCACACCCTCCTCCGAGCCACCTGTCCCGCCTGCCGCGGCGACGTCGTCGAGGCGACACTCAGGGAACGAGAGATGCGAGATCCTTCGCTCTGCTGGTCCACCCTGCCCGACGGCGACTCTTGCCGACACCCGCTTGCAGACACATGGGACGAAGAACCTGTTGATCCCGACTCGCCAATGCTGCATGCCCAGCTCATACTCGCGCGGGGATGGACGCAGGGTCCCACCGACCTTCCGCACGTTTCGCCGAACACCCTCCGCGGCACCGGCATTGCGCTTCTTGGAGCTGGCGACCTGGGACGGATCGCAGCATTGGCACGCGTCCCTGCGGACGAGATTGTCGGACTGTTCGACCAGCGCGAAAGGACCGGCGGCACCCCGCCACAAGAACCGCTCGCAATGGCTGCGCTCCTCGGGGCGGCCTACCGGCTCATCACTGACCCCGAGCAGGCGGTGCGAAAAGTCATCCGTGAGACCACCTTCATTCGACCCGTGCGATCGGCGGATGCTGTCGAAGGCCCCGGGAGCGCCCGATACCTTCTGAGCTATTGGCCYGGTATCGACAGACGGATGCGTGGCCGAGTGCTTCGCGCTCTCGATTCGGATCTGCCTGCAATCCAGCGACTCGTACACGGCTCGGCCGCGTCAGCGGAGGTCTTTGAAGCCCTGCAAGCAATCCATGAGACTCCGCCGCACGATCAGTACCAGTATGTGCTCGGCTACGACAGCATCGTAAACAGGCCTGACTACTACGGGGAGTATCGGTGGAGCGAGCGATTCGTGCCCCGATTGATGTGGCCGTCATGGGCCGCACCACTCGGCGTGGACGATCGAACCGAAGCTCACGCATTGCAGATCGCGCTGGCAGACGCGCTCCGAATCGCTGGAACCGGAACCCGCCCAGATGCCGATGCGATCGCCGGCATCGGMCGACGACTTCGCCCGTCGATGCTGGGAGATCCTGGTCAGACCGACGCCGTGCTCCAGCAGATCTGCGAACTTGCGCTTTTCTTGCGGTCTGCCCCCGGCCCCATCGATTATGAACACCGGCTGACCCTCCCCACAGACCAGCTTCTGCTTGAAGATCACTGGCAGATGGTTGTCGCATCAGTCGGCGAAAGTCCGGGGCAGCAACGACGCCTGCTGAACGCGCGTCGGTACGCGTTCCTTCGGATGAGCGCAGGCGCCGCGCCCGACCTGCCCGACACCCTCCGCTTCCGTCCGGGCACCTCGGATGTCGCGGACTATACGGAGTTCATGCTCACGATGACGGCGGAACTCAAAGTCGCGATCGACGGGTACCTGGTCGGCTGGCTCCAACGGTTCGAGAGTCAGGTCGCCCCCGGCCGGGACCACTGGGCCCCTCCGGAGTCTGCCAAGGGGCAGATTGTCGTCGCGTACGAGCCGCCACGCTTCCGCCACGCGGGAGCGCGGCTGGCTCCCGAACTCGACGACATCGACCTTCCGACACTTCATGACCTCATCGGGAACGGGGTTGTCGGTCTCGGCGTTCTGTCGGAAGCCGTCGATCGTGCACCTCGCCATGTTCGATGGGCGATCGCCGCGCACCCCGTCCCATCCGGCCGTCTCATCAGCTACATCGACTGGACGAACGCACTGGCCGACCTTCCCGACCGTTCTCGGGTCTGGCCCGCCAGGGAGTCCCGGCATCACAGTTGGCGACCCTCGGACGAACTTGCCGAAGGCGAGGCGAGATCTCCAAACGACGAGGTTTCCACGAGATACTTCACCGTGCACGGACGCCTGATGGAGAACGCGGTGTACAAGATGGACCTTTAGAGTCGACGAGATGAACGCGAGTCAGGGAGTCCAATCGCGTCGTATAACGAACTATCGGTGTCTATATCGACGGCATCCTCGTCGATTTCGAGAGGTTCACGCAGCGGCTGGACCGACATCAGGTGCACGGACACACTCGCGGATCTTCTACTGGATCAGTCCGTCCGCGCGGTAGCGGYGAGGCGGGCTTCGAACGACTCTCGGCGGGCCGTTTCCGTCGTGCTGGCGGGCACGATGCGCGGTAAAGGACGAACGGCGGAGTCTGAGCCTCCTGCTACTTTGAGCGCAGGGGTCAGGAAAGGTCATCGGTGCCGAACGAGTTGCAGCTGGGAACACGGCGAACCGGCGACTTCTACGACTCGCACAAGGGCACCCCTGAGGTCAAAGTCACGCTAGAGCGCTCTGCGGCGGGTCTGTCCGTGACGGTCGCGTGGTCGAATGAGACCGTCCCATACGCCGCGTGGTTCCTGCAGGGCGGCGGATTCATCCAGGGAACTGAGCCAGAGGACCCTCTGCCGGTGCCTCGCCGGGTCGTGTTTCACGACTCGCATGGCCACGTCCTTCTCATTCGCTGCTGGGCGCGCGGCTACCACGCGAATTCCTTCGGTCCTGGGAGTGGCACCCTCTGGGCGCGTGCAGCGATTATGGGCGTGCGTCAAGACCTCGAGTTCGATCGTCCTCATGGGTTGCAAAGCGAGATCTCCGGGTTGCGGGAGTGGCTGGGCGTCACCTCATGGCACGAGGAGATCGAGAAGCGCAATCCGCCGAAGATCACAATCACATCGCTTGATCCCGAAACCACGAAGGTGTGTGAACGAGACGGAGTGAGCCTTGAGTTTCGGGCCGGGTGGCAAGTAATTCCAGAACGGGGCGATGACCGGCGGGTCCTGCAGGACCTGGTGAGATGCACCACCCGCAGCACCGATGCGATCGCGTGGGACTCCCATATGGGCCTTCACCGCGCAATCCGTGACCTACTGGTTGTTTCCAGGTGGCGCGAGGAGTCTTGCGTCCCTGTCTATGCACTCCGTCGGGACGACCCTCTCACCACGCTTGATGGCAAAACACACGGTGAGCAGTGGCGAGGGGTGGTAGTTCGTGATGATGAACGCACACCTGCCCCGAAGGGCTGGCACCCCCACCTCCTGCGGTTCGACGATCTCGGTGTCGAGGGGCTCAACCGTTGGATCACCCTTCGGAACGAGTTCGCCCGCGCACTTGATCCGGTGATTACCAGCATTGACCTCCGCAACGCCACTCCGCGTACCCTCCTCGCCCACACTGGCCCGGGCCTGGAGGCGCTGGGCTATCTGCTCATGCTTCGCGACGGAACGTCCGAGACGCAGGCCCGCAACTCGAACCTGCAGGCTCGGTTCGATCGCATTCTCGCGGACTTGCGGGGTGTGCTTCCGTTCGACGGTCCAGAGTGGGCGACGCGAACTGTGAGTGCATACAACGGGCTGAAGCACGCGAACAGGGCGATGCCCGAGGACGTCGACGTGATGACTTCGTGGGCGCAAAGTGTGATGGTCGTGCGGGCGTGGGTGGTCATCGAACTGGGTGTTCCCGCGGACGAGGTGAGGACGCGCCTCACGGATGACCGCCAACCCCGCCGCTTCGAGCGGATCGAGTAGCACCCTTCGATCGGCGGTCCGGAGCTATCGCGCAACACACTGTTGCGCGATCTCGGCCATTTTGACCAGCTCGGGCTGGCGGCGCCTTTGTACAGGTGGCGGGCCAAACCGGGATAGTTGGGGAGCCAGCGAGCACGAGGCTCCACTCCACCCGACCTTCCCTGCTGTCTACTTACCCTTCCCGGCGAGCGATGTGCCCGCTGAAGGTACCCCTCTGACGACTTCACCGTCGGGCGTCAACCGACGTGATCGCGTCAGGCGGTTGGGAAAGCTGCTGCCAGTCGCGCATGGACACCGTCGACATCGACCGAGCGGTCGACGGCTGACGCCTCGGTCAAGCGCTTCACGAGCAGTTTCGGCCACAGCACGTCGATGCCGTTCACGGTGAACGCGCCGCCGAGTAGCGGCCAGTCAGCGTCCACGAAGCAGAGTGCGCCCTTCACCTCGACGTACGCGCCGGCCAGCGCGGTAGTCACACGGGAGATCTGAGACTTCACTCCGTCAACGAGCTTGGTTTCGTCGCGTCCTGCGACGCGCAGTGTTTCAACGCGTGGTCGCAGGATCCCACCTGCCACCTGCAGGGAAGGTCCGCCCTTGTAACGTTTCGCGTCGATCACCCACACCCCGGAAGTCGACACGGCGATGTGGTCGATGTTCCCGCGAGTGCCAGGGATGCGACGGTCATGGAGCATCCGGACCGTGTCGGGCAGTTCTTTGAGCCGCTCGGCGAGGAGTTCCTCTCCGATCGCGCCGCGCTGCCACGCTTCGGTGCTCTGCGGGTCGTCCGAGAGGGCAAGGATGAGTCCGCCCAGTTTTGGGTGGCGGGCGCGGATGCGTTGCTCACGGGCGTTCTTGCGGCGCTCGTGCTCTCGTCGCGCAGAGGCGCCGGCGACTCCGGTGGGCGGTTCGATCGGTGTCGCCGCGCATGTGACGCAGCGCACGGTCTTCGATTCGCGCTCGTAGATCGCGTCGGTTCCGGCGGGCAGGGCCGTGCCGCAGAGTCGGCAGGCGCCGGCGTAGCGCAATCGCATCCGCTTGTCGGCCGGCTTCGATTCAAGCGTCACCGCTCGAAGCTAGCAGGGGGTGAACTCGGCAGTTCGAGCGAGAGGTGACAGATCGCCCCGTATAACGAACTATCGGTGTCTATCTCGACGGCACTCTCGTCMGATTTCGGGAGGTGTCACGCACCGACATCCGGTGCACGGGCACACTCGCGGATGGGCTACTGGATCAGTCCGTCCGCGCGGTACCGCGCGACGCGGGCCTCGAACGACTCGCGCCGGGCGCGCTGGTACGGCGTCCACAGCTCGGGCCGGTCGGTGATGTCCGCGCCGTCGCAGTGCGGGCGCTCCCATTCCGGCTCCGAGCCGAGGCGCAGGATTGCCACCTCAGCGTGCTGGTTCACCTGACCGCGGCCCGATCGCAGATACGCGAGAGCGCGGGCGTCGAGGTTGTTCGCGGCGACGTGATGGGTGCGGGGCATGTGGCGGGACTCCTTTGAGGATCGATGCGGTCCGGCCACCGTCCCACCAGGCTACGACCGCCCGCCCGCCCCGCGACGCCGGTCATGGTGGGCGGCTAATCTTCGCTAATGAACCCTGACGTGGCGGAGTCGCAGGCTGGCGCCGTGGGCTCCTTGCAGTTGCACGCGGACTCACTCGCCCGGTCCTTTGCGACGATGCGTGACATCGCCGTCGATCTCGATCGTGTGGCGAGAATGCACATTCCTTCGTCCTCTCCGCTCGCCCATGATGAGCGCGCCACCCGACGCGCGGGCAACCGTCTGGTCCTGGGTGAGTACGTTCAGGAACGGGCCGCCACCGCTGCGCGATATCTCTTCGAATTGCACCGTTCGACCCTCGAGGTGGAGCCTGAACGACTGCAACTGGACTTCGTGCTGCTCTATCCCACGCTGCGCGGAGCGCTCGAGAACAGTGCGGCGCTGACCTGGATCCTGAGTCCAGAGGAACGCCAGCTGAGGCTAGAACGATTCATTCGCGTGCTGCGTCGCGATGTCACGCAGTTCGTCGCGAACAACAAGCGACTCGCCGCGGCAAACATCAATGGGCTGCAAGTTCCTGCGGAGCTGTTCGAGCGCCTCGCGACGAGCATGGAGACCCAAGGCCCGCTCGCCACGGATTATCTTGATGCCGCCGCCACGTCGCTCGGAATGAACGTTCGTGCCTCTCAAGGCCAAGTCTTGACGGCAACTCCGATCGTCGACGTCTACGGCGACGGCAGCGTGCCACACGTCGTGTGGCGCTTCCTAAGCGACCTCACCCACTTCTCGTTCTCCATCATGAAGAACCACGAGATCGCCGAAGCCGAGACCGGCGAACCTGTCCGAATCGCCTCTCTCAGCCTGTTCACGACCAGCATCGTCATGGCAGCGCAAGACGCACTGCAGGMGATTGAGCAATCGATGCGCCCGGTCGCCGGCTGAAGGGGGCGAGCCGTCGAACGTCCAGGTAGCACGCCGGGGGTTGTTGAGCAGCTCGCGATCCAGCCGGGCGCCTCCGGGATGTCGGATTTCAGCCAGCCGGTTCAAGGTCTCGTCTGATGCCTGCCGGCACGAATGTTCAGGGCTCGGTGTCGTCGTGTGTAACGACGCGGCTGAGCTCCACGGCTCCGCCCGGCAGCGTCCAGTAGTGCAGGCGGCGTGCGGCGGCGGTCTGCTGTTCGATGGATGCGCGCCAGCATCGTGCATTGTCACCGGGGCGTATGACATCCGTGTCGCCGCCTCCGTCTCCGGTGCGTAGCGGGTGAACATCGCGACCTGCGACCGTGCGGATGCGACCCGTGACGGCATCCACTGTCGCCCGCATCGCCTTGTCGAACTGTCCTTCGTCCAGGGCCCCAAGCGATGCCGTGAAGTCCGGCCCGATGGTGTAGTCGCGCAACGGCCAGGTGTCACGGTCGCCACCGCGCATGCGTTTGATCCAGGCGAGATGCACCTCGTGTTTGACCCATCCCTCGTCCGTCGTCCAGTCGGCGCGGCGGGTCGCCTGATCGTCCTGCGCGGCGGGATCCGACGCCGCGGTCTTGCGCGCATTACGCAGCGCCAGAGTTGCGTTGCGCCGCTGTTCCTCGAGTTCGCGGATCTTGCGCTCGAGTTCTCCGCGCTCGGCGAGCTCCTGCTGTAGACGTGCCCTTGTGCCGCTGACCAACGCCTGAAGGCGCTGGATCGAAGAGTCATCGGCGCCAGCTTCGACGAGCCGTCGTTCCAGTTCTGCGATCTGCGCCCGGGCGGCAGTGAGCTGCAGCTGCGTGGAGTGCAACGCGCTCCCCGCGGTCGGGACCGAATCCGCATCGACAACCATCGGCTTCCGGGTCGGCTCCGCATCGACGGGCTGTGCGGCGGGAGTGTGAACGACACGGCGCCCGGGACCCGGGCATGGCCGGGCCGGCGGAACCGGAGGAGATCCTGTGGCCCTCTCAGGCGCCGAACCATCGGCCGGTGCCGCCTCGGTGTGCTCCCGGGTTCGGGCGGTGGGCGAGACCTGGGCGGGACCTTCGAGTGCTACCAGTTCATCTTGGACCGTGTCCGGGGTCGCGATGAGCGCGCGGCCCTCCACGAGCCACGGTCGCCCGCCCGTTGTCAGAGCAAGGGAGGGGACTAGGGGCTCGTCATCATCGACGTCGACGAGACTGAGATGGAGCGTGCCGTCGGAGAGATGTGCCACACGGACAGCGACGACATCTCCCTCGGCGAGCAGGAGATCGACCGTGTCGAGGGGGTTCACCGAGATGTCGCCCCGGCGCACTGCATGCTCGATCGTCGGGTGCAACAGCAGCAGCGCTCGTGAGGCGGTCACCTTCTTCACGAACGCGAGCGTGGCGGAGCGGTGGGGGAACGCTTTGGCCAGGGCCGCCATGTTGGGGGCAGCGGTCTCGACCAACATGCGGTGAGCATCCAGATCGAGTGTCCCCTCGATTTCCTGGCCGGTGTGGAGGACCCAGTCCAACGGGAACGGCGGATATGTCAGCTCGCGCCAGACAGTCGCGAAGCCATGACCTGCCGCATCGATGACTGCACGCGTGCCGTCCGCGATGAGTCCCAAGACGCGGCCGGACACGCGTATCTGGCGCGCAGATGCCGGTCTTCTGAACAGCCCTGCTTCATTCGCCTGGGCCAGGACATCGCCGATCAGGTGACCAGTGGCCTTTGATCCGGGGAACCGAAGCGGTGATCGTCGCCAGTCGGGATTGGCAGCAAAGTCGGCGGGGTATGACCGGCCGGCGCCGCCGTAGACCTGGGTGCGGTCAGGAAGGTGTTCGTCGAGCGCGTAGGTGAGGTCGCCGGTGGTTATGAGAGCAAGCTCGGCCAGGTCCTCAACCTCAGTGTGCAGCTCTCCGATGTCGAGTACGAAGGTGCCGGTCGCCGGATCGCTCGAGACGACCACCAAGGGTCGCGCGCGCGGGCCAAGAATCCGAGTCGCCAGCGCCGCGACGTCTTCCACGTTCTCGACGCGGGTGATCACAGATTCTCCTAGGGGCGAGGTCGTGTTGCTGGAACTGTACGGTGCTGCTCCGACATCCGCGGTGCAGCCGGGCACCGGACTGACCGCGAACGGGGAACATCGTCTACGAACCCGCATAGGCCGGGCGCCCAGTCATTGCCCTCGAGCGCGACGTTGTCGTCCGACATGGTCCCGATACGAAGCGATCCCAAGCGGTTAATCGTGTGATTCGAACCTATCTTGTGGACAGACCACAGCAGTGTGAGTCGACTGGGAGCCTTCTGCGAACGACCTGGTCGTCGCCCCAGCTGAGCGAGGCAGACCTGCGCTTGCGGCGCGCCAGACATCCGCTGGTCCCTCGATGGAGAATCAGAGTGGGCTCGCCGAAGGCTGGGGGCGCAGCATCCCAACTCTCTCGCCACCAAAGCTTGACGGCACCTGGCTCAAACGTCGAAGCAGGTCACGGACTTGCGCTGGCGGCCGATACAACCGATCGCACGCAGAGCTCCCAGCATGTGGTCAGACCACAAAGCTACACTTGTGCCACTAGACCATCCGTGCTGCGGAGCTCGAACTGGGAGAACGGTTTCGCACTTCTTGAAAGGCCAAGACCGTCATGCGTAGGCCCATCGTCGGCTTCGTGGCATCACCCGACGGCGAGCGGAGTGACGATCGCGACGGGCACTGTCGGAGCTATCAGTTACTATTCGGTCACTGGCGCATGCTTCAGGCTGACCGGGGTCATCCCTGGTTCTGCCGTCGGAGCGATCTGGGGATCGTTCGAAGATTGCGCGCGCGGAGTCGTGATGCAGGGCGCGACGTGCGTAAAGACCTGACGGACCTGCGATCTGGGGGAGTCAGCATGGCCAGGTACAGCGGTGGAGGCGGCTACCGCAGCGGGTCCAGCGGCGGCTACCGCAGCGGCTCCAGCGGCGGGTCCAGCGGCGGCTACCGCGGCGGGTCCAGCGGCGGGTCCAGCTATGGCAACGGCAGATCCGGCGCGGCTGCGTCGGGTCGAGGATCCGGCGGTTCGTACCGGGGCGCGTCCTCTGGTCGCTCATCGGGTGCATTCGGAGCGTCGCGGGGCGGAAGCACTTCCTCCGGTTCGRGGCGCGCTGCCGGAAAGTCCTATTCGGCGAATACGAAGTCGTTCATCGCGGGCAAGATCGCTGGACAGTATCAAGCGAAGGGCTACTCAAAGCCCCACGCCCAGCACATCGGAAACAAGGTCGTGAGCAAGATGCCCGGTACCTTCCAGTCCGGTCCGGGCTCGACTCCGAGCTGGACCGCTGGTGTGGTCACCGGACGCAACCAGAGCCTCTACGGTTACGGGCTCAGCCGGTCCACCTACATTGGCAACGCAGTCGTCCGCAAGCAGGTCGCCAGAAAGACCCGAAGCTCTGCCGGCGCTCCCGTATCGCCCAGGTCGTCCGGCGGCGGCACGAAGATCGCGAACAACCTCGCCCGTTCCAGAAGCAGCCTCCCGACGCGATCCACGCCACGTGTGCTGCGGCAGACCTCGAAGATTCGGTTCCAGCAGGAGCCGCTTCACGGGCACGCCACCAGTCCGCCTCAAGCCTCAGCAATGGTCAATGGGCTGGTAGTCGAGAGCGGCAGGGCCACACGCGTCCCGCAGACGACCGCTCCCGCTTCAGGTGTAGCTCCACAGACAAAGATTCAAGGCTGGGTAGCGACGGACCATTCCACCCCAGGCGCGGTTCAGCCTGCGGCAAGCAAGATCGCGGGCTGGGCTGTGGCAACCCATCTCTCGTCCGGGGCTCCGGCAGGCGAAGACGGCATGACCCCGCAGAGTCAGCGAGATCACCGGTGACCCCGCTGACCACCCTGATCTTCATCGACACCTCGAGCCTCCTGGTCTCATGCTGGAAGGGCGACGAGCGAAAAGGTGAAGCCATCACCCACGATCCCAGCAAGGAGCAGGCGTTCTGGGATCGCGAGGTCGCCAGGCTTGCGGCGAGTGGTMGTCTGGTCCTCACGGCACGGAATCATGAGGAACTGATCAAACACTCGAACTCGAAGGCCAAGCCGGGACTGGCGGACCGGTCGAAGTATGTCCTCGCGAAGCTTGCGCCGCTGATCAAGGCCGGGACCGTCGAGGTTGTTGGCGACAGCAACGACCCGTTCGCCGACGCGGTTCTTCTGTCTGTTGCGCTGAAGTTCCGGACACAAGCGAACCTCGTCTTTGTGACTCAAGATCGGGCGCTTGCCCAGGACCTACTCAAGGTCGTGAGCTTTGAGTCCGTTCGTCCACGAGGTGGGCAGACGATGGATGTCCAAAGGGTGGCCGGGAGCGGTCGGGTCGAGACAGTTGGCAACCGAGGGCGGGTTGCATCACCTGGACCGTTCTCAAGCAGCAGCAACACCCCCGTGATGGCAACTTCGTCTGCCGAAGCGACGGAGCCGCCAGCGAAAGCCTGGTGGGAACGAGTGAGAAGCGGCAATTCGTGAGCACCACTACCGTCCCGGAAGCACAACGATTCGCCCACGTTACCCGGCTGGAACCGCCGGGCAGGCTCATCGCCCTCACCGGGGAACTGCCGGGCGAGCGTGCCGCGCGCGGGGTGCGCGTAGGAGCTCGAGTATTGGCTGATGACGGCAAGAAGCGGGTCGCGATTCAGTTGACAGTAAAGCTCGCCGAAGGCGGTGAGGGGTCTGTCTTTCAGACTGACGTTGGCGGCTACGTCGCGAAGATCTACAAGCGTGACAAGCTGACCAGTGATCGTCTTGAAAAGCTGAGAGCCATGATTGCCCGGCCGATCCGTTACAAGG
>NZ_JBFULL010000026.1:0-15709 GCF_056400345.1 Microbacterium sp. P5_B6 | reverse complement strand
GTGTGCGGAGGCGAATGGACATCACACTGTCGAACCGCTGCAGCAGTGTCGGCTTGTTCTGCACCTGGAGTCCGTGAGCTTGCGCCACGAAGTCCAGAGCCTKATCGACGATGGTGTCCACCTCGTACTCGCGGAGCATCGGCATGTCCAACCGCACCTGGACCATCTTCTCGAGGTAGTCCAGCGCCCGCCGTTTATCCTCAGCGGCCACGAGGTCGGTCTTCCGCAGCAGGTCGATGATGGTGAGTTCGTCGTAGCTGAGCAGGTAGTAGACGTTGGGAAGTCTGCCGACGAGACGGACGAGCTTGAAGACATGTAGCAGCTCGTTCGCACTCAGTCGATCGAGGTCGTCGATCACCATGAGGACGGGGCGTGACGCCTCCGCCAGAGCCTTTTCGACCGCTTTCCGTTGGGAGGTTGTGCTCGGTTCAAGTTGGGCGAGAGCGCCTTCGTAGAGCTCCTTGGAGTTGAACCCGAACACCTGGGTGAGGCCCGTTAGCGGCGTTAGTCGGCGGCCGAAGTCTGCGAGCTCTTTGCGAGCGGTGCTCCACCGCTTGTCAGACGGGAGGGCTGCACGCAGTTCGGCGAAGAACCCGGCGTGCAACGATGCGGGGTCGGAATACAGCCAGGGGTTGAACTCCGCGACCGACCAGGGACCGCCGAGTGTCCCTCGGGCAGCCTCATCCGGATCCCTGAGCTGTGCGACGAGCGAGTTCAGCACAGTGGTCTTGCCAGACCCCCACGGCCCGATCAGCCCGAGCGTGCTCGATCTGCTCTGGCCTCGGACCCGGCCGAGCACCTCCATGGTCCGCGCGACGAGATGATCGCGCCCGAACAAGCTGGCGTCGTCGAGAGCATCGAGTGGGTCATCGCTAAGTAATGAGTTGTGCAGAGAGTGGCTCACACGTGAATCGTCTCAGTTCTGCCGGCTGAGACATGGCAACGGGCGAAATTGCGCCACTCAGCTTGTCACGCTTGCCAATTCCCCGACCGATCGAGGGCGACTTTGCAGCGTCCGAGAGCCGGTCGATGTACGGGCGGTGGACCGAGCGCCTCCCCCGGCCTTACGGGTGATGTCAAGGGATGTACGCCGAGCCTGCCGCAAGAGCTTGATATGCCCACGCCACGAGTCCGATGCTGATGAGCGCAACGACGGTAACCAAAACGGCGAAGGGCCACCTGATACCGTCCACGAACGCCACGCGGACTCCTGCCCCGATCAGCAACAGCAACGCGGCTGCCTGAAGAAGGACGCTAAACCCCACGCCGAGAGCTGCTTCGTCATCTCGTATCGACAGAATCAACGACACGACGGCCGCGGCCGCAGCAAATCCCGCTGCGGTCACGAAAGCGACCACGACGAAGCGGCCACTTGCGCCGCCGTCGCTGCGCATCGGTACTCGGCGGGCATCGTCGCCGTTCACGGAGGCCGGTCCACGGACGATGTCGTCAAACGAGGGGTTCGATCGATCCATGATGTGCACCTCCGAGTTCGTGTGTTCTGTCGCAAGGGCCAGGGTTGCACACTACGTCCCGCGAAGCGTCCAATGGGGCTGGCGGCGCATAACGAGTCCCGCACAGCGCACCGGGTCGGGCACCGCGACGGCTGTCCCGCAACCGGATCGGCAAGCGGGCCGGTGAGCCGCCCATTGATCAGCACACCGAAGGACCGGCTGCAGGGCACGTCCTCGGGCCGGCTGAGTGTCGTCTTATGCTCAGCTCATGATCCGGTCGAGCGGTGGTCGGCGGATTCGGACTCAGTACAAGGCGGATTCGTGCTCCMGGCGGACGTTGCCCACCAGATCGCAATGCTTGGCGTCGACGTGTACGCGACCGTCTACCTCGAAGATGAAGGATCGGCGGAGAACAACCCGATAGTTGATCGGTCAGCGGGCGTCCTGCCAACCAGTCGTCCGGATTGATGGTCGCGCTACACGTTGACACGGGCGGCTACCGGCCTCATGCTGGGCGCACTCCTTTCGGTGACGAAGGAGTTCGTTAGCAGGGGATCCGCATGTCGCGCACTACCGTTCTCGCCTTCTGCGGCAGCTTGCGCTTGCACTCGTTGAATCGTTCCCTGCTGAGAGCGATCGAGCTGTCTGCACCAGACTTCCGATTCGTCGGTGGAGACCTGATCGGCGACCTTCCCCTGTTCAACGCTGACTTGACGGACGCGTTGCTTCCTGCACCAGTACGAGAATTCAGGCTTCTCGCGTCCGCGGCAAGAGGCGCAGTGATCGTGTCGCCTGAGTACGTGCACGGCCCGTCAGGCGTGACCAAGAACGCACTCGACTGGCTGACCGATTCGATCGGCCTGTTCGGCAAGCCAGTGCTGCTGGCATCAGCTTCGCCGGGCCAAACCGGGGGCATAGCTGGGACCGCGGCGCTCGTTCCCTCGTTACAGCTCCTCGGCGCCCAACTGCTCGACCCAATGACTGTCTCACGGGCCACAACCCGGCTTCGCGACGACGGTGAGGTAGACGACCCCGCCCTTGCCGCACGAATCGCCATCGCCGTGGAGGAACTGCGTCGTGCCCTGATGCTTCTGCCGACACCAGTCACCTAATCGAACCCGACTCGGTTTGAGGGCGAGACGCTCGCCGTCGATCGTTTGTCGTGGCCTACCGGGCCGTCCGTCGAAGGATCGATCAATGGGCGCTGCGGTCAGACGTGGGCGCTGACCAACTCCACGCGGGAGTGACGTGATCGCTCCGGCAGGAGAGCCGCAACGATCGAGGCGATTGCGGCGGGCGCAAGGAGCCAGTTGCCGATCAACACGATGGACGCGACGGTGACGAGCGCCATCACACCCGCAGACACAATGGAGACCTTCGTCCAGGTGTGGCCACGGACGACAAGCGGCGCGAGGGTAACGAGCAGGGCAAGCAGCATTCCACTGAGGAAATACGGGCTGAGATTCGCGAGGTTCTGGAAGCCGTTGGTAGTCGTCGACGTGATCGAACCGTCGTCGCCCGTGCTCACCGCGGTGTAGCTGGGCAGGAAGCCGATGATGACAGTGGCCAAGACGGTCAGCCCGAACGCGATGAATTGAAGAACACGCCTCGAGGTGAGGTACTTGACCGGTTCTTCACTGTGCGCCGTCTCCTCGCTGCGCGGAGGTTCGAAGTCGGACATTGACACGGGGGACAGCCGGGGCGCGATCAACCCGCACACGGGTCGGCATGCGTTCAGCGCGTGGAACCCGCCCGGCCCGCCGCCTCGCCTCCAGCGCTAAACCAGCTCGCGTCGCAGTAGACCTGCGCGCATCAAAGCCCGATGACCGCGCCACATACGCGCGCTCAACAGCCCCTCCGGCCCAGTCCCTCGCGACCATCGCACGATGACTCCCTCCCCCCCGCGGAGACGAAGAGAAAAAGAACAAGAACAAAAGCAATGCACGCAGGCACTTTCTGTGGAACTGCTCGCGAGTTAAGCAAAAGAGGCGTAATCTCAAGGGGTGCGTGGAGGGTTGCAGCGTTGGAAGAGGGGCGGCGGATCCCAAGGGGTTCGGCAGGCGATGCAGTACGCCTTCCAAGGTTCCTGCGATTCCCACCTGTGCTCGACGACCGGGGCTGATGCGCTTGCCGGCTACAGTGAGGCCGCTGCAGGAGTGACACGGTTCACGGTGGAAGCCGGCGTGATCTCGACGGACGTACTCGACGAGACCCGTCTGCGCCGATGGGTAGACGGTCGCGACCCGGACACGGATGAGCGGCGCGGCAGGGACCTGAGCTCGCCGGAGGCGGACCTGATCTTGGATGGGACGATCAACGCGCCGAAGTCGTTCAGCATCGCCGCGCTCGTGAATCCCGACCTTGCCCGTGAGTTCGAGGCGCTGCAGGACCGGCTGCGGGATCGGGTCATCGCCACCTGGCAGCAGAAGTTGAACGCGCGCCGTGGGGCGGGGGGCCGTTTCCGAGAGCCGCTGTGTCGTGTCGAGGTGGTGGAGTTGCGGCACCGGCGCTCGCGCGCGTTGGACCCACACCTCCACCGGCACCTCTGGCTGAGCGTGAAGGTGCTGGGGAAGGATGGGAAGTGGTCCAACGTCGATTCCCGGGTGGCTATGAAGCTGCACACGGTGATCAATGCGGAGGGTGAGCTGGCCGCCCAAACCGATCCGGAGTGGGTGGCGGCGCTCGCCCGTCACGGCTTCACCATCGACGCGAACGGCGAGATCGCTGAGCTCGCTCACGCTGTGCGCCCTCTGTCGCGCAGGTCGACGCAGATCGAGTCGAACCGGGCGATGCTGCTCGCGGCGTGGCGGGCCGAGCATCCGGGGTCGGAGCCGAGCCCGGACCAGCTGCATCAGATCGATCGGCTGGCGTGGGCGAAGGCTCGACCGAACAAGCCGGACGACGTCGATGAGTCGGAGTGGGAGCAGCTCATCCGCCACGAGCTCGCCGCGATCGACCCGTCACTTCTCGACGTCCGGGACCCGGTGGAGGTGCACCCACTGTCCGTGGATGCGCTGGACCTGCAGCTTCTCGCGGCGCAAGCGATCGTGGAGGCCGATGCCCGTTCCGCATGCTGCGGGGGACGGTTCAGCCTGTTCGATGTGCGGGCCGGTGCGACCCGCGCGGTCGCGGCGTCCGGAGTCATCGCGGCCCGCTCCGACCTGCAGGGTGTGATCGATGCTGTCATCGCACGGGCACTCGAGCTGACGCTTGACCTGATGGCGGATGAGCCGGAACGGCCCGCGCATGTGAAGGGGTTCATGGCGTCCTCGACAGCAGCGCTGAAGGTGGAACTCGCGACCCGGTTCGACGGTCTCACGACACCGGGCGAAGCCGTCGCGCCGGCACGGATCGTGACGATCGCCACGAGCGTCCTCCGCGGTGGCGTGGAGCTGGACGAGCGGCAGATCCAGGCGGCGGCGGCGATCGCGGGCACGGATGTCTTGGTGTCTGTGACCGGTCCCGCCGGTGCGGGCAAGACGACCATGCTGCGGGTCGCGAAGATTGCTCTCGCCGAGCAGGGTCACCGGCTGGTAGTGGTTGCGCCGACGAAGAAGGCCGCGTCGGTCGCGGGACGGGAGATCGGCACCGCCGCGTCCAGCCTGCACGCGCTCCTCGCCGACCACGGCTTCCGCTGGGGTTCCGATGATGCGGGCGCGGCAGCCTGGACCCGGCTCCGTCTGGGCGAGATAGACCCGTCCACGGGCAGTACGTATGTGGGGCCACGCCGGTTCCCGCTCGCGCCGGGGGATCGGATCGTGGTCGATGAGGCTGGCATGGTCGACCTGCATACCGCGAACGCCCTTGCCATGATCGCGGCGGAGACCCTGGCGGGGATCGCGATGGTCGGTGATCACCTCCAGGCACGCCCGGTCGGGCACTCCGGAGCGATGGCGTCCATGACCCGCCGCGCGACCGCCGTTGTCGAACTCACCGCCGTGCACCGTTTCCGTGACCCCGACTATGCGGCGCTGACCCTGCGGATGCGGGAACCGGCATCCAAGGACGCCGCGCGTGCCGTCGCCGCCGAGCTCGACGAGCGCGGTCTGATCCACCAGGTGTCGAACGAGCTGCAGGCGCGCGAGGTGATGGTGGAGGCGTACTTCCGGTGGGCGGCCGGGAACCACCGGATCGCGCTCGTGACGGGCACGAACGAGGAAGCGGACGCCATCAATGAAGCGATCCAACAGCGCCGTCTCGAGCGTGGCCACCTCAGTGTGGGCCGGATCGCTGTGGGGCAGGGGGAGCAGCGACTCCTTGAGGGCGATGTCGTGCAGACCCGCCGCAACGACAGGGCGGCGGACGTCGAGAACCGTGCCCTCTGGACCATCCACCGCATCACCCCCACCGGCCTTCAGCTGACGAGCCTCGGTGACAGCGGCGATACCCGCACGGTCAGCCACGACTACGTCGCCCAGCATGTGCACCTCGCCTACGCCTCCACTGTGCACGGTATCCAGGGTGAGACGACCGACGCGTCCGTTGTTGGACCGGGGGCGGACGCATCAGGTTTGTATGTCGGGATGACGCGCGGCCGCGCCCACAACGAGGTGATCGCGATCGCCCGCACCCCCGCCGCCGCCCGCGAGCAGGTCGCGGAGAGCCTGCTGCGAGGCATCCCCGAAGTGAGCATTGACGACTCCATCCGCGCTGCTCACGCCGAACTGGGCCACGCCGCCCGCACGCCCGACCCTCTCGCCACCACTCCCGGCACGGGCGGAAACAGCGACCACGCGCTTCATGGACGCGTCCCTCACAGGGGCGGCCTGATCAACGTGGACGGCCACCACGAAGCGGAGCTGCGCGCCGAGCTCGAGCGGCTGAGCGAGTGGATCCACACAGCGAGACGCAGTCTCCTGCAACTCGATAGCCGGATCGCCGCAGACGACGCCGGCGGACACGGTCGTCTAGGGGCCGCGTCGACTGCGGAGTTGGCGGATCAGCATGGCGAGCTTCTGGCACGATTCGAAGCGACCTCCGCCGACTACGGGTCGCTCACCCGTACCTACCGTGAGCTGACTCGGCCGACGGACGTCGCGGACGCCGAAAGGGCTCGCGGGGCTCGAGCCMAGCGCGTCGACGCGCCGATCATCGACATGTCGCGCTTGGTCCGGCCTGGCCGCTCGCTCTAGCGTCCGGTCCTATCTGGAAGCCACCGAGACCGCGTTCCTCACGCCCAACAGTGCGCCTTCTTCTTCCCGGACGGCGAACTCGATTCCGCAGGCGACGTCGTTCCACACCACGACCGCGCGATGCAGGGCTTCGGGTTGAGACTCTGCCCTGTCTCGCAAGACGTACGCAGGATTCTATTGATCTACGCGACACCCATTTCTGGAGGTTGCTCGTGGCATTGTGTGTTTCTTGCCATGCGCCGTGGCGCGGGCGCACATAGTGCATGCTGGCGCGTGATTCCGCGGAAGTCGGCCTCATCAAGGGCTTAGGGTGCACCACCCTGCTAAGGTGGAGACCCCTCACGGGGTCCGAGGGTTCAAATCCCTCCGTCTCCGCCGAAAAACCCMCGATAAAACGGGGGTTTTGCGTTGAAGTGCCGATGGTCCCGGCGCCCGCGATTTACCCGATTTGGGCGCCAGGTGTCCCCCGGGTGTCCCCGGCCTGATTCTGTGCCTCCTCCTCGGCTCCGGCGAGACGGGCGATGTGGGCTCGACGCTGGCCTTCGCCCAGGATGTGGGCGTAGACGGCCAAGACGGTCCGAGGGTCGTCGCCGAGGTATTCAGCGACTTCGTGCACGGGCGTCCCGAGGCGCAGCCAGGTCGACGCGGCGTAGTGACGGAGGGCGTGCCGGTGGAATCCGAGGGGGAACTTGCGGACCACTCCGGCATTGAGCTGGCGGCCGTACTTGTTTGTGAATTGGTACTCATCTCGATCTTTGCCGGTTGCGTGCTGGGTGAAGATCGCGACGGCGCGCGGTGAGAGGGGGATGGCGCGAGTGCCGCGCCAGGATTTCGGAACCTTCTCCTCGTAGTTGTCGGAGTGCGAGCTCTCGACGACGAGTTGCGGAAAGGGGACTTCTGACAGCCAGCTGACGCGCATGGCGCGAACTTCTCCCCACCGCATGCCGCTGAGCGACATGAACTCGAAGACATCGGCTATGTCGGGTCGCTTCTCTCTCACTGCCGCGACGGCCACCGCCAGGCGAGGTGCCGCTGGTACATCCTTAGGGCTGATGGTGCGCAGAACGGGCGCGCTCAGCTCGGGGATCTTCTTCATGGCCGGACGGGATGAGGCTGATGGAGGACCGCGCGGCGCTGCAGTACGCGCTGGACCACGGGGCGCGACGGATCGTGCTGTTCGGCTGGTCGATGGGTGCCGCGATCGCACTTCAGTTGGCAGCGGACACCGAGTTCCGCGGCGTCGTCGATGGACTGGTGCTCGAATCGCCTGTGCTGGATTGGCAGGCGACGATCAACGCGAACTGTGCTCGCGCCCGGTTGCCGGCGTGGTTCGGATTGTTCACTCGACCGTGGCTGCACTCTCTGGTGCTGGCGCGAGTGGTCGGGCTCGATTCTGAAGTTCCGCTGGACCGCTTCGACTGGCTCGTTCGCGCCGATGAGCTGTGTGTCCCGACGCTCATCCTCCACGGGACTGGCGACACCTCGGCACCATATTCCGCCTCGAGCCGCCTGGCTGGCCAGCGACCGCTTGTCGTCCGCCTCAAATCCTTCGATGCGGATCACGCCATGACATGGAACTCGGATCCCGAGCGTTGGCGGGCCGCCGTCCGGGAATGGCTAGACGGCCGGACCAGGTGAATCCGGGCACTAGGTCATCTCTGAACTCGCTCGGATAACGCGTAGGTACCGCAACATCCCGCCAGGCGACCCTCCCGGGCGAGCCAGATCAGATGTCACATATCCGTGCAGCAGTCCCCACTGACCCAGTCGTCCATCAACCAATTGCAGGAACGTCGCACGTTCCATCGGCAGCCGGCAAGGTGCACATGACACCGCGTCGACGTTCGTTCACCGCCGTCCTACGAGGAGGCCAGCGGATGCCGCAACGAGGCCACTGCAGGCCCAGCGGTCAGAATTGAGGTCTTGCCAAACATCAGGGGCATCTCCAGGTATGCCCTCTGCGCCTCGCTCAGAGCGCCTTCGAGCGGAGCATCCGAGCCGTGGTCGCCCGAAATCACCGGTATCGGTGGTACCCCCACAGAGCTGGGGGCCAGCCACGGCGTGAGGACGCTTGCAGGGCCCGTCACGACCAGGATCTCTGTGCCGAGCACCGCAGAGATGATGTCGCCGAAAACGCCCAGCTTCTCGCGGGCGTCGCCAAGCGCATCCAGCACGGCGTCTTCTGCCCGTTGAGCACGCTCCGCGAGTTGCCGGGCGTAGGCCGCAGGGCCTAGGGACTCCAGGGTCGGCCTCTCGTTCAGATGGAGTGCCAGCGCCGTGAGCGACGCGAAGCGCTCCAGGCACCCGCGGCGACCGCACCCGCACTCAGGTCCGTCTCGCGCGACGGGGGTGTGTCCGAAGCCCGACGTTGCGCCGTGGTTGAGGAGCATTGCGCCGTGGATGATCGCGCTTCCCCCGACTCCGCTGCCCACCATGACGACGACGGCGTTGTCGGCGGTGCGCGCGGCGCCGGACGCATGCTCGGCCAGCGTGGCGGCGTCGCCGTCGTTGACCACATGAAGCGCACGGACGTTCGCCTCCGCGAGTGGAGAGAACAAGTCGTCCATCGACTCGGCGTCCCAAAGCATCTCCTCGGAGCTGAGTCGCCCACCCTGCTGGATTCCTGGGAATGCGATAGCCAGGGACGTACCGGGGGCATCGACCGCGGTCGAACCGCGGACGACGTCCGCGATGGCCGCCCCGATCCGTCCGGGCTCCCAGAGGCCGGGGTGCGTCACTGTCTCTGAGGCGAGCACGCGGCCCTTGAGGGCGGCTATGCGGATTTCAATGGCGTTGTGATGAAGAGCGACCCCCACCAGCGCGGGTCGCTCGTCATCCAGTGTCAGAAGCCGCCGTGGCCGTCCGCGTCCGGATGCGGGTGCGGATTCGGAATGGAGCACCCTTGCAGAAACGAGCTCGTTGACGAGCAGCGAGATAGCTCCTTCAGCGAGTCCGGTTTTCTGCACCAGCTCAGTGTGAGTGATGTCGGGGGTTTCGCGGATCGCCGTGGCGACGAGCCCCAGGTTGCGGTCTCGCAGCTCGCCCAACGCTGATCGCGAAGACATCAGTTCGTGCTCCCTTGCTTTTATCTCAAACTTCGAGAATAATAGAAACGTTGCGACATGACGTCGCACCCCTTCCATACCCCGACGACGAGGAGGTCGTGTGTCCGACCATACGCGCGCCAATCAGAGCGCGATCGCACCGAAACCCCGCATTCAAGGCGGAGCAAAGTTCGTGTCAGGCTATCTCCTGTCCACGGCAGGGCTGTTCGCCGTTTTCCAGGGGATGCAGCAGATTCTGCTGCCGAGCCAGGTCGCCTCGATCGACGAAGCGGGCAAGGTTGCGTCGCTAGGTGTGCTTGCCTCGCTCGGAGCGCTCGCGGCGGCGGTCGGCAACCCGCTGTTCGGCGCCATGTCCGACAAGACCCGAAGCCGCTTCGGCCGCCGCACGCCGTGGCTCGTCGCCTCCGCCATTGGGCTCACCGGGCTGCTGGCCTTGATGGGTTCGATGCACGAGCTGCTCTGGCTCGGCGTTGTGTACGTAGGTGTGATGCTCAGCGCGGCCGCATACCAGGCAGTGCTGACCTCGCTGCTCCCCGAGCGGGTGCCCGTGAGCCGACGCGGCCTCATCTCCTCCTTGATGGGTATCGCCACGACCCTGGGCGTCATCTACGGGCTCAACCTGGCGCCCGCCTTCGTCCAGAACCCGGTCGTCGGATACCTGCTGCTGGTCGCCGTTCTGGTGGTCGGAACTCTCTTCCTCGTGTTCCTCGCGCCGGACCCGCTGGCAGGCCGGGACGAGCCCGAGCCGTCGGCTCGTCCCCGTCTGTCGGCGAGCGAGCGCGTTAGCAGTTTCGCCGCGTTCTTCGCCGGCTTGCGCGACCATGACTTCGCATGGGCGTTCTGGGCGCGCGTGACAATCATGGTCGGGTTCTGGACGGTGTCGGCGTACCAGTACTACGCGCTCACCGACTACATCGGCGTCGAGAACCTGCCAGGGGGCGATCCGGCGACGGCTGTCGCTCTCCTGGGCACAGTGAACCTCGGATTCTCCATCCTCTCCACGGCGATCGCAGGACCTTTGTCGGATCGCATCGGACGGCGGAAGATCTTCGTCATCATCGCCTCAGTCGGCATCGGCATCGGAATGCTCATCCCGGTGTTCGTCCCCACCTTTGCGGGGATGCTCGTCTGGGCAGTCGTGGTCGGGCTCTCGTACGGCGCTTACGCGTCCATCGACCAGGCTCTGATGACCGAGGTCCTTCCCGACGAGGAGCACAACGCGCGCGACCTCGGGCTCCTGAACGTGGCAACCGCAGGTCCGCAGATCGCCGCGCCCTTCCTCGCAGCCGTCATCATCGGGGCCACCGGGGCGTATCCGCCGATCTACATTTTCGCCGCGGTGGTCGCGCTGCTCGCCTCGGTGTTCATCATCCCGATTCGAAAGGTGCGCTGAGATGAAGCTGCGAGAAATCCAAACCATCCAAGGCACACTCCGCGGTGTGGAGGCCGATGGGGTGTTCACTCTCCTGGGTGTTCCTTACGGCGACGACACGTCGGGCCCCCATCGATTCCGCGCACCGCGGCCGGTGCCGAGCTGGTCGGGCGTCCGTGAGGCGGTCACCTTCGGACCGGCAGCGCCTCAGCTCGACTCTCGTGGGGAGCTCGAGAAGTTGATGCACCCGCGGAACGGATCGCCTCTCGAAGGCGGACCGATGGATGAGGACTGCCTCCGCATGAACGTGTGGGCCCCGTCCGGACGCGAGGGCGCCGAGTTGCCTGTACTCGTATGGCTTCATGGAGGTGGTCATCTCGCCGGCTCCGGCAACGAGATGTGGTTCAACGGAGACGTCCTCGCCGCGCGCGGTGATGTCGTCGTGGTCACGGTGACCCATCGACTCGGACTCTTCGGATTCCTCGATCTTCGCGATCAGGGCTACCCAGACTCCGCCCACGCGGGGATGCTCGATATCATCGCCGCGCTCGGCTGGGTGAGTGAGAACATCGCGTCGGTGGGTGGCGATCCGTCACGCGTCACCATCGCCGGGCAGTCGGGAGGAAGCGGCAAAGTGGCGGCGCTGCTCGCGATGCCCGCCGCCCGTGATCTGTTCGTCCGGGCGATCATGATGAGCGGGCCGTTCGCCCGGGTGCTGCCTCAGAGTGCCGTCACCGGATTCCGTGACCGCGTCTTCGAGGCACTCGGCGGCCCTTCCCCGGATGCGCTCGAGAATCTCTCCGCCGCCGACCTGCTCGCCGCACAAGGGCGCGCGCTCGCGGGAGGTGCCGATGTCTTCGGGCCCCAGGCCATGGAGTCGATGGCCGGAATCGGTCCAGTCCTCGACCGCGTTCACCTGCCCGAGCACCCGTTCTGGCCCACGGGCGGAGTCGGATTGCGAGGGAAGCAACTGCTCATCGGTTGGACCGCCCACGAAGTCGGTTCGCTGCTGGCATCGGACCCCGGCTACACGATCCAGCTGACGGCGGACGATGTCGTCGCTCGGCTCACCGCCTTCGGCATACCGGATCCGCAGGCGCTCTTCGACGCCACATCCGCCACAGGGCCGTCCGAGCCGCCGCACCTCGTCTACGCGCGACTGCTCGGTGGGATGCTGTTCGCCGGACCGGCACGAGAAGTCGCCACGCGTGCGCGCGAGACCGCCGACGAAGTCTGGGTATACGAATTTGCGGAGCCGAGTGACGCGCTGGGTGGGCTGCTCGGATCGTGCCACTCGTTAGACATCGCCTATGTCTTCGGCACAGTGGATCGGATCCCGCTCGTCGGCGCGACGCCGGCGCGCGTCGATCTGTCGCGCCGGATGATGAATGCGTGGGTCGGCTTTGCGACGAGTGGTGCGCCCGCTCCCGTCGAGGAGTGGCGACCGTGGGGGAGCGGCGGAGAGTCGATGCACCGCTTCTCAGCGACCCGGTAGCACGCAGAGAGCGTGACCAATATGGTGCGCTGATGGTCGTATGGATCCTCGCTCTCGCAACTCGAGCCTGAGAGAGCAACACTGAGCCAGCCGAAGCTGGGCTTGGGGTGGCGTTCGAAAGTTTCCCGGCTGACTGTCAATGAGTCCGAAGGTGGCTTCCCAGTCGTCCCATTCGAAGTTGTCAAGCAGGCTCCAGTGCAGATACTGCGGATGTCGATGCCGTCGGCGATCGCGTCGGCCATGTCGTTCAGTGCGATCGCGGTGCACGCGATGCGTCGCTTGTCGTCGCTGGTGGCGATGCCGTTCTCCGTCACCAGGATCGGGACGTGGGACTGCTGCACGGATAGGTGACAGGTTGTAGTCACGCAGCCAGCGGGGCTGGCGTGTTCATGATGACCTCGAATTCGACCGGGGTCAAACGGCCGAGGGCGGCCTGTCGACGGCGTCGGTGGTAGGTCCGTTCGATCCAGGTCACGATCGCGATGCGCCGCTGCTCGCGGGTGGTCCAGGAGCGACGGTCGAGGACGTTCTTCTGCAGCAGTGCGAAGAACGATTCCATGGCCGCGTTGTCCCCGCACGAGGCGACTCGGCCCATCGATCCGACGAGCCGGCGCCGGGTCAGAGCGCGCAGGAACTTCCTGCTTCGAAATTGCGATCCTCGGTCGCTGTGGACGATGCAGCCGGCAACGTCGCCGCGCATTGCGACGGCGTTGTTGAGTGCCTGGACGGCCAGGCTCGACTTCATTCTCGAGTCGATCGAGTACCCGACGATCCGGTTGGCGAACACGTCCTTGATCGCGCAGAGGTAGAGCTAGCCCGCCGCCGTGCGGTGCTCGGTGATGTCGGTGAGCCAGAGCTGGTTCGGGCCGTCGGCGGTGAACTCGTGCCGGACCCGCCCGTTCTCGTCGGTGACGGTGCAGTGATCGTCGTGGAYGGGCGGGCCGGGTTTCTTGCCGTTGCGGCCGCGTTTCTTCCCGAACGCGGACCACCAGCCGTTGTCCGATGCGATTCGCCACGCGGTCCGATCCGACATCGCCTCACCGGCGTCGCGGGCCTCGTCGGCGAGGAACCGGTGCCCGAACTCGGGGTCGTCTTTGTGCGCGTCGAACAACGCGTTCGCCCGACACGCCTCCACCACCTCGCTGGGCGTGATGGGGTCCGCCAGCCACCGGTAGTAGGGCTGGCGGGAGAGCTTGAGCACCCGGCACGTCACCGTCACGGGGATCCCCGATTCGGCGAGCTCAGTCACGAGCGGGTAGAACCTTTTCCCGGCAGGTTCGCCTGCGACAGATACGCCGCTGCCCGCCGCAGCACCTCGTTCTCCTGTTCCAGGAGTCGGATCCGTTTGCGCGCCTCGCGCAGCTCAGCGCCCTCGTTCCGGGTCTGACCGGGCTTGGAGCACTCGTCGATATCGGCGCGACGCATCCACTTCTGCAAGGTCATCGGGTGAACCCCGACGTCTTTCGCGATCTGCTCGATCGTCACTCCGGGTTCGCGGTTCCGGGCGACGCGCACGACGTCGTCACGGAACTCGCTCGGGTAGGGCTTGGGCACAATGACATCCTTCCAGGCCGCCCTCCCGGGCAAGCCAGATCAGATGTCACCTATCCGTGCAGCAGTCCCGAACGTGTCGTCCACTMTGTTCGGACGCTCCCGGGTGCGGAGCCGGTGAATGAGGCTTGCACCCACAGCCCCACGCAAAGGCTGAACCTAGGGTGTCAGTCGTTGCCGATAGCGACGGGTGGCCCATTTCCTCCTGTTCGAGAGACTTCGTTATCAGCGCTGTTCGTGCGGCGGAGAGCATGGATGCCTGGGGTGAGAGTGACGGACTCGATGTCGCTGTGCGCRCAGAACCGCCCTGTGGACCCGGGAGGTATCGAGACGACGTACTCGACGCCATCGCCTTGCATCCACCATGAACTCTCGACCGGGCCGTAGGGGGTTTGCAGGGCCGCGCGCGCTGCCGTGAGACCGCCGCCGACGAGCGGTCGGATGCCGATCGTGCGGTATCCGGGGTCGAGCGGTGTGATGCCTGCGATTCTCTCGGTGAGGAATCGGGCGACCGAGCCGAGAGCGAAGTGATTATGGCTCATTTTCGCCTTGCCGGACTTTCTGTAGCCCTCCCACGTCTCCCAGACGGTGGTCGCGCCGCGGTTCACCTGATGCAGCCAGGACGGGCTCGTCGTGGAGAGCAGCAGCCTCCATGCCATGTCTGCGTGGCCGGTGTCGACAAGCGTGTCGAGCAGGAGAGGGGTGGACAAGAAGCCCGTGCCCAGACCTCCGGACTTCTCGATKAGGCCCACGAGTCGTTGGGCGGCGGCACTCACTTCCGCTCCCTCGAGAAGGTCGAAGGCTATCGCGCGCACGTAGTCGTCTTGCCTATCGGTGCCGATCCGCCCGTCGGTTCCCAGGAACCTCGTGCGCCAGGCGCGGCGGACATCGTTCGCGAGAGCGAGGTGGCGGGTTTGGTCGGCGTCTTTTCCGAGCACGCGGGCGATCTGGGAGAGCACGCGGGCGGAGTGCTCAAGGTAGGCGGTGGCGACGACAGCGCCCCGGCGCGCTGCGTCGATCGAAGAGAGGGCGGGGCTCTCGCCCGGCCTTAGCCATTCACCGAACTGAAATCCTGTGTCGACGATGAACTCATCAACCTCCGGGACCACGCGGGAGCCCTTGCGCTTGCTTGCCTCGCGTGCACGGCGCGCGCAGGAATCCACCCATGCCACCATTGATTCGTATTGGTCAGCGAGCACCCTCTCGTCTCCGTACCGCTGGTACAGGGTCCACGGGACAAGCACGCTGGCATCGCTCCACCCTGCTGCGGTTCCGGCGCGGGCCAGGTGTCCGCGCGGACCGCCGGAGAACGCCGAAAAACCGGACGGGATGACAACGGGAATACTCCCGTCGGGAGCCTGTTCGATCGCCAGGTTGTGAAGGAACCGCCGCAGATACCACTGAGCGTCGACCATGTTCGTCGCGGTGGGAGCGAACACCTGGATGTCACCCGTCCACCCGGAACGCTCCCGTGTGGGGCAGTCGGTGGAGGTGTCCATGAAGTTCGATCTCACCGACCAGCTCACGTTGCTCCACAGACGATCCAGCCGCGGATCCGAAGAGGTGAACTCGCCGGTCCAGTCGAGGTCCGTCGAGATCACGATGCCGTGGATCTCCTCCGGCGTGAGGTCGTCGACGAG
>NZ_JBFULL010000025.1:0-16661 GCF_056400345.1 Microbacterium sp. P5_B6 | reverse complement strand
ACTGGATCCTGGTCAACTCCTCGAAGGACGCAGCGGGTCTCTTCGGAGGCGGAAGCGCCCTCTGGTTCAGCGAGTCCATCGACTTCGTCGGCAACCTGCAGCAGCTCTTCACCTACAACGGCGGCATCTACCTGCGGTGGATCGGCAACTCGGCCTTCTACGCCCTCACCGGCGGCGTGGGTGCGACTGTGCTCGCGGTGCTGGCCGGCTACGGGTTCGCCAAGTTCGCCTTCCGCGGGCGCGAGTTCACCTTCGCGCTGCTGCTGGGCTCGGTCATGGTGCCCCTGACGGCGCTGGTGATCCCGACCTTCATCATGCTGTCGCAGCTGCACCTGACCAACACCGTGTGGGCGGTCATCCTGCCGTCGCTGCTGAATCCGTTCGGCGTCTACCTCATGACCGTCTATGCGCGGGATGCCGTGCCCGACGAGCTTCTGGACGCCGCGCGCGTCGACGGCGCAGGGGAGTGGCGCACCTTCGTCCAGGTCGCGCTTCCGCTCATGCGCCCTGCGGTGGTCACCGTGCTGCTGCTGTCCATCGTCGCGACCTGGAACAACTTCTTCCTGCCTCTGGCGATGCTCCAGAACAACCGGCTCTTCCCGGTGACGGTCGGCATCAACCAGTGGCAGAGCCTCGCGGCCGCCAACAACGGCGGTGGAACGTCGCTGTGGAGCCTCATCATCATCGGCTCGCTCGTCTCGATCGTGCCGCTCGTCATCGCCTTCCTCTGCCTGCAGCGCTACTGGCAGGGCGGCCTTTCCCTGGGAAGCCTCAAGTGATCTCTGCCCATCTCACCGTCGACCCGCACTTCGCAATCGGCCGCATCCGGCGTCAGCTGTTCGGCGGATTCGTGGAGCACCTCGGCCGCCACATCTACGACGGGATCTACGAGCCGGCGCACGCCTCTGCGGACGCCGAGGGATTCCGCACCGATGTCATCGACCTGGTGAAGGAGCTCGGCGTCTCGACGATCCGCTACCCCGGCGGCAACTTCGTGTCGGGCTTCCGCTGGGAGGATTCGGTGGGCCCCCGCGAAGAGCGCCCTCGGCGCCTCGACCTGGCGTGGCACTCCACCGAGACGAACGAGGTGGGCCTGCACGAGTTCTCGGGCTGGCTCGACAAGGTCGGCAGCGACCTCATGATGGCGGTGAACCTCGGCACGCGCGGCACCCTCGAGGCCATTGATCTGCTCGAGTACTCCAACATCCCCGGCGGCACTGCTCTCAGCGAACAGCGACGCGCGAACGGGCGGGATGAGCCGTTCGCCATCGAGCTGTGGTGCCTCGGGAACGAGATGGACGGCCCCTGGCAGCTCGGCCACCGCTCGGCCGAGGACTACGGCAAGATCGCTTCCCAGACCGCGAAGGGGATGCGGCAGCTCGACCCGTCGATCCAGCTCGTCGTCTGCGGCTCGTCGTCGGCATTCATGCCGACGTTCGCCGAATGGGAGCGGACCGTGCTCTCGCACACGTACGAGGACGTCGACCTCATCTCGTGCCACGCCTACTACGAGGAGCGCGACGGCGATCTGGCCAGCTTCCTCGCGTCGGCTGTCGACATGGACGGCTTCATCGAGACCGTCGCCGCCACCGCCGACCACGTCAAGGCGGTGAAGGGCTCGTCGAAGCAGATCGACATCTCGTTCGACGAGTGGAACGTCTGGTACATCGACCGTTTCCACGGCGTCGACAAGCTCACCGGAATCGACAACTGGCCGGTCGCGCCGCGCCTGCTCGAAGACATCTACTCGGTCGCCGACGGCGTCGTCTTCGGCAACCTGATGATCTCGCTGCTCAAGCACGCCGACCGGGTGGCCAGCGCGTCGCTCGCGCAGCTCGTGAACGTGATCGCCCCGATCATGACCGAGCCGGGCGGTCCCGCCTGGAGGCAGACCACGTTCTTCCCGTTCGCGATCACGTCGCGCCTGGCCCGTGGTGAAGCGCTGCAGCTGAAGCTCGAATCGCCGACCTACGTGACCGCCCGCTACGGAGAGGTTCCGCTCGTCGACGCCGTGGCCACCCACGATACGGCGACGGGCGACAGCGCGGTGTTCCTCGTCAACCGCAGCCAGGACCAGCCGGTCACGCTCACCGTCGACATCGCAGCCCTGGGTTCGGTGGCAGTGCTCGAGTCCCACACGCTGGCCGACGGGGACGTCTACGCGAAGAACACGCTCGCCGACCGCGAGCGCGTCGCCCCTCGCGCGAATGACACGGCGGTCGTCGAGGACGGGACCCTGACTGTCACTCTTCCCCCGGTCTCGTGGACCGCGATCGCACTCGGCTGACGACGTCGGGGGAGCGGATGCGGCGGGCCCGCGGCATCCGCTCGCTCGCCGTCGCCCTGCTCAGCGTGCTCGCAGCAGCTGGGGTCACCGGGTGCGCTCCAGCGGGTGGGTGGAAGCTCACCGGCGACACCGCGACGCACGATCCCGCCGTGGCCAAGGCCGGCGAGAAGTGGTTCGTCTACTCGACCGGGAGCGGGTCCGTCGCTGACGGCAACATCCAGATCCGGTCCTCGACGGACGGCCGCGCGTGGACGTATGAGGGAGAGGTCTGGGACGAGAAGCCTGAGTGGCTGACCCAGCAGGTCAAAGGAGTGGACAACCTCTGGGCGCCTGAGCTCGTCGAGAATGACGGCACCTGGTACCTCTACTACTCGGCGTCGACCTTCGGGAAGAACACGTCGGTCATCGCGCTTGCGACCAATACGACGCTCGATCCGGGCGATCCCGCCTACGAATGGGTCGACCAGGGGCCGGTGATGGCATCCACGGGCGCCGACGACTTCAACGCGATCGACCCGGGAGTCGCCACGGACGAGGACGGAACCCCGTGGATGGCCTTCGGCTCGTTCTGGAGCGGCATCCGGATGGTGCAGCTGTCGTGGCCCAGGGGTGAACGGGCCGACTCGGCTGAGCCTCTGCGACTCGCCGATCGAGGTTTTCCGCCCAACGCCGTCGAAGCCCCCTACCTCGTGGAGCACGACGGCGACTGGTTCCTCTTCGTCTCGTTCGATTCGTGCTGCCGCGGCTCCGACAGCACCTACAGGATCGCGGTGGGGCGAGCGGATGCCGTGACCGGCCCCTTCGTCGACCGCCACGGCGTCCCGCTCACCGAGGGCGGCGGCACGGTCCTGCTCGGGACGGAGGGGACGCACATCGGCCCCGGCGGGCAATCGGCGGCGAATGGGATGCTCGCGTATCACTGGTACGACGCCGACCAGGGCGGACGGTTCGGCCTGGGACTCACCCCCATCACGTGGGATTCGGAAGGATGGCCCGAACTCGAGTGGTGACCCCCGGCGCGGGTCGGGGTGCGCGAAGCCCTGAGCGTACGCGGGGGCAGGATGGCACCGGGAATGTAAAAAATACTTGACCCTGGCCGTCGTGAGTCCTACTCTTCAAATGTCAAAGATTCTAGACATTGGAGCGGGCGATGGTCTACCAAGAGCGCAACATCTGGTCGAGTCTCATCGCCAGCATCCTCGGCATGATCGTGTACCTCGTGTGGACCCTCCAAGAGGCCGGCGGAGGCTCACTCACCGAGGTCGACTKGGTGCCGATCATGCTGTGGACGATCGGCGGGAGCATCGTCGGCTCCATCGTGGTGAGCATCGTCTGGGGGATCCTTGCGGGTATGCGTGAGCCGGATGGAGTGGGCGCGTCCGACCAGCGGGACCGCGATATCTCCCAGTTGGGAAGCCGGGTCGGCACCGCCTTCCTCGTCATCGGCGGGCTGGGCGTCCTCGTCCTGTGCGCGTTCCAGGCCGACTGGTTCTGGATCGCGAATGCGATGTACTTCGGCTTCGCCGCCTCCGCCATCGTGGGCGGCATCGTGAGCGTCATCGCCTACCGCCGCGGCCTGGTCTGATGGTCAAGCCCACGCGCGTGACCAATTCGATCCGCGCTGTCCGCGAGGCCGCCGGCATGACCCAGGCCGAGCTCGCGCGGCAGATCGGCGTCACCCGCCAGACCCTCATCGCGATCGAGCAGGGCAGGTACTCGCCGACGCTCGAGCTGGCCTTCCAGATCTCGCGCGTCTTCCGCACCTCCCTCGACGACCTGTTCCAGTACCCGGAGGGGAACTGACGGGGATCCGCAGACGGATGCCTCGTCCCCGGCGCGGTGCAGGCCCCATGCCGGCCAGGTGGTCGTGACCGACTGATCCGCTCCCTGCTGGCGGCACGTCTGAGCGCCCACTCCGCTCCCAGATGATCCGCCATGCGCGTGAGAGAATGGTGGCGGCGTGCCCGTGTCGCCGGCTTCTCAAAGCACCGCCGGGCCAGTGGACAGCGTCCGCCACCCGTTCGAAGGAGCAGGATGTCCATGCCGAACCCCGCGCCCGCCGCCTCCACCGCACCCGTCACCGAAACCGCTCGCATCCAGCAGCATCGCCGGTACCTGATGTGCCGCCCCGAGCACTTCACGGTGAGCTACACGATCAACCCCTGGATGGTCCCCGCCAACCCCACTGACACCGCACTCGCCGTGCGCCAGTGGCAGTCGCTGTACGACACGTACATCGCACTCGGCCATGAGGTCGAGCTGATCGACCCCATCTCGGGCCTTCCCGACATGGTCTATACCGCCAACGGCGGGTTCGTCATCGACAACGTCGCCTACGGGGCGAAGTTCCGCTTCCAGGAGCGGGTGCCCGAGGGGCCCGCCTTCATGGACTGGTTCGGCGACAACGGCTTCGAGGTCGTCGATCCGCGCGAGGTCAACGAAGGCGAGGGCGACTTCCTGCTCGTCGGCGACACCATTCTTGCGGGCACGGGCTTCCGCTCCACCGGCGACAGCCACCGCGAGATCGGCGAGGTCTTCGGCAAAGAGGTCATCTCGCTCACCCTCGTCGACCCCCGGTTCTACCACCTCGACACCGCGATCGCGGTGCTCGATCCCGTCGAGGGGGCCGGTGGTGCCGAGCGCGCGAACATCGCCTACCTCCCCGCCGCGTTCGATGAGGCGGGCCAGGCGATCCTCGCCGAGCGCTACCCCGACGCGATCCGGGTCTCGGATGCCGACGGTTCGGTGTTCGGGCTCAACTCGGCCAGCGATGGCCTCAACGTCATCATCTCGCCCCGCGCGAAGGGCTTCGAGGCGCAGCTGCGCGAACGCGGCTACAACCCGATCCTCGTCGATCTGTCGGAGCTTCTCCTCGGGGGCGGCGGCATCAAGTGCTGCACGCTCGAGCTGCGCAGCTGAAGGAACTCGCCATGACCACCTCGCAGACCCCCGTGCTCGACACGACCGCGATCCGCATCATCGGATCAGGCGACCAGCACGTCGCCCGCAACTATCACCCGCTCCCCGTCGTCATCGCGCGCGCGGAGGGCTCATGGGTGACCGACGTCGAAGGCAAGCGGTACCTCGACCTGCTGGCCGCCTACTCGGCCCTGAACTTCGGGCACCGGCATCCGGCCCTCATCGCAGCCGCGACCGAGCAGCTGGGCCGACTCACGCTCACCAGCCGGGCCTTCCACAACGACCGGCTCGCACAGTTCGCCGAGGCGCTCGCGCGGCTGTGCAAGAAGGACCTCGTCCTTCCGATGAACACAGGCGCCGAAGCCGTCGAGACCGGCATCAAGGTCGCGCGCGCCTGGGCATATCGCGTCAAGGGTGTGGCTCCGGATGCCGCGACCGTCGTCGTCGCGAACGGCAACTTCCATGGCCGCACCACCACGATCGTGGGCTTCAGCGACGACCCGCAGGCGCGCACCGACTTCGGTCCGTTCGCGCCCGGTTTCGTCACCGTGCCGTACGGCGATGCCTCAGCGATCGAGGCCGCCATCACGCCGTCGACCGCCGCGGTGCTGCTCGAGCCGATCCAGGGGGAGGCCGGGGTCGTCGTGCCACCCGAGGGCTACCTCACGGCGGTGCGCGAGATCTGCACGCGGCACAACGTGCTCTTCATCGCCGACGAGATCCAGTCGGGTCTGGGCCGCGTCGGCACGACCTTCGCCTGCGACCGCGAAGGCGTCGTGCCCGATGTCTATCTGCTCGGCAAGGCGCTGGGCGGCGGCATCCTGCCCCTGTCCGCGGTCGTCGCCGACGAGGACGTCCTCGGGGTCATCCGCCCCGGTGAGCACGGCTCGACGTTCGGCGGCAACCCGCTCGCGGCCGCAGTCGGCCTGCGCGTCGTCGAGATGCTCGAGACCGGCGAGTTCCAGACGCGGGCGGCGGCACTCGGCGAGCACCTCGAGGCGAGGCTCGACGAGCTCGTCGGCCACGGCGTGACCGGCATCCGGGTCGCGGGCCTCTGGGCCGGGATCGACATCGACCCGGCCGTGGGCACCGGTCGCGAGGTCGCCGAGCGGCTGCTCGCGCGCGGTGTGCTCGTCAAGGACACTCACGGCCACACGATCCGCATCGCCCCTCCGCTGGTCATCCGCGCGACCGAGATCGACTGGGCCGTCGAGCAGCTCCGGGTCGTGCTCGCCGGCTGAACCGGGCCCTGTCGGCTCACCTGCTGAGAACAGGCGTTCTGCCCGGCGCAGGTCATTGTGGAGCGAAACGGCCTCTTCTGGGCAGGACACCTGTTCTCGGGCGGGCCGAGGGGAACGCGGATGGGATGCTGCCGCTCTCGGCTCGGCGACGGCTCTCGGTCGGCGGCGGCTCTCGGTCGGCGGCAGGCTCGGCGGGCTGGCGGCGGGTCGGCATGAGCCTTCCCTGGCGCTGAGAGCAGGCGTTCTGCCCGCCGCAGGGTGTTTTCGGGGGGATCGGCCTGTGCGGGGCTGATCACCTGTTCTCAGGCGCCGAGCCGGCGGACGCCGAGACCGACGGATGCCTCGGCTCAGGCCACGTCGATGTTCAGCTGCTGCCAGCCGGTCGCGCCGTCCGGCTCCGGCCAGGAGTCCGTCTCGGTCTGGGTCTCGCCGAGGACGTTGGTCGCGCGGCAGCGGATCTCGTGCGACCCGGTCTCGGCCTTCCAGGGGATGGACCACTGCACCCAGGTGTCGTCCGAGATCGCGGTGGCGAGCGTCGCCTCCTGCCACGAGCCTCCGTCGACCTGCACCTCGACCTTGCCGACGCCGACATGCTGCTGCCAGGCGACGCCGGCGATGACCGTCTGACCAGCGCTCAGCCCCTGGTTGCGCCTCGGAAGGTCGATCCTCGACTGCAGCTTCACCGGACCCTCGGCCGACCACCCGCGCGTCGTCCAGTACGCCGTCGCCTGATCGAACCGCGTGACTTCGAGTTCGGTGATCCACTTCGTCGCCGATACGTACCCGTACAGCCCCGGCACCACCATCCGCACCGGAAAGCCGTGCTCCGCCGGAAGCGGCTCGTCGTTCATCCCCACAGCCAGGATCGCATTGCGCCCGTCCTCGGTGAGCACCTCCAGCGGAGTGCTCGCGGTGAACCCGTCGATCGAGTGGGAGAGCACCATGTCGGCGCTGCTCTTCGGCCGCGCCCGGGCCAGCAGTTCGCGGACAGGATAGCCGAGCCACTTGGCATTGCCGATGAGGTCGCCGCCGACCGGGTTCGAGACGCAGGCGAGGGTCGTCCAGCTCTCCTCGAGAGGCAGCGCGAGCAGTTCGTCCCACGTCACGACGACCTCCTGCTCGACCAGTCCGTGGATGCGCAGGCTCCATGTCGCAGGGTCCACCTGCGGCACGACGAGCGCCGTGTCGATCCGGTAGAAGCTCGTGTTGGGCGTCACGACGGGGGCGAGTCCGGCGATGTCGAGCTCGGCACCGGCCGGCACGGGAGCTGCGGCCGTGGCGGCAGTCGGCAGCTTCAGCGCGCTGCGCACGCCTTCGATGGTCTGGGATGCCGCCCGCAGCGCGGTGCTGCCGATCGCCGCGACGACGCCGACCGCAGCGGCGACGCCGGCCCAGACGAGGAACCGCCGCCGGCTCTCGTCAACGGCACCCCCGTCCTCGGCTGCCGCATCGGTCTCGGCGCTCCTCCGGGCGAGGACGGTCAGCACGCGCAGAGCCCAGGCCGCGGCCGCACCTGCGGCGATCGAAGGAAGCCATGAAAGCCCGCCCGCATCGGCCCGTGTCGTCGCCAGGATCCCCACCGCGACGCCGAGAGCGGCGCAGGTCGTCACCCCGAACCATGGCCTTCGCAGCTCGAGAACGCCCACGCCCGCCGCCGCCGCGAGCATCACCACGGCGATCCCGACGAGCAATGCGATCTTGTCGGAGGTTCCGAAGAGGGCGATGGCGGTGTTCTTGGCCCACGCGGGAGCGAGGTCGATCAGGACCCCCCCCACCACCGAGAAGGGGCTCGATCCCGGCGATGCGAACGCGGCGATGAGCTCGCCCACGCCCGCCCCGAGGAGGACCGCCGCAACGCCGGCAAGTGCGCCTGAGCCGGCGGGCGCGCGGGTTGCTCGGGCGAGGGCATCCGGCTGGTGAGCCATAGCGGGAGCATACGTCCCCTGGAGGCTGTGCGGGCCGGGAGAGCAGACCGGGGGTGGCCGGCGCCCGCTATCCGGTGTGTCCGCCGGTGGCGTCGAGACCGGCATCCCACCCCCGTGCTCGCCCGAAACCGGTCGAAACACAGCGGCAACACGGCCCGGACTAGGCTCATCGACATGGGTGATCTGTTCGACGGCTACGGCTCCACACTGGCGCCCCGCAAGACCGCGTCCGGTACCCCTGCGTTCGACGAGATGTTCGGCTCGCCGGCTCATCCTGGCGGCCAGGTCGAGTCGCGGACCGCGTATCGCGAGCTCTATCAGGCGCTCGCGCAGATGACTCAGGAAGAGCTGCGCGGACGCACCGATTCGCTCGCGAGCTCGTACCTCGCGCAGGGTGTGACGTTCGACTTCGCGGGCGAGGAGCGGCCGTTCCCGCTGGATGCCGTGCCCCGCATCATCGAGTACGACGAGTGGTCGCGCGTCGAGTCGGGCGTCAAGCAGCGCGTGCGCGCGCTCGAGGCGTTCCTCGACGATGCCTACGGGCACCAGCACTGCGTCCGCGACGGCGTGCTGCCGGCGGCGCTCATCGCCTCATCGCAGTACTTCTACCGCCAGGCGGCGGGCATCCACGCTGCCAACGGCGTGCGCATCCACGTGTCGGGCATCGACCTGATCCGTGACGAGCACGGCGAGATGCGGGTGCTCGAAGACAACGTGCGCGTCCCGTCGGGCGTCAGCTATGTCATCTCGAACCGCCGTGTCATGGCGCAGACGCTCCCCGAGCTGTTCGTTTCGATGCGCGTGCGGCCGGTGGGCGACTACCCGAACAAGCTCCTCGCCGCGCTGCGCGCCTCCGCCCCGCCCGGCGTCGAGGACCCCAACGTCGTCGTGCTCACGCCCGGCGTCTACAACTCCGCGTACTTCGAGCACACGCTGCTCGCCCGGCTGATGGGCGTCGAGCTCGTCGAGGGACGCGACCTGCTGTGCATCGGCGGCAAGGTGTTCATGCGGACGACCCGCGGCCCCAAGCGCGTCGACGTCATCTACCGCCGGGTCGACGACGAGTTCCTCGATCCGCTGCAGTTCCGCGCCGACTCGATGCTGGGCGCCCCGGGGCTGATGCTCGCGGCACGGCTGGGCAACGTCACGATCGCCAACGCCGTCGGCAACGGCGTCGCCGACGACAAGCTGCTCTACACCTATGTGCCCGACCTCATCCGCTACTACCTCGCGGAAGAGCCGATCCTCAAGAACGTCGACACCTGGCGGCTCGAAGACCCGGGCGCGCTCGAGGAGGTGCTCGATCGGCTCCCCGAGCTCGTCGTGAAGCCGGTCGACGGGTCGGGCGGCAAGGGTCTGGTGGTGGGCCCGGATGCCTCACCCGCCGAACTCGAGAAGCTCCGCCACCGGCTGCTCGCCGATCCCCGCGGATGGATCGCCCAGCCGGTCGTCATGCTCTCGACGATCCCGACGCTGGTGGAGGACGGGATGCGGCCACGCCACGCCGACCTCCGTCCCTTCGCCGTGAACAACGGGGAGGACATCTGGGTGCTGCCCGGCGGCCTCACCCGCGTCGCCCTTCCTGAAGGCCAGCTCGTGGTCAACTCGAGCCAGGGAGGCGGGTCGAAAGACACGTGGATCGTCGGCGGCTCGGCTCCCGGTCATGTCGAGTACGGCCAGGGCCACGGTATTCCCGGACTCGTCGCCGATCAGTCGGCCACCGTCACGGCAGCGATCCCGATCATCTACGACGGTCAGCCCGCCGTCACCCATTCCCCGCAGGACCGCCCCCGCTCGCAGGTCGAGCAGCAGGAGCAGCAGCAGCAACAGCAGCAGTCCGCGCGGGCTGAGGCATCCCCCGTCCCTCCTCTCTCGAAACCACCTGTTCCGCGCGAATCCACACGGTTCGAGGTCGCGAAGTCGGTGGACTCGGCACCAATGGGTGGACTCGGCAGCAGGACGGGGGGCTCGACGTGCTGAGCCGCATCGCGGAATCACTGTTCTGGATCGGCCGGTACATCGAGCGGAGCGACGGGACCGCGCGCATCCTCGACGTCCACCTGCAGCTGCTGCTGGAAGATCCGTGGATCGACGAAGACACCGCGTGCCGGTCGCTGCTCGCGGTCATGGGGTCCTTCGCCACCGCGGACGATTCCAAGGTCACGCGCGAGGACGTCCTGGCGCGCCTCGCGGTCGACCGGACGAACCCGTCGAGCATCGCGTACTCGCTCACCGCGGCGCGCGAGAACGCGCGCCGGGCTCGCGAGATCGTCAGCACCGAGCTCTGGGAGTGCCTGAACACGACCAACTCGCGCATGCCCCGGCGCCTGCAGACCGAGAAGGTGCACGAGTTCTTCCAGTGGGTGCGCGAGCGCTCCGCACTCGCTGTGGGGATCGTCGACTCCTCGACGAGCCGCGACGAGGCATGGCAGTTCTTCACGCTCGGACGCAGCATCGAGCGGGCCGACATGACGGCGCGCCTGCTGGCGACGCGGTCGCTGACAGAGGCATCCGGTCCGTCGTGGACGACCATCCTGCGATCGTGCGGCGCCTACGAGGCGTACCTCCGGACGTACCGGGGGATGCCGAGCGCACGCAATGCGGCGGAGTTCCTCCTGCTCGACCGGCTGTTCCCCCGCTCGATCATCTACTCGATCCAGCGCGCGGAGCACTGCATGAGCGCGATCGACCCCCGGGCCGACCGCGTCGGGCACTCCAACACGGTGCTGCGTGCTCTCGGACAGATCCGCAACGACCTCGAGTACCGGCCGATCAGCGAGATCCTCGACGAGCTGCCGCTGCACATGGACCGCGTGCAGAAGGTCACCCGCGAGGCATCCGAAGCGATCCGTGCGCGCTTCTTCCCCGCGCAGGCCGAGCCGAACTGGATCGGAGAGTTCTCATCATGATGGCTGGATCGGTTGTCGAGCCCATCGGGCCATCCCCAGCGCGCCCGTGCGGACAGGGGCGGCACGCATGAAGCGCCTGCGCATCGAGCACTCGACGGGGTTCGCCTATCAGGGCGACGTTTCGGCGTCCTACAACGAAGCGCGGATGCTTCCGAGCTCGACCGACAGCCAGTTCGTGCTGAGCTCAGCGCTCGAGATCGACCCGTCGACGTCGGTGAACCACTACGTCGACTACTTCGGCACGCGCGTCGCCGCGTTCGACGTTCTGTCGCCCCATGGCGAGCTGAAGATCACCGCGCGATCGCTGGTCGAGGTGCGTCCGCGTCCGCTCGAGCACGTCGATGTCAGCTGGGACCGGCTCGCGGCCGAGATCMCGCGCTCCATCGAGACTGTCGAGCAGCTCGCGCAGAGCGTCCGCACGAAGCCCCACCCCGAGGTGGCCGAGATCGCACGCACGATCGCGGGTCAGCATGACCATCCGGGCCGCGCCGCGCACGCCATCGCCACGACGATCGGGGATGCCGTCGAGTACATGCACGGCATCACGGGCGTGCACTCGACCGCCAGTGAGGCGTGGGACGCGCGCAAGGGGGTGTGCCAGGACATGGCGCACATCACGCTCGGCGCACTGCGCGAGGTCGGCATCCCGGCCCGCTACGTCTCGGGGTATCTGCACCCGAAGCCGAACGCCGATGTGGGTCAGGCCGTCGCCGGCGAGTCGCACGCGTGGATCGAGTGGTTCTCGGGGGAGTGGCAGGGCTTCGACCCGACCAACAACATCGAGATCGGCGACCGGCACGTCCTGGTCGGACGAGGGCGCGACTACAACGACGTGCCGCCGCTGCGCGGCGTCTACGCCGGGCCGTTCAAGAGCCACCTCAACGTGAAGGTCACGATTACGCGCGAGGCGTAGCCTCGCCCGTGATCGGCGGATCGGTTCCTGAGTAGCCGCGAAGCCGCGTATCGAAGGACCATCACGCGCGAGGCGTAAGCCCGCCCGTGATCGTGGCGGACCCCTCGCAAGGGCCCGCGAAGGTCGTGAGCCTCAGCCCAAGGCGATAGAGTCCGCCGCCTCGGTGAAAGCGTGGAAGAACCTCTCGACGGCGGCGCGCTCATCGTTCGACAGCTCGCCCGCCAGCGCCGCAAGACGGCGATCGTACTCCTCGACTGTCGCAGAGAACCTGGTCTCGACCTCGTCGGTCGGCGCGATGAGGATGCTCCGCCGGTCGGTCGGGTGACTGCGGCGCTCCAGTGAGCCGCCCCGCTCCAGTCGATCCAGAATCGCCGTGGTCGATGCCGATGAGATCCCCAGGTGCCGGGCGATCTCGGTCGGCTTCACTACTCGGCCTTCGCGGTGCGCGCGAATCACGTACTGGATCAAGCGCAGCTCAGTCTCGCCCATCCCCGTCACCGATCGCACGCGCTGATGCAGGTCCGTGTCTGCGCGGCGGAATCGGCTGTACGCCTCGACCACTGCATCGGCGCCTACTGCGGTTTCTGTCTCTGCCATGTCACCTCCCGTGCTTCTCAGATCTCAACAATACACCGAGACAACTATCTAGGTTGAACTAGCGATCAAAGTGGTGTGTAATGTCTCTAACAACATTCTTCCCCTAGCGAAAGACAGGAACATGGGTCGTCTCTACTACGGCAACGGCACCGAAGCGATCGTGATGCCTGACCGCACGCTTGCTCACCTGCGCGTGGTCGCCACAACGAAGCTGCGCCGGTCGGAGAGCTTCTCCGTCAGCTGGAAGCACCCCGACAACGTGGCCGGTGGTCGCTCTACGATCTGGCTGCACTGCTCCATCCCCCTGCGCTTCGAGTTCGATTCGGCTGAGGTCGACGCGCTGGACCGCGCGCACCTGGAGGAGATGGCCCGCGCGGCGTCGTCATCGGCTGGTCTGACGATCGACCTGTCCGAGGCGGACGAGCTTGCCGCGCCCATCGACGTCACTCGCGCGCTGCTGGAGCGTGCGGCATGAGCACGATCACGTTGTCTGCGCCGCCGCTCGTCCCGCACGCGGTGCGATGGGACGAGGTGGAGCCGGGGTTCCGGGTCGGCAGGCGCGATGGCCGGTACATCGGCTTCATCGAGTCCACCGCCCACGACACGTTCGTCGCCGTCGACGGGTTCTCGACGCCCGTCGGACGCTACTTCTCCCTGCGCGCGGCGCAGCGCGCGCTGGTGGAGGTCGAGCGGAGGGGCAAGCGTGGACCCCTCACCTCCGTCGAGCCGATCGCGCGCTGGCTCGCGACGGGGTCGGGCCTCATCGCGGTGAGCCTCATGCTTACCGCAGGAGCGCTCTTCTTCCCCGCGTAAGCGAGCGCGTCAGCGGGAAGAAGCGACGCGGGTCGCCTGCAACGCCGCGTCGGTCTTGACCTGCAGGTGCTCGCACATGCGAGCGATCGTGGTCAGATCGGCCGCGAGCCGGGCGACGCCGGAGGCGTCCAGATCGAAGCTCTCGCCCCGGGCCTCGAAAGTGACGAGCCACTGGGGCATGCCCTCGCGGACCACCGGCTGGATGTAGGTGACGGTGGACGCGTTGCGCAGTGACACCACGACCAGGCCGGAGTCGGGACCCGCGGTGAAATCCTTGTCGACGACGGACACCTCAGCAGCCGTGCCGGCGTGGGTGTCGAGGAACTCTCGCACCCAGCCATCCACTGTCGCCTGATCGCGGTAGGGCATGTGATCACCGTGGTGCTTCCTGTGCCGGGGGGAGGAGGCACCCTTCCATTATGCGGGGAGTTCCCTGAGCATCTCGCGTATGCCCCGACGGCTGTGGACGAGGGCGGACGGGTCAGTCGCGATGCCAGGTGTCACCCAGCGTCGATCGTCGGGGGACGAGGTGCGGAGAGAGGACCACTGCGCGATTCGCAGCGCGCGGATTCTCGATCTTCTCGAGCAGCAGGTCGGCGGCGGTGCGGCCCATCTCCTCGCCCGGCTGGCTGACCGTCGAGATGGGGATCGAGGTCTCGGACGCGAAGTGGTTGTTGTCGTAGCCGGTGACCAGAAGGTCGCCCGGCACCGAGAACCCGGGCACATCGTCGAGCACCTGCACGATGCCCATCGCCAGCAGGTCGGATGCCGCGACGATGGCGTCGTACGTGCCCGCACCGCGCTCGAGGACCAACTGCGCCGCCTGGCGGCCGTGGCGGATGTTCAGGCCGCGGGTCTCGAGCAGCTCGAGCTGAGCGCCCGCAACGGACTCGACCGCCGCTGACACCCCCCGATGGCGATCGCCCACCGCGGTGAGGAAAAGCGGGCCGCCCACGAACAGCAGCCGCCTCGCACCTCTCTCGAGCACGTGGGATGCGGCCAGTGCGCCACCACGCTCCTCGTCGACGGCGACGGACGGGTATGCGCCGGTGTCCGACGGGAAGTTGACCAGGACGGTCGGGGTCGAGCGGATGGGCAGGACGCCCGAGTGGGCCAGGGGCGTGTCGAGGGGTGCGAACAGGATGCCGGCGACCCGCGACCGCTCGAACAGCTCGAGGTTGCGCACCTCACGGTCGCGGTCGATCTCGGTGTTGGCGATGAGCACGTCGAAGCCGCGGCGGCGCATGACCTGCTCGACGCCTCGCGCGATGTCGACGAAGAACGAGTTGCCGAGGTCGGCGAGCACCAGCCCGATCGTCGTGCTGCTCCCTGCGGCCAGCGAGCGGGCGGCGTCGTTGCGGACGAAGCCGAGCTCGGCGATCGCCCCCAGCACTTTGCGACGAGTGCGCTCCGACACCTTCTCGGGACTGTTCAGCGTGTTCGACACCGTGCCGATCGCGACTCCCGCATGGCGTGCGACGTCGCTCATGCTCGGCTGAGGGCGTGAGCCGCCGCGTGCCTCTGTGCTGATCGCGACCTCCGGGAAAAGTTGGCGGGCCGGACAATCCTGTTCTCGCGAGCATATCGCGCCGACAGACTCGAGGGTAGCGCAATTGAAGCGATTCATAACGGCTTGGTCACGCGGTTGACGGCCTTCGTGGACTGTGGCATCCTCGTCCTTTGAAGCGCTTCAAAAAAGAAGCGTCGCATTCAAGGAGGAATTGTGGCCACAGCAGCAGGGCGCGTCCGGCGCCTGATCCCGGTCGCGGCACTTGTCGGTGTCGGAGCTCTTGCGCTCACGGCATGCTCAGGTCCGGCGGACTCATCGTCGTCCGAAGGGTCCGGCGACTTCACGTACCTCGGCCAGACCGAGAACACGACGATCATCGACACGCTGAAGACTCTCGCCGACGGCGCGTGCGCCGATGCGAACGCCGATGCACCCCTGAAGTCCGACAGCATCGCCGGAACGCAGTGGGACCAGCAGCTGCAGCTGCTCGCCAGCCAGGATGGACTCTCCGACATGCAGATGGCGGCAKGAACGCCCTCGCTCATGCAGGACTTCATCGACGCCGGCCAGGTGCTGAACCTCACCGAGACCCTGGATGAACTGGGCGCCTCGGACGCGATCCTCCCGGCAGCTGCCTCGACGATCCAGGCGCTCTACGGCGCCGGCGACCTCTACGCGCTCCCCACCGAGTTCAACATCGAGGGCTTCTGGTACAACAAGCAGATCCTCGCTGACAACGGCATCGAGGCTCCTCAGACCTGGGACGACCTCGTCGACGCGGCGGCGACGCTCAAGGATGCCGGCGTGCAGCCTTTCGCAGCCGACGGCAAGGACGGCTGGCCGATCACGCGCCTCGTGGGCGACTACATCTTCCGGGACCTGGGTGCTGACGCTCTGCAGAAGGTCGCCGATGGGGATGCCTCGCTCACCGATCCCGAGTACGTCAAGGCGGCGGATGCCGTAGCCGAGCTCGGCAAGGCGGGCTACTTCGGCGACGCCGTCGGGTCCGTGGACTACAACGCGGCCATGAACCAGTTCCTGACCGGCGAGGCCGCCTTCTTCTACATGGGCAGCTGGGCGCTGGCGAACTTCAACGATGCGGAGGCGAACAAGATCGGGGTCGACAACGTAGGGTTCGCGCCGTTCCCGGCCGTCGAAGGCGGCCAGGGCAGCATCGACGAGGTCCCCGCCAATGTCGGCATCCCGGTGATGTTCTCGCAGAAGGGCGCTGACAAGGACACCAAGGCCTGGATCGAGTGCATCGTGAACAACTACGGTGACACGGTTCTCGCCGACTCCGGCGTCGTGTCGGGCTTCACGCTGAAGGAGGAGCCGTCGGACCTGTCTCCGACCACGCAGATCGTGCAGGACACGATCAAGAACGCGCCCTCGAGCGTGCTCTGGTTCGAGGCGCTGTTCACGTCGAAGGGCACCGGCATCAGCCAGACCAACGGCGGCGCGCTCGCGAACGGCTCCATCAGCGGCGCTGACTTCATGCAGCTGGTGCAGTCGGCCAACGACGAGGGCTGACCCCATCAGGCCCGGGG
>NZ_JBFULL010000024.1:0-17021 GCF_056400345.1 Microbacterium sp. P5_B6 | reverse complement strand
CGAAACCGATCGCGCAGGCGGCCGTTATCCCGAAGAACAACCAGGGCGCGTCAGTCCGGAGCAGAAACGACAGCGCTACGACGGCGATCATCACGGTCACGAAGGGTTCAACCGCCCATGACGAGAAAGCGATGTAGAAATCAACGGGCCGCACAAAGGTGAGAAACAGGAAGCCGCATTGCATCGCAAGCGTGACGCTCCACCATCCCGCTGTGTACCGCCAGCGCTGCCGGGGGGCAGACATGTCTTCGGTCACGAGCGAAGCGTAACCCGGCAGTGACGTTCTTTCGCATCTCGTACCCCGATTGCGGGTACGGTGCCGTACCGCAATTGCGGCAGCAGTAGCCCCACTGCGCCGGTTGCCGGAAGGTTCATGTTCGCTCACGCCCATCACTCCAACCAAGCTCGCGGGACATTGACTTGGAGGTGGGACTCCGAGCGCCAGTTCTGGATCACAGACGTCCGGAAGTCGGAGACGCTGGCTGCGGCGCCGAGTCATCCTGCTCACGGGAACCAAACCCCCGACTCCATACCCCGGCAGGAATCCCGCTCCGCAACGCCTCTTCGGACAGTAGTGCGCACACGCAACTTCTGGAACGCGCGACGTGCCCGGCAGCGCGGGGCTGCCGGGCACGTCGCGTTGGTGACTTAGCCCAGTGTCACTCTCAGCGCATTGAGCGCCTGGACGACTGCCGTGCTCCCGGACGCCTTTCGTGCGGCGTTGTCGAGTTGCGTGATCGCAGCCTGACCGGTCAGCTTCTCGGCCTGGTCGACGTGCTTGCGCACCTGCTTGAGTGCGTTGCCCGTCAGCTCACCCGCCTGCTCAGCACGATCAATGTGCCAACGTACTCCGGCGAAGCCGTCCCCGGGGTAGGCCGCCTCGACGAACGGCACAATCTTCGCCTGCTGCGGGCCGTACTCGCGGTAGTCGACCGCGACCTTCCACCAGTTCAAGTGGTGCTGAGTGATAGCGTTGCCGATTCCCCGGCTGAGTTGCAGATTGCCGAGCGTCGAGTTGTAGTCGATGACGATCTCGTTCTCACCGTCGACCAGGTATGGGGTTACGTCCGCGACTGGCTTGGTCCAGCTCACACCGCCGGTGTGGAGATCGTTGCCCACGAGAGGAACCTGGTTGCCCTTGCCGTCGTCGATGGTTGCTTTGCCGACGCCTCCGACGTCCTGTCTAACCTTCGTCGCGTTTGCGGAGACGTCTCCGCCGACCTTTCGACCGTTGATCCACACGCTCATGGTCTCCACGAGTCCACTACCGAAGTCGAGATAGGCGCCCGACGCGGAGTCGGCGTCCCAGTTGAACGTGGCCTCGTAGTGGCCCCTTCCGGAGACGTTCTTTCCGACCTCGGGAATGTTGTTCCACGTCTTCAAGGCGTCCAACTTGACGTCGATCACAGTCTTGACCGTCGACGTCTTCCGGTTGGTGGTCGTCAAACCGTCGATCGTCTCGGTCCGCAGCAAATCGCCGACCGTAGGATTGGGCCGCCACGACTCGACAGTCAGATCCCAGTCGGTGATGTCGTATGGCGCTGGAACCGTCAGCGGCTCTTGGAACTTAATCCCGTTGCTGAGGGTGGTTGTCACGCTGCCGGTTTCGGTCGCGCGCACCGCCACACCGTCGGCGACGGCGCGCGACGAGTCCGCGTCGGTAGCTGTGATGTGCACCTTTCCGTTTTCGACCGCCTCGAACGCTAGGAGTGCGACGTTGTTGTAGTCCAGGTCGATTGGGACAACGGTGTTGCCATCTACCCATTCGTAGTCTGCGAGCTCCGTCACCTGACCGGTCCACGCATCGATCGAGTACGGGATGAACTGGCCGTTCTTCACGATTTCGGTCTGGATGTTTGTGCCGAAGCTGACGTTGCGAACGCGCTCGTCGTTGCTGAACTTGTTGTACTCGTCGTCTCCGTAGTTATACGCGTAGACGTACTGATTGCCATCCCCGTCCTCACGCGTCTGCGTGAGGAGTTGCAGGTTGGGCTCGGTGTAGCCGGTGTAGGGCTCCACGCCGAGTTCGATCAGCTTTTCCATCACGTTGTCGTCGTATCCGCCGGCCGCATTGCTGAAGTAGCCAGCTGCCGGAGCGTCGAACACGTCCGCGGTGCGCACGGTTGCCTCCGCCTTTAGCTCCGCCATCACCTGGGCCAGCTCTGCTCCCCGGCCATCGTTGAATGGCGTGCGCGAACCGGCGTCTTCAAGGATGACGACCTTGAGGCCCTTCCTGGCCCACTCCAGGATTCTCTTCGCGCCGTCCACATCGAGCCAGTTCTGGAAGAGCACGATGGCCTTGTATCCGGCCTTCTCAATGGTCTGCGTTTCCTCGTTGAAGGAGACGTCGTCGTCGAATAGGAACTTCGGGCTGAAGTAGTCGTATGTATACCCGTTGTTCTGCAGCTCCGTCGAACGGTAGTAGATCCCCTGGTGCGCGAGTTGCCAGTTCATCTTCGCGTTGTCGCCTGCGATGCCGGCATCCTTACTCACGCCGTGTACCCAGTCCTGCTTGATAAAACCGACGTCAGTGCGGGACTCTCCCGTCTGAACCAGCTGTTGCACACGACCAAGGTGAGCGTTGAACTCGTCGTAGTCCGCCGATCCCGGATGCCGCGTACCGAAGTGACGGAAGCCGGTGGAGTTGTGGCCGGGCCATTGAAAGCTCCCGTAGCTGTACCCCGCGCCATACACGTGCCAGATGATCCGCTGGAACCCAGCCGCGTACTGAGAGTAGGCGTCCTTCAGGTCCATCTGCTTCGTGCTGGCGTAGTTGGGCATGGCGGCGCCGGTTTCGGTGGACAGCACCTTGTTCTCCAGTTTTGATCCGCCAGTCCACATCCGGAATATGTCGATTTGGTTGTACTGGTTGTAGTTCTCAGCCTCGGGATAGTCCACCGCCATGATGGGCTCTGACATCTCGACCACTTTGCCGTAGGAGATCTGCGCCCGCGTCTTGATGCCGACAGAGTTCAGCCACTCCTTCAGCGGCTCGAGCGTCCTCTCCATGTACAGCTGTGTGAGCACATCCTGGTAGTCGTTGATGATCCCTTGGCGGAGTTCCTCTTCGCCGTCCAGTCGGTACAATCCGGTTTCTTCGATCCGGTGGTAGGCATCGTAAAAGAAGGACTGCACGCCCTGAATCAGGAACAGGTGCGGGGTTATGTCGTAGCCCTTGCGCGCCCGGAATTCGTCAGCGAGGTCCTCGGCCCAAAAAGTAAACTGCGGCGCCCTGGGAATCTTGTTTCTGTAGTCCCCGCCACCGCCGGGATGCATCTCGAGGGAGTCCATGAACAATTGCACGTCGCCATGCTTGAACTTCTCAACGAGCGCAGGATCACTGAGGTAATGGTCCTCCCAGAAGGACTTCAGCGCCTGTACACCCCTGTCATCGAAGTAGTTTGTCGCGTAGCTGGGCTGAGCGGACGGGCTCGAGCTTTGATAGGTGCCCTGCGTCCACATCGCGAACACTCGATACGTGCCGTCGGACGGCGCAGTCCAACTGACGTTCTGCGTCCACACGTCCGCGCCCTGGGACAACGACGGCTCGAGATCGACGAAACTGTCTGGGTCGACCGTGTCTCCCTCCACGATGCGATAGGCATACGCTGTCACAAAGGTCGCACCAGCCTTTTGCGCAGCTGCGGGGGGTGCCGGTAGCACCGTCAGGCTCGCGCCCGGTGCCACGGTTCCCGTCCCCATCGTCAGATTCTGCATCGCGGACTGACTTGAGGGATCCAGGCCGGGAACGTTGGACGTGGACCAGTTTGTGCCCGACGTGAGGTAGACCCCCATGCCAAGATCTAGGAGCTTGTTCATCATCAAGTTCCATTTGTGGGTCCACATATCGGTGCCATACGCGTAGAGCCCGTCGGGGGCCGCTGCGTCGCCCTGCATTGCGAGCTCCACTCCCCGGAACCCGCCGTCATAGAGCGCCTGAATTTCCTCCAGCAGGCTCTCGTCCGTGTTCGACGCCTCGCCGAGCCACCAGCGCACATCCGTGCTGTAGACCCGATCCGGATCGATGTACTCGCTCTCCAGTCGATCGGCGAAATCGGAGGCTCCGGCGTGCGGTGCGACAACAGCAGTCGACATCGACGGTGGGGTGACCGCCGACGCGCCAGTAGTTGCCACACCCACAACAAGTGCGCAACTTACCGAGCCGACCAATCCAATCCTCAACGCCTGATGCCAGCGTGGGTCTCTAGACATTTTCTCTCCCTTGAGCGTAATAGTCCGTGAATCCGCGACTCCCGCGTCGCCAGACCGACAATTGAATCGACTGGGTTGAACAGACTGAAAGGATTCACGCGCGTTCAAATTAGGAGGGGCTAGTAGAGATGTCAATCGAGGATTGCCGAGTCTGCTGTGCGTCTCTGGGCGGCGAGAAATGTCTTGCTGAGGACCACGTCCGGGTGTGTCGAGTCTTCGATATGCCGGTTCCGCGAACGAGTCGCCGCAACGCGTATCCGCGTGATCTCCTTCGGATCGCCGGCATTCGGCGCGGACGCTACTGGGGGACAGGCTTCGCCCTACCCGACGGGGTCCCGCCAGCGACGGCAACACGTTCAGTCACCGTCGCACGATCGGTCGCCGCACATATCACGCGCTGGGGAACCCGCCGGAGGCAGCCCCTCCAAATTGCACGGGGCAGAACTGGGAATATCTACCTCAAATCCGGTACGCCCCACTACCTCTGTTGTGGTACTCCGTTCGCCAGGTAGGGCCTCGTGTGGCAAGGGTCACCATGGAGGCTGGGATCTCCTCAGCTCCGGCATGGAAGCACTCCGCGCCATGAGCGTTGACTTTCACCGTCACGAAGTGGGTGCCCGCCTCTCGAGAGGTGAGGCGGATCTATCGATCGACAACGGATGGCGGAGCCACAGGACCACCGACGGTGAAGTCGCGCTCCCATAGCGTCCCAACAAACGTCCACATCCGAGAAGTCGCATCCACCGTAGAAGCTGACATATGGCACTCAAGTTCGCGCACCAACGGCGACCTCACCCCCGCGTTCCCGCCGACACCGATGGCGACGAACGGCTGGGCGGAGTGGAGAACCTTCCCTATTGGCGTTCCCATCCATGCTGGCGGCGTTGCACGGCGTCCCGAGTTGTCACGCGATTTTCGACCTGGGTCAGGTCAGTACGGCTAGGGGCTCGTTCCAATCAGTAGGTCGCCCGGCCGCCGCTGATGTCGTAGACCGCTCCTGTCGAGAAGCTGCATTCGTCCGACGTCAGCCATGCGACGAGTGCCGCGACTTCCTCGGCCCTTCCCACGCGACCCATGGGGATGAGCGAGGTGATGTGCGCCAGCACGTCCGGCGCCGTCGCCGCATTCATAGGGGTGTCGATGACTGCGGGCGCGATCACGTTGACGAGTACACCGGTCTTGGCGAGTTCCTTGCCGAGCGATTTGGTCAGGCCGACGACCGCCGCCTTCGATGCGGAGTAGGCGCTGAGGTTGGGGTTGCCGTCCTTGGCCGCCATGCTCGCGATGTTGACGATCCGTCCCCAGCCACGCTCCACCATGCCCGGCGCGACGGCCTGGATGACACGGAAGGTGCCATGCACGTTGACGTCGAACGTGCGCTCCCACGCTTCAGGGTCGTTCTGGACCAGCGGCTTGTTGGGTCCGACGATGCCGGCGCTGTTGATCAGGATGTCGACCGGTCCCACCGCCGCCACGGCCGCCGCGATGGATGCGACATCCGTGACATCGACGCGGTAGTCAGCTTCAGGCGAGATGTCGAAGGTGATGACTTCGACGCCATCCGCCCTTAGCCGGTCGGCGCACGCGGCGCCCAGTCCGCTCTGGCCGCCGGTGATGATCGCGCGCTTCATGTGGAGCTCCTTGAGTGTTGGTCGAGTACTTCGAGAACGTGTTGGTAGGGGTGACCGGTGGCGCGGGTCATGCCGATCTCGCAGGTGCGGTTGCACGAGACATACGCGTCGAACTCCCCGTCCCGCACCTCGCCCGATTCGCGGGCCGTCGCACTTTTCGTGAGCTCGGGATGCAGCATCCCGCGGTCGCCGGCGAAGGCGCAGCATCCCCAGTCGTCCGGCACCGTGACGCTGCTCGCGGCGGCATGGGCCAGCTCCAGCAGATGGGTGTTCGAGCCCGCGCGGGTGCTCGAACAGGTGGGGTGGACCACGATGGTCTCGAGCGGATCGGTGACCGTGATGTGGGGAAGGATGTGCTCCGCGGCGAAGTCGACCGCGTCCAGGAGGCGCAGGACGTGGTACTCCGGATGGATGTCGATCGCCTTCTCGAGGGACAGGAGAAGCCCTTCCGAGCACGACGAGTTGTCGCAGACGATGGGCAGAGCGCCGTGATCGGAGGCGATCCACAGGGCGTCTATCGTGCGGGTGACCATGTCTGCGTAGCCGCCCCTGATGCCCTTCGACTTCCAGGGCGTGCCGCAGCAGAGTGCCCCGATGTCGTCCGGCTGGATCAGCGCGATGCCGGCCTTGGCTGCGAGGGACGCGAAGGCGGACGCCACGCCTCGTCCCTTCTCGGCCGACCCGAACATGGTGCCGACGCACGCCTGGAAGTAGACGGCGGACACCGTGGGGGTGCTCGAGCCTGTTCGTCCCGTGGCTCGTCGCTTTCCGCCCTTGGGAAGGTCCGGCGACCAGAGCGGAAGCGTGTCGTGGCCGAGAACGGCGCGCGCTGCCTTGTTCGGCACCTCGATCAACGGGGCGGGAACAGCGGATGCCATGCTCAATGCGGTCGATGCGATCCGGGTGGTGGCTTCCCACGCCCTGCCGGCCGTGTTCCACACGGCGCTCTCGACGGCTCCGACGGTCTCAGAGCGGAGGCGGCGCACGAGGTCACCCGTGTTGATGAGGACCGGGCACGCGGTCTGGCACATCCCGTCGACGGCGCACGTGTCGATGACCTCGTACTCCTGCTCGCGCCGCAGCTCCTTCGAGAGTGCGATGTCGCCGCGGGCGTCGGCCTCGGCGATCGCGCGGCGCACGACGATCCGCTGCCGCGGGGTGGTGGTCAGGTCCTTGCTCGGACACACCGGCTCGCAGTACCCGCACTCCACACAGCGGTCGACTTCGGCCTCCACGGTCGGGGTGGACTTCAGGTTGCGCAGGTGCAGATCGGCGTCGTCGGTGAGGACAGTGTCGGGGTTCAGGATGCCTGCCGGATCGAAGGCCCGCTTGATGTCGCGCATGATCGCGTACAGTTCAGGGCCGTACTGGCGCGCAACGAACGGCGCCATGATCTTGCCCGTACCGTGCTCTGCCTTCAGCGTCCCGCCCGCAGCCAGGACGAGGTCGACCATGTCTTCGGTGAACGCGCGGTAGCGGACGATGCTGGCGGGATCGTCGAAGTGCTCGGTCAGGAGGAAGTGGATGTTGCCGTCCTTCGCGTGCCCGAAGATCACGGCATCGCCGTAGCCGTGGATCTCGAACAGTCGCTGCAGTCCCTCACAGGTCTCGGACAGACGCTCGACGGGCACCGCGATGTCTTCCAGCAGCGCCGTCGTTCCCGACGGGCGGGCACCCGCGATCGTCGCGTACAGGCCCTTCCGAACGTGCCAGAGCGCCGCCCGGATCGCGGCATTCGTCGAGAGCACCGGCAGCTCCACGAGCGGCAGTGTCGCGAAGAGCTTTTCGGCGGGACCGGTCAGCGCATCGAGGTCCCCGGCTGTGGCGGCCTGGTATTCGACGAGCAGCGCACAGTGCTCTACGACGTCGAAGGCGGGGAGAGCAGCGGCAGACTCGGGGTCGATGCGCGCGGCGCGGAGGGATGCGGCATCCATCAGCTCCACCGTCGCCGCGCCCGACACCACAATGTCGACCAGCGCTGTGGTGGCGGCAGGCAATGAATCAAAGACCAGCAGCGTGGTGGCGGCGTGCTTGTGCAGCGGGACGGTGCGGAAGGTCGCTTCGGCGACGAAGCCCAGGGTGCCTTCGCTCCCGATCATCAGGTGGCTGAGGATCTGCACCGGCTCCTCGTGATCGATGAGCGAGTTGATGCTGTAGCCCATCGTGTTCTTGATCGAGAACTGCCGGATCACCTCAACACGGAGCGCGGGCTCCGCGACCAGGCTCGTACGAAGGGCGCCGAGCGCCTCCCAGAGCGCCGGCTCGGCGGCCCGCAGCCGGTCGTCCGCATCGGAGGCGGCGGAGTCTACGACGGTGCCGCTCGCGAGCACGATCACGGCCGACTCGAGGGTGCGGTACGTGTTCTGAGTCGTTCCGCACGCCATTCCGCTGGAGTTGTTCGCGACCACACCGCCGACCGTGCACGCGATCTCACTGGCGGGATCGGGCCCCAGCTTCCGGCCGTGCCGTGCGAGCCGCGCGTTGACCTGACGGACGGTCGCACCCGGGCCGACGCGGACGCGCGCGCCGTCGTTGAGCACTTCGATGCCCCGGAAGTGCTTCCTCGTATCGACGAGGATGTGTCCGGTGGAGGCCTGACCGGAGAGGCTGGTGCCGCCCGAGCGGAACGTCACCGGCTGGCCGGCGGCGCTGGCGTAGGCGAGGAGTGCGGCGACTTCGTCGATGCCGGTCGGTGTGACGACCGCGCGGGGGGTGATCAAGTAGTGCGAGGCGTCCACGGCCGCGATCACCCGGTCGAAGGCGCTGACCGAGACGGCGCCCGCGCGGGGCAGTGCGGCAGAGAGGCTTCGCCCCAGCGCTGCGTGATCGGCCAGGTCCGCGCGCGATGCGATGTCAGTGGGACTCACGGCTCACCTTCTCGCCGCTCGACCCGATCAGGAAGTCGAGGTCGGCGCCGGTGTCGGCCTGCATGACGTGGTCGACGTAGAGCTTCGCCCAGCCGCGCGTCGGCGCGGCGTACGCCGCCTCGCTCGCGGGGGCCTGGCTGCGGGACTGCAGTTCGTCCTCCGTCACGTCGAAACTCAGGATCCGGTTCTCGACGTCGACGGTCACGATGTCGCCGGTCCGGATGAAGGCGAGCGGTCCGCCCGCCGCGGCCTCCGGCGCGACATGCAGGATGACGGTGCCGTAGGCCGTGCCGCTCATCCGCGCGTCGCTGATCCGGACCATGTCGCGCACTCCTTGCTCGAGGAGCTTCTGCGGCAGGGGCATGTTGCCGACCTCCGGCATGCCGGGGTAGCCGCGCGGGCCGCAGCCGCGGAGCACGAGCACCGAGTCGGCGGTCACCTCGAGGTCGGGATCGTCGATCCGCGCCCGCATGTCTTCGACGCTGTCGAAGACGACGGCGGGCCCGACGTGCTGCAACAGTTCCGGGGTTGCCGCGGCGGGCTTCACAATCGCCCCTCGCGGCGCGAGGTTGCCGCGCAGCACCGCGATGCCGGCGTCCTCCATCAGGGGCGCGTCACGAGGAAAGATGACAGTGGCGTCGTACACGGGGTGGCCCTCGAGATAGTCCACCAGCGGCTTGCCGGTCACCGTGATCGGGTCTGGGTGGAAGAGGTCCTTGACCTGCGTCAGCAGGGCGAGGAGCCCGCCCGCACGGTAGAGATCGTCCATCAGGAAGGTGCCGCTGGGCTGCAGGTTCGCCAGGACCGGCACTCCCGACCCGGCCGCGTCGAAGTCCTCCAGGGTCAGGTCGATGCCCAGCCGTCCTGCGATGGCGAGCAGATGCATGACCGAGTTCGTCGACCCGCCGACCGCGGCGACCGCGACGATGGCGTTGAGGAAGGCCTCCTTCGTCATGATGTCGCTGGGCTTCCGGTCCGAGACCACCATGTCGACGATCAGCCGACCGGTGCCGTGCGAGAGCGAGAGCAGCCGGGCGTCGGCGGCCGGCGTGCCCGCGAACCCGGGGATCGTCATGCCCAGCGCCTCGGCCACGACCGCCATCGTCGACGCGGTTCCCATCGTGTTGCAGTGGCCCTTGCCGCGGATCATCGACTGCTCCGACGCGATGAACTGCGCCCCCGAGATCGTTCCGGCGCGGGCCTCCTCGCTCAGCCGCCACACGTCGGTGCCGCAGCCGAGCGCCTGGCCCCCGAAGTGGCCGGTCAGCATCGGGCCGCCGGGAACGACGATCGCCGGGATGTCGACGGATGCCGCTGCCATCAGCAGCGCGGGGATCGTCTTGTCGCAGCCGCCGAGGAGAACGATGCCGTCTATGGGGTTGGCGCGGAACATCTCCTCCATGGCCATCGCGGCCATGTTGCGCCACAGCATCGCCGTCGGCTTGACCTGCGTCTCGCCGAGCGAGACGACGGGGAGGTTGTACGGCACACCGCCCGCCGCCCAGACGCCTTGCTTGACGCTTTCGGCGACCTCGTTGAGGTGCATGTTGCACGGAGTGAGGTCAGAGGCGGTGTTCGCGATCGCGATCTGCGGCTTCGTGCCGTCAAGTGCTTCCTCGGGATTCCCGCGCCTCATCCACGCCCGGTGGATGTAGGCGTTGCGATCGTTTCCCGCGTACCACTCGGCACTGCGCAGCTGATTCACCTGTGAACCTCATTTTCCAGCATGTCGAATGATGCGCTAACATTCTGAATTATGCCATAGCTCGCCTCCGATGACGATCTTGGAGACCATGACGTCTTTCACCGCCTCCGCGGCAACGCCCGCCCGCTTCGAACTCGCCGAGGGCATCCTCTGGGATGCCCGCGACGACCTCGTCCGTTGGGTTGACATCTGGAGAGGGCGCGTCCTCTCGGGTCGCCTGTCAGAGGGACTCATCGTCGACATCACAACCGTCGACATCGGCCAGACCGCCGGCGCCGTCGCCCTCACCGAGGACGGCGGTCTGCTCGTCGCTGGTGCGCGGGGGCTCGTGGTCATCGGCCCCGACGGAACGATCTCGTATGGTCCGGACATCCTCGGGGACCGGCGCGACGTCCGACTCAATGACGGGGCGGTCGATCCGCAGGGCCGGTTCGTCGTCGGCAGTCTGGCCCTCGGCGATGACACGGGCGCCGAGGTCCTGGTCCGTGTCGCCCCCGACGGCAACGTTGAAACGTTGAGAACCGGCATCCGTCTCTCGAACGGCGTCGCCTTCTCCCCGGACGGAGACACGATCTATCACGTCGACACACTCGCCAACACCGTGTCGAGCCATTCGTATGGTCCGGGTGAGTTCGATTTCGACGAGCCCTGGGACGTCGTGCTGGCCGATCTCCCCGCCTATCCCGACGGCCTCACGGTCAGCGCCGATGGGACCCTGTGGGTCGCACAGTGGGGCGGCTCCGGCATCCGTCACCACGCGCTCTCCGGAGAACTGCTCGACATGGTGGAGGTCGACGCGACGCAGGCATCCTGTCCCGCGTTCGTCGGACCCGACCTCGACACCCTGGCCATCACCACCGCGCAGGAGGGTCTCGCACACTGGAGCGATGCATCCGGAGCGATCTTCCTGGCCCACGTGAACGCGACCGGGCTGCCCTCCCACCGTTGGGGCGGCAGCACCTCCACTCCCTACTGGCATCACGAGAAAGCTGCGCTCGCATGAAACTTGTCCGACTCGGTCCCGCAGGCTCCGAAACCCCCGGCGCACTCCTGGATGAGGACACTTTCGTTGACCTGTCCGACATCGCCGGCGACTTCGAGGAGAAGTTCCTCGGCTCCGGCGGGCTGGCCGGCCTGAGCGACGTCGTCGCCGAGCGCGTCGCCGCAGGACGTACTGAAGCGGTGGGAGGGCGGCGATTCGGGGCTCCCATCGCGCGTCCCCATCAGATCCTGTGCATCGGTTTGAACTACAGCGATCACGCCGCCGAGACCGGCCAGGCGGTTCCTGTCGAGCCCATCCTGTTCACCAAGTCGCCCAACACGCTCATCGGCCCCGACGACGATGTACTCATCCCCCGCCGGTCGGTGAAGACGGACTGGGAGGTCGAGCTCGGCATCGTGATCGGCAGCCGCGCCTCCTACCTCGCCGATGAGACTGAAGCTGCCGCGGCGATCGCCGGATACGTGCTGGTGAACGACGTCAGCGAGCGCGAGTGGCAGACCGAGCGGGGTGGCCAGTGGTCCAAGGGCAAGTCCGCCCCGACGTTCAACCCTGCCGGGCCGTGGCTCGTAACACCCGACGAGGTCGGCGATGTGCTCAATCTGGATATGTGGCTCGACATCGACGGCGAGCGCCGCCAGACCGGCTCCACTTCGACGATGATCTTCAGCCCCGCCTTCATCGTCCATTACCTGAGCCAGTTCCTCGCCCTCGAACCTGGCGACCTGATCAACACGGGCACCCCTCCTGGCGTCGGCATGGGTATGAAGCCGCAGCAGTTCCTGCGCGGCGGCGAGACGATGACGCTCGGCATCACGCGGCTCGGCACCCAGACGCAGCACGTCATCGCCAACCCCACTTCGCGCGCCTGATGCGCGCGCTCGTCGTCACTGCGCCCGGCAAGGCTTCGGTGCGGGAAGTGCCTGATCCGGTCGCCGCGCCGGGGCAGCTGCTCGTGGAGGTCGAGCGGGTGGGAATCTGCGGCACTGACGTCGAGCTGTACACCGGCGAGATGGCCTACATCGAGCAAGGCCACACCTCGTTTCCCCTCCGTCTCGGCCACGAGTGGACCGGCCGCGTCATCGCCGCCGGCGACGCGGCAGATGAGGAATGGCTGGGCAAGCGGGTCACCGGCGACACCATGCTCGGGTGCGGTCACTGCGAGTACTGCTTTGCCGGCCGTCACTGGGTGTGCCCGAACCGGTTCGAGGTCGGCATCCGCGACGGCTGGGCCGGTGCTCTGGCAGAGAAGATGCTGGTGCCCACGAGGTTCGCGTACGACATCCCGGAGCATGTCAGTGTGACGGCGGCGGCGCTCGTCGAGCCGGCAGGAAACTCCCTCCGCGCTGTGCGCGCGGCGAACGTCGCGCCCGGTCAGCGTGTCCTCGTGCTCGGCTCTGGCACGATCGGGCTGCTGGCGGCCCAGTTCGCCCTGGCCGCGGGGGCAGAGGTGCATATCGGGGGTGTCCGAAAAGGATCGCTCGCCCTTGGCGAGACGCTCGGCGTCGGGCACACCTGGCAGCTCGACGATCTTGGGGCATCGGCATCCGATCAATTCGATGCCGTCATCGAAGCGACCAGCAACAAGGCGATGCCCGCCCTCTCGGTGCGGCTGGCTAAGCCGGCGGGACGTGTCGTGTACATCGGGCTGTCATCCGCGCCGAGCCTCGTCGACACTCGCGACATCGCGCTGAAGGACATCACCGCCGTGGGCATCCTCTCCGCCTCGCCCGGCCTCGCCGGTGCGATCGAGCACTTCGCCGACGGCTCGGTGGTGCCGGACCCGATCGTCAGCGAGGTCGTCGCCCTCGAAGACGTTCCCGATCGTCTCGAAGGGCGTCGCGGTGCCGACGCGGGCCCCGGCCCCAAGGTGCATGTGGACCCTCGTCTGGCCCGCTAGTCGAGAATGAAGGCGATGATGACGAAAGAGACCACCCCGAGCGCCAGCGGTACGACCGAGGAGAAGCTGGTCGGCGCCGAGCGCGTGATCGCTGTGCTGATCGAGCTCGCCGACCACCCGCTGGGAGTCTCGCTGGATGAGCTGGCGGGCGTTCTTCACAGCTCCAAGCCCACCGTGCACCGTGCCCTGGCCACCCTGCGGCGGGCCGGCCTGGCAGATATGACCGGTCGCGGCGTCTACATCCTGGGCGACGAGTACCTTCGGCTGGCGTTCCGCAACCTGGACGGGCGGCCGGAGACGGCGCGCATTCAACCGCTGCTCGAACAGCTCGCCGCGCAGTTCGGCGAGACCGCGCACTACGCGGTCCTCTCGGGCAAGGACATCGTCTACCGCGCCAAGATGGATCCTCCGCAGGGCGCTGTCCGGCTCACCTCTGTCGTGGGTGGCCGCAACCCGGCGTATCGAACAGGTGTCGGCAAGGCACTTCTCAGCAGTCGTCTCATGGACCTGGAGCAGGTTCGCGAGTGGTTCGGCGAGTTTCCGCTCGAGCAGAAGACTCCGAACACTCTCGTCACCCCGAAAGCGCTGCTCGATGAGTTCACGGCCACGCGTCAGCGGGGCTTCGGGATCGACAATCAGGAGAACGAGATCGGCGTCAACTGCGTCGCGATCCCCATCCACCTCGATGGCTCCGCTACGCCTTCAGGGGCAGTGAGCGTCAGCGCCGTCACCTTCCGCTGCCCTCTGGAGCAGTTGGTTCGAGCCGTGCCAGAGATCCGCGAGACCATTATCCGGATGCTGGGGGCGAACGCTCTCGGGTAGGAATTGCAGGTCGACTGTGCCCCGTTCGCGAGAGTTCCGGGGTCAGGCGGACATCGGCGTATAGCTGACCGAGACCACACGACCGGCGGCTGAAGGGCAGCCCAGGGCGAGCATGCGTCCGGTGAATCCGGCGGCGACCTCGGTGGAGAAGTAGCGGCCGTCGAGCCGCGTGATCTCAGCGTCCTTGCCGTCCAGCTCGACCGAGAGGATGAGATCGTCTGGTCCTGCATAGCCGAACGGGATGGGCGGACTCTGAGGCGGAACGGATGAGATCCGAAGGCGAACCCGCGTGGAGTGAGGAACTGCAACGGACCCCACTTCCTGCCTGACGTCGCCGATCTGCACGAGAGCTCGAGCGGTGCCGTCCTCGACGAGAACTCCGCACCAATGACGATCGTCGAGGCGAAGTCCGATCATGCCGGCAGCTTCGACAATTGCTTCCGCACTCCACTCGAAATCTCTCACCCTCGTGCAGAGGAAGTCCGAGGGCTGCCGGAACGACGCGAAGGCAAGCCCACCGTCGGGGCGGATAGCCACGATCCGCTGCGGCTCTCCGCCCGGGACGACCCACCTCGGGTCGAGCTGTGGCTCCTCGAAGTTCTCGTCGAAGCCCGTGTCGGGAACCGGAATGCCGAAGCGGCCCGAATCGAAGACCGGCCAGCCGTCGACCCAGTCGACACCGGAGAGGAATGTCTCGCGGCCCAGTACGTGAAACCCGGGCGTGGAACCGCGCGGGCGCACACCGAGGTAGACAGCGGCCCAATCGCCGGTCGGCGTTTCAACCAGGTCTGCGTGCCCCACGTTCTGCACGGGGTGTGAGCTACTGCGGTGCGTGAAGATCGGATTCCAGGGACATGACTCGAACGGCCCACGGGGTGAGGGCGCCCTGGCGACGGTGACGCAATGCCCGCGCTCAGTGCCCCCCTCGGCGAGCATCATGTACCAGTAGTCGCCGATCCGATACAGGTGCGGCCCCTCGGCCATCGGCATCCCGCTCCCCTGCCACACCGGGTAGGACGGCTCGAGCAGCCGTCCGGTTCGGAGATCGATCGGCGCTTGTCTGATCCCCTGACCGCCGACGGTGAAGTCGAGCACATGCCACGTCAGGTAGCACACGCCGTCGTCGTCCCAGCAGAGGTCGGGGTCGATGCCGATCGCCTCCGGTACGAAGATCGGCTCGCTCCACGGCCCGGCAGGGTCTTCAGCGTGCAGCAGTACCTGTCCGGAGTCGAAGTCGCTGATGTTGGTGGTGATGAACCAGAATCGGCCATCCCGAAACCGCAGCGTCGATCCGTACACCCCGGTCGACGGCCCCGGTGTTCCGAGGCGGAACTGGGACCGACTGGTCAGGATGTTGCCGATCTGCGTCCACGAGATCAGGTCGCGACTGTGAAAGATCGGCGCGCCGGGAAAGTACTCGAAACTCGAGTTCGCCAGGTAGTAGTCACCGTTCACCCGGCAGATGGTCGGATCGGGAAAGAACCCGGGGATGATCGGCTGCGCTTCGCTGCTCACAATGGCGAGGACCTCACTGGTCAGGGCCGAAGGTTCAGATAACTTCAACGACCCGACCAGCGAATGAGCGTGTTCTGGCACGGGACATGCGCCGGGACTGACGGACATCTCTGGGTCGTCCAAGGCTCGTCGTCCAGAGCTCAGTTCACGACCACGTTGGCGCGGTCCAGGTTTTGGATGATCGTCAGCGTGTCTGTCGGGTCGCCGTCGCGCTGGGACCCGACGCGGACGACGGGGTAGTAGCTGCCGGACTGCCCGTAAGTATGCGAGGCCTTCAGGACGATGGTGCTCTTTCCGGCCGGGATCACCGCCTTCTCGTACGTTCCGTCGCCCTCGAAGTCCCACTCGACGGAAACAATCTGTCCGGCACCAGGGGGAACCTGCAGCTTGGCGGAGAATTGCACCGCCTCTCCGGCGGCCACCGCGACTCGGTCTGCGCCTCCCCGGAGGGTCAAGTCTGCTGTGGGTTGAACTCCGCGTCGGACCGCTGCCGCGTCCGGAAGCACCACCTGACTTTCGTCTGTCACCTTGTAGTTCGTCGACTGCGGGGGTGCGATGCCGTCCTCGGTCCACGCCGCCATGTCGTCGAGTGCTTGGAAGACCACCTGCATGTAAGGAACCAGCCGCGCATCGTCGGTGTTGTTCCTCGGGTAGGGCCCGTGGTTCGCGCTATCCGTATACCAGATCCGGTAGGAGTCGTCCGCCGATGCCCCAAGGGCCGAGTGCACCTGGTCGGCGTACCACGCACCGTGCCACGGGAATGCGTCGGAGTCGAGAACGCTGTTCACCGCGATCATCTTCCCCGTGATCTGCCCGTTGAACAGAGCGCCGCCGCTGATGGCTCGTCCAAGGAAGCTTGACACCGAAGTAGCCCGTTGCGGGTAGATGGGGTGGCCGTCAGCGTCTCGGTACTGGTCGTAGCCGACAAAGCCGGACCGGGTGGGCAGCGTGTAGCGGTGGTAGGCGAGACGCGCGAGACGACTGCGGCTGCCGGGATCCTCTGCGAGCGCGGCCCGGAACAGTTCACCCAAACTTGATTGCTCCGTGCCCAGGTAGCCGGGCTTGGTCCAGAAGTCCTCAACGTACGACGGGTCGAAGACTCCGACGAGACTTCCCACGCCGTCGAACGCGACGGTCGTCGCGAGTTCGTCGAAGTCTTCCCACGCGCGGAGGGGGATCCCCATCCGCGTGGCCTCGTGCAGGACACCACGCTGCACGTCGCTCAGTGCGGCGTAGGGATCACCGCTTCCACCCGGACGCAGCGCCGCCTCAATCTCGGCCTTCCTGTCTTCGAGGACGAAGGCGGCCAACGCACGGATGGTGAAGTTGTTCAACGTTGAGGTCTCAATACCCTGGACGATGGGCACAC